>JAZDKW010000001.1:0-13557 GCA_043802665.1 Patescibacteria group bacterium
CCATCGGGCGTAGTGATCTCAATCACATCACCCTTCTTGTGGCCCAACAATGCTTGTCCTAAAGGCGATTCATTAGAAATCTTACCTTGTAATGGACGGGCCTCATTTGAGCCAGTAACTTCGTACTCGCGCGCTTCGCCACCTACCATCAATTTAACGCGAGACCCCAAAGCAATCCGGCCATTTACCCGATTACTATCATCGATAACTTTAGCGATTTTTAACATTGCTTCGATTTCAGAAATTCGTCCTTCGACAAAAGACTGTTTATTCTTCGTTTCAATGTATTCTGAATTTTCAGACAAATCTCCTAATTCCCGTGCATCTTTGATGCGTTCAGCAATGCCTTTGCGTTGGTTCAGCAATTTATCCAGCTCTACCTTCAAATCCTCTAAACCTGCCCGGGAAACATACAGTTCCTGATTAGCCATACAGGTAAATGTTTAACTTAATATAAAAGGAAGCCCCAAGGAATACATTAACATTTAATATAAGGTGGAGTGGTTGTCAAGAGAAGCAATAAATCTACGCTCCCCTCCCCCAATATTCAGCCGCCGTGACGACATTGTCTATCAGGGCACTTACTGTGAGTGGCCCCACCCCTCCCGGCACTGGTGTGAGATAGCCTGCCCGCTTAGATACTGTTGCAAAATCAACATCTCCGAGCCACTGCTTTCCTCGTTTAGTAATACCCACATCCACAACTACCGCTCCGGATTTGATCATATTACCCTTAATCAGTCCTGGTTGTCCAGCCGCCGATATAACGATGTCGGCAGATTTGAGCCAAATGGACAAGTCTTTGGTTTTATCCTGGGCGATGGTAACTGTGGACTTTGCTCGCGCCAATAATAAGGATAGCGGCATACCTGCGATCGGGCCAAACCCTACCACCACCACTTTTCTACCCGCGAGAGGAATTTTATATTCTCGCAGTAATGCTAACACTCCTTTAGGCGTAGCCGGAACAAATATCTCCTGCCCTAACGCCAGTAAACCCAAATTTAGGGGATGCAGACCGTCTACATCCTTGCGGGGATCGATCTCGGATAGTAACCCCGTTGGATCACTCAATTTATCCGGCAAGGGTAACTGCAAAATAATTCCATGAATCTTTTTATCTTGGTTAAGCAGATGAATCTTATTGCAAATATCGGCTGAAGTCGCTGTAGCCGGAAATTCTACCAAATAAAAATTTATTCCCAATTCCTGGCAAAACTTTTGTTTGTTCTGCACATAGACAGCGGAAGCGGGATGCTGACCTACCATCACCACTGCTAATCCCGGTGTCTGACCATGTTGCTTTAATTTAGCCACGCGGGAATGTAACTTTTTACTTTGGGCCAAAGCTAATTTTTTGCCATCTAAAATTATCATTTAAATCAGCCTGAGTATGTCTTTATAAGTCACGACTACCAACAGCCACATAATCAACACGAAACCTACTGCATTAAATATGTTCTCGACGCGGCTGGGAATTTTTTTTCCTTTACGCACCAGTTCTGCCAACACAAATGCCAGTCTTCCGCCATCTAACGCCGGGAAAGGCACTAAATTAACTACACCCAGGTTTAATGACAAGAAGATAATGAATTGCAATACTCTCAGCCAGCCTAACTGCACCACATCGGCAGTTATTTTGGCGATACCCACAGGACCAGCTAACTCTGGGGGAACGCTTGCAGTAGTAAATATTCTAACCAACAAACCAATTATGCTCAGGGTGATTAATCCAATCACCCGAACAGTTTCTTGGAGAGCGATCCAAGGTATTTGCCACCAAACATAGCTCACTTTGCTGATGCTCCTATCAATTAATACTCCTAATTCAATTTGTCCTTCAGAATTGCGGATGGGAGTTGCTTCCAATACCAAATCCTTTTGACCCCGTCTTACCACCAAACTTAAAGGACGTTGGCTTTGATTTTGAATAAAATTTTTGAATTCGGCCGGTTCGCTAAAAACTTGATCAGAAGAATACAAAATCAAGTCGCCTGGTAAAATACCGGCAGTAGCGGCGGCAGAACCCTCCACTACTTCTGTAACGACAACGCGGGATTCAATACGTGTCGGATCATTAACATAATTTTCTACCGGAGCAGACAATGGAGACATCCCTACTCCTAAGCCAACCATCATCACCACAAAACCCAAAAGAAAGTTCATCAATACCCCACCAGTCACTACTAATATCTTTTGTAGGGGTGGACGACTCACGAAGGCTTCTCTTTCCTGGCTGGATTCATCTCCTTCACCGTAGATACGAACAAATCCTCCTACCGGAATCAAATTAATCGAATAGATAGTGCCCTTAACTTTTCTTCCCCAAATCCGCGGCGGCCAACCAAAGCCAAATTCTTCTACACGCACTCCTGCCCGGCGAGCAAAGTAAAAATGCCCTAACTCATGTGTTAAGATAACCAGATTAAAAATTAAGAGAAAAGCGATAATGGTGATCCACATTTTAGTATTTGCGTTGAGTAATAAAACTAATCCATTCTTCTAAATATTCTTTGGCTGATGACGGCGGAAATTTTGAAAGTAACTGGCTGGCCCGCTCGGCATATTGCTGAGCTAATTGGTGGACATAATCAATACTGCCAGAGGTATGCAAGATATCTTGCACTGCCGAAATTTCTTCCGGGGTTGCCTTATGATTGCCTAAAACCGATTTTAATAATTTCTTTTGCTCGTTAGTCGCATGCTGGTAGGCGTACGTTACCAAGACAGTCCGCTTGCCTTCACAGATATCTGAGCCCACGGGTTTGCCCAGCTCCGCCTCGTTACCAATAATACCCAAAATATCGTCTTGCAGTTGAAAAGCCAAACCCGCCTCCCAACATACATCCTCTATTAGTTTAACAAACTCATTCTCCGGATCCAACTTATTAATGCCCAGTAGCACCCCGGTCCGACCGCACCAGGCCAAGGTTGAGGCAGTCTTTTTGCTCAGCATCGCCAAGATATCATCTTCTTTAATTGCATCTAAGGGGCGCAGGGAATATTCCATATCTAACATCTCTCCATCTAAAACTTTGGTAACCCAGTTCATCGCCAAATCTCCAATCAGCCAGGTTACCAAATCGCGGTTAATAGCCGGATCTAAAGAATTAAGCATGCTGGTAGCCATAGCTTGTTGAACATCCCCCACCAACATTGCTAAATCGCGTGACCAAGCATCGAGCTGAGGAGCCTCTACCTGATTTTTCCAGGATTCCCGAAAATATGCGTGCATACTGGGGCCACCTCGCCGCAGATCATCATTATCAATAATATCGTCGTGGACTAGCGTCCAAGTATGTGAGAGTTCTATGGCCGCCGCCGCCGGCAAAGCCAATTTTGGGTCTCCTCCCACCGCCTCACAAGCCCAGAGTAACATCGCTGGGCGTAAGCGTTTTCCTCCTTTGAGAACATAAAACAAAACGCCTTTGCGCAGGTACTCGGGGTGCACATTGGCAATAGCTGGGTAATTAACAATGTAGTCAGTAACTTGCTGACCGATTCGCTTCAACTCTGTTAAAAATTCGTTAGACATTATTTGCCGAAATTCCTTTTTCGTTTGGTATACTCTGTTAAAGCTTGATCTAAATGACGGTTAGAAAAATCTGGCCAGAGAGTAGGAACAAAATACAACTCGCTATAACTGGACTGCCACAATAAAAAATTACTTAAGCGCGTCTGACCACCCGTACGAATGATCAAATCGGGATCCGGCATCCCCTTGGTGTCTAAAAGTTCAGAAAAATCTTTCTCGGTTAATTTGCTTGAAGACAGTTTAGCTTTGGCCACCGCCCGTAAAATCTCGTCGCGGCCACCATAGCTTAGGGCTAAAGTCAGCACCCCGGATTGGTTGTCGCGCAATTGGTTCATTGATTTAGCAAGTAAGCTCTGGGTAGATTTAGGAAAATCCTTTGGCCGCCCAATTACACGCAACTGCCAATTTTCTTTATTTAATAAATCGGTGTATTTCTTGATCGCGGCCTCCAACACAGCAATAAGCTGTTTCACCTCGCTTTGAGTCCTGCCCCAATTCTCTGTCGAAAATCCATAAACGGTTAAATATTTAATTCCGCGCTTTCTGCAGCCACCGATAACCTTATCTAACGCCAAAACTCCCGCCTGGTGCCCTTTATAAGCAGACTGGCCTTCCCGCTTGGCCCAGCGACGATTGCCATCCATAATAATTGCCAAATGTTTGACTGTAGTCTGCATTATCCTTTTAGACCGAATGTAATTCGGCGGCCTTAGCTTCAAAGATTTTATCAACCTCAACAATCCCGGCATCCACTAAAGACTGGCAATCTCGCTTCCAGCGCTCTAAATCATCTTCACTGACTCCCCCTTTTGCTGATTGCTTGTCTAACGCCTCAAGAGCCTCCCGCCGCAGATTCCGGATAGCTATTCGCGTCTCTTCGGCAATCCGTTGGGAAAGTTTTACCAATTCTTCCCGGCGTTCGTTACTTAGCGGTGGAATGCTTACTCGCACCTTGTCGCCTTCATTCACTACGCCTAAACCTAAATCGGCCGCTACAATCGCTTTCTCTACCGCCCCGATACTGGTCTTGTCCCACGGCTGGACTAACAGCTGGCGTGGCTCTGGCACCGAAACAGTAGCCAAATTATTAATCGGAAGCCTCTGACCATAAACTTCCACCTGAACCTTATCCAACATGGCGGCGTTAGCCCGGCCACTCCGGATATTGGATAATTCGGAAGTTAGATGTTGCTTAGCACCTGCGATTTTCTGATTTAATTCACTCTTAATACTATCCATTATGAGTGGTCCCCCACTTCAAAGCGCACAAACCGCGCTATTTTAATATTCTCTTTAAGAATCCCCACCGTTTCAGCAAGAATATCTTCTACTTTTAATTCCTGATTGAGCACAAACGGCTGTTTGGTCAAACAAACCGATTCATAAAAAGTATTTAACTTGCCTTGGATAACTTTTTCGGCGGCGGCTTTAGATTTATCTTTAATCTGAGCGGCATAGACTTCCCGTTCTTTAGCAACAACTTCTTTAGGGACATCTTCTGGGGCGATGTAAATCGGGTGCATCCCAGCTACTTGCAGAGCCAAGTTGTGCGCTAATTTTTTAAAATCTTCATTGCGCGCTACAAAATCAGTCTCACAGTCTAACTCTAACAGAACACCAATGCGGTCTCCCGGATGAATATAGGCGAGGACAACTCCCTGCAAGGTGCTCCGCTCGGATTTACTTTCCGCCAACTGAGTTCCCTTCTCCATCAACAACTTGGTCGCTTTATCAAAATCGCCTTCGGCATTTTCTAAAGCAGACTTGGCGTCTAACATTCCCGCCCCAGTTAAATCACGCAATTTTTTTATGTCATCTAATTTAGCAGTCACCATATCTTTTACGATTGCTTAATATTACTCTTCTTGCCCTTCCCGGGCAGTTCTTTTTTTTCTTTCTCTTGTTTGTCCATAACTTCAGCTACTTCCTTTTGGGCCAAAACTTTTTCCAACTCCGGCTCGGATATGCCCATCTCTTCTTCCTCTTGCTCTTTTTTGGCGGAAACTTGTGCTTTAGTTTGCCGATCCGAGACATATGCATCCGCTATTGCTTGCGTAATTAATTGGATTCCTTGTTTGGCATCATCATTAGCGGGGATGACAAACTCTATGCCCGTAGGATCGGCGTTAGTATCTACCATTGCGATTATCGGAATGCCTAACTTGAGCGCTTCTTTCAAAGCAATTTTTTCCCGGATAACATCCACGATAAACAAAGCATCTGGCAAATCATCTAATGCATCTAACCCGCCAAAAGCCTCTTCCAATAAAACTAACTTTTTTTCTAAGCGTCCGATTTCCTGCTTCGTCAAATCGCCAAAATCTTTCTTGGCCATTTTCTCTCGCAATTGTTTAAGATAACGGATACGGCCTTTCATCGTCTGGAAATTAGTAAGCAACCCGCCTGGCCAGCGATTGGCTACATAGGGCAATTGAGCCGCTCGTGCAATTTCTCCAATAATGGGGCTGGCTTGGCGCTTAGTTCCCACTAACATCAGTGTTCCTCCCCCCTGCCCAAGCTGATGAACAAAGTTGAGCACCTCGTTAAGTTTTTCCTCGGTCTTGCCAAGATCAATAATATGAATGCCATCCCGGCTATCAAAAATGAAAGACTGCATCTTTGGATGCCACCGAAAAGTCTGGTGACCAAAGTGCAGTCCCGCCTCTAACATCTGTTCAACTGTCGGTTTTTTCATCCCGTTAGAAATTAGTTATTTGAATAATATAAACCGACAGGCCAGTTGGACTACCCGGTATCTCAGTACGGCGCGATTTTACAGATAGATTTCTAACGGGATAAATCATATTTCTCCTTATGCTTCCGGTTAGTTCATCTCGGGAACAGACCCATCTCCAGTTATCTGTAACTGGTGAGGGGCAGGACGCTCTCGATCCCCAAACCGTGCTTATTTGTTACTGTTTAGAATACTACCCGAAAAATTTCTCGCCGTCAACTGATCTTTCTGGCGGTAGTTTCAACGGCTCAACGGGTTGAGCCGTTGAAGTTTTGGCTAATTTCCAGGTCAAAACAGAACCACTCCTTCTATATCCTATACCCTTAATTCTTCAATGAATTGATTTCAGATATTCTATAGCCTGCGGAAAGTTTTAATAATATCCAATCCGATGCTATCATCTAGATTAACTACGCGTCCATCTTCCACCCAAATTCCTCCCTGCAAAACAAAAACATGTCCACCCAACTCCAAAAAATAGTTATGATTAATCTCTTGATAACCAGGAAATAATTCAGGATCAGGGTGAGTGTATGTTTTAACAATTATTACAGCCAAAGTTGGTATACCATTTAGAGTGGTGGATTGTTCGGAAATACTATACCCGTAACCCCGACCACCGTGGTCGTTGGGTAAACTATATTCATATGTGTTATCTCGCAAAAGTTGCACTTCTTGATTTAGAGAATTGTCAGATATCGCAACCGTGCTTGAATAGTCCTGGGCGCCCGAGGCTCGAATCATCCCAAATAGCGCCGCCCAGCCATATGCATTGTACCCAGGTTCTTCTATATTCCAGTCTCCCGGGTGAGAGAGACTAAATCCATATTCAGAATTGGCATAAGTAATGTATCCAGGATTAATTTGCCCAACAACTAATCTCCAAAAGATGTCTGAAGAAGTGGTGGGTAGAAGTTGACCGTTTTTAATTTGTCTGGTCCAAGCTAAATATTCAGATACCGGACGTACATAAAGATTATAAACTCCATTAGCTAAGTTATCTTTGAGTTTGATATCCCAAGATATGGTCATAGTCCCGCCTGGAGCAACATCTTCCCCTTCGTAATAAGTAAAGCGGTTGTTGTTCAAAATAAAACTAGATAGATCTAAAAAAGATGGAGTCCCGTCTTGATTCGGAGTTTGGCTACCAATGCCATAAGAACCAACTGGGACTTGTTTTCCGGCTTCGGGATTACCGAGTCTCTGTCTGGAACAAATAGTATTACCGGATTGATTGCGTAAGGTTAGGGTTAACTTAATAGTTTGTCCGGCTTGGAGATTAACAAATTCATGGGCAAGACCATCAGCACTGATGGTGCCACTCTGAGATATCCATTCATAGACATAGGTAGGAGCAACGGCAGCTTTAGTAGTGTTCACGGGCAATAAAAACACTATTAGTGAAATGGCTAATAGGTAGCCTATTGATTTAACTACTTTTTTCATAGATAGTTCCCCAAATAAATTTATAACAGTCTCATTATAAGGGGCTATGGGATAGTAAACAATACTTGGTGGGCCCAAGAGGACTCGAACCTCTGACCTCACGGATGTGAACCGTGCGCTCTAACCAACTGAGCTATGAGCCCTATTCTCAAGACGATTATATCATTTCATTACGGTGATTCGCTCAACTTATCTAACAACCTATTGGTTACTTAGACTACTCGTCATATAATAAATTTATGCATAGCCAACTGGGCGCTTTAACTAATTCTCCAACCCCGCGGCCTCGGAATCTTTTCTTAGCCATTTTTGTGGGAACGGTAGTTTTTATTTATGATGTTTTCAAAACCGTCACCACAGTTTTGGGAGTGGCTTTCCTAATCCGTTTCTTTCTTATTCAACCTTTTTATGTCAGTGGACAATCGATGGAGCCTAACTTCGAAAATAACCAATATATTATTGTGGACCAAATCTCATATCGGTTCCACACTCCGCGGCGCGGTGACGTAATAGTTTTTAAATATCCGCTTAACACCGCTTTTAGTTTTATAAAAAGAATAGTCGCTTTGCCTGGAGAACAAGTTTCCATTCATAATGGCAAGGTTACTATTTACAGCCAAGAACACCCGCAGGGTTTCCAATTAGTAGAGCCCTATACTAAAGTAGCAACCGTGGCTGATTTAGATACTACACTCGAAGACGATGAATATTTTGTTCTGGGTGATAACCGACCGGTTAGCTCCGACTCCCGCTCTTGGGGCGTTTTGCCGCGCGATAAGATTATCGGCCGCGTTTGGGTAGTTTTGTATCCGTTTGAGGATTTCGAGAGTATCCATACCCCTACCTACTCAACTGATATTCCAGCTGCTTTGTTCAACCCCCTCTCCGACTTATCTGGCAATCCTTTATCCCCCTTGCAGCCCGCTAACGCCACTCCCACCTTTTAAAAACTCCGTCAATCGACGGAGTTTTTAAGCAGTGATACTAACAATCTTAATCTGACTTAGTTTTTGACGATGACCCATCGTCTTCCGGTAACGCTTGCGCCGGCGCATTTTAAATACCCGAATCTTATCCGCCTTCACCTGTTCAACCATTTCGCCCTCTACTTTGGCGCCTTCTACTATCGGGGTACCCAATTTAATATCTGTTCCTTCATCATCAGTCACTAACAAAACCTCAGGAAAAGTGATTTTGGCACCCGCTTCCTCGGGGAGTTTCTCCACTGCCAAAACATCACCTTCACTGACTAAATACTGTTTGCCCCCGGTTCTGATAACTGCTTTCATGGTTTTGAGTTTTACGTTCCCAAGTATATAAGGAGATGGCACCCAAAGTCAACTGCCTACTTCCCTTACTTACGCGCCAGGCTCAATTGAACCGAGCGGCCATTGACTTTGATATTTTCTGCGGATTCAGCGGCACCAACCTTAATTTCTGTCGCCAACACCTCTCCTTTAATATAATCCTCCCAACTTGCAAAAGTCTTTTGTACCAATTCATCACCGGTGCTGTATTGCAAAATGATGCGATCCGCGACATCCAGACCAGAATTTTTACGGAGCGCCTGGATTGCCCGAACTAATTCGCGAGCCATTCCTTCTATCTCTAATTCCGGCGTAATTTCGGTAACTAACTCATCCTCGTCGGCTCCAAAGGTTATTTTTTTTACATTCAATTCATCTAAAGCGATCGCGGCTAATTCTTTTGGCAATTCAGCCTGCTTAACTTTTAATTCCTGGAGGGGCTGGCGCACCTTCACCTTGGCTTCTTCGCGCAAATGATGTCCTAACTCCACAATCTCCCGCGTGCGCTTCATCTCTTCCAAAATTTTTACATCCACCTTTTCTGTTTTGGGCCAATCGCATAAATGCACGGATTCTCTTTCATCATCATTTTTCAGATTTTGATATATCGCTTCGGTAACAAATGGCATAAACGGCGCCAAAACTAAATTGAGAGTGCGCAATACTTGATGCAGTGTCTGATAGGCCTGTTGTTTATCGATATCTCCGCTATCCAGCGGAGCGCTCTTTCCGCCTTCGCTATGGCTATGGCGGACTGTACGCCAAAATCTTTTGCGGCTCCGGCGCACATACCAGTTAGAAAGCTCCCCGACAAATGCTTCAATCTCCAGCGCCGCGCGCAAAGGATCGTATTTTTCCAAAGAATCAGTCACAATTTCCACTAACTTATTTAACTTGGCAATAATCCATTGGTCCAAAACATTTTTAGATTTTTTAGGCGCGCTTGCGGGATCAAAATTGTCTAACTTAGCATAAGTCACAAAGAAAGAATAGGTATTCCAAAGCGTCAAAACAAACCGGCGGATGATCTGGGAAAACATATCCTCGTCGAATAATTTAGAATCGCAAGGTTGATTAACGCTGTAAAAATACCACCGGGCGACATCGGCGCCGTATTTTTTGAATATCTCTTCCGGATTGATGACATTGCCCTTGGATTTGCTCATTTTTTTACCAGTCTTGTCCAAAACCATCCCCAAAACCAAGACATTTTTGTAAGCCGCAGGGTAACCCAATAAAACACTCACCGCGAGCAGAGTATAAAACCAGCCCCGGGTTTGATCCTGCGCCTCCGAAATAAAATCTGCGGGATAAGAAATATTTTTATCAATCCGCTCTTTATTTTCAAAAGGATAATGCCACTGGGCAAACGGCATCGCTCCACTATCAAACCAAACATCAATCACTTCCGGCACTCTGCGATATTCTTTTCCATCTTTTTCTAATACAATCCCATCAACAAAAGGACGATGCGGATCAAAATTGTCCCAATCCACCCCTCCCTTGCCAAGGGGAGGTTGGGTGGGGTTGTCTTTGGCAAGTTCCCGGAGTTCCGCAAAACTTCCAACACAAATATAATTCCCGTCCGCACTCTTCCACAGCGGTAGCGGCGTTCCCCAGTAACGTTCCCGCGAAAACGCCCAATCGTTCAGATTTTCCAACCATTCGCCAAAACGTCCTTTTCTGATATGCCTCGGCACCCAATTAATCTGGTTGTTCTCGGCGATGAGCTTTTTTTTCAGTTTAGTCATCGCGATCATCCAGGAATTCTTAGCGTAATAGAGAAGCGGGGTCCCGCAACGCCAACAGAAAGGATAATCGTGCTTGTAAGACATTTCCTTGAATAACAAGCCCCTCTCTTTGAGATCAGCAACAATTTCTTTCTCAACGTTGGGATCTTTCACAAATTTGCCCACCCATTTAGTAACGCTTGGCAAAAACAAACCCTCTTCCGAGACAGTGTGTACCATCGGCAAATCCATTTTTTTGCCCAAATTATAATCATCTTCGCCATACATCGGCGCGATATGCACCACTCCCGTACCCTCGCTGATTGTCACAAAATCTGCCGGATAAACAGACCATGGCTTTCTCTTTCCGTCATCCTGTCCCTTCCCTCCGTCATCCTGAACTTGCGTCAGTCCTCCGTAGCTCGAAGAGCGTAGGACGGGATTCAGGATCTCCTTCTCAGATGCTGAAATAAATTCAGCATGACGAGAAGGGATAGCACCTGGAAACAACGGCTCGTATTCCACACCCACCAGCTTTTCTCCCGCAACCAGTTGATCTACATCCTTAAACAGTATATGCCCTATTTTTTTGCCATCTTCTTCCACTTGCTGACTCCATCTTGTATCATCATTGGGCAAAACCCCACCCTGGGATCCGAATATATTCCGACCTGCCTCACGAGCAAAAATAACTGTATCTCCTACTTTCAAATTAACTTTCGACTCACCGTCAATTGCCTCAACTGTCCCTTTAAAATAATAAATTGCTGGATCAGAAGAAACCGCCAACGCGACATTTCCCGGCAGGGTCCACGGCGTAGTGGTCCACACTAAAATATATGTGTTATCTTGCCCCTTAACTTTGCATTTGAAATAGATAGAATTTTCTTCAACTTCTTGATACCCCTGCGCCACTTCATGGGAAGACAGTGCAGTCCCGCATCTGGGGCATTGCGGCACAATTTTGTATCCAAAGTATAAAAGATCTTTATCCCAAATCTGCTTGATAATCCACCACAGTGATTCAATGTATTTCGGATCGTAAGTAATATACGGGTTATCTAAATCCAACCAAAACCCGAGGCGTTTCGTGCTTTGATCCCAAATTTCCTTAAACTCCCAGACGCTTTTCTGCGCCTCGGCATTAAACTTTGCGATACCGTACTTCTCGATGTCGGATTTATTGCTTAGACCAAGTTTTTTCTCAATCGCCAACTCTACCGGTAGCCCGTGCGTATCCCAGCCCGCTTTGCGTTCCACTAAATACCCCTGCATCGTCTTAAAGCGCGGCCAAAGATCCTTGAAAGCCCTACTTTCTACATGATGGATCCCGGGACGGGCATTAGCGGTCGGTGGCCCTTCAAAAAAAACATAGCGCTTCGCTTTTTCGCGCTGTTTTGTGCTCTTTTGAAAGATTTGATTTTTATCCCAAAACTCCAGGATATCAAGCTCTTGGGCGACAAAATCGACTCGTGGATTTACATCATTAAATTTCGGCATGAGGTTTGCGATCAGGAATTAAGAACTTGCGGATGTTCTTGTCCAAATCAATAAACGCATCAGCCGCTTCGCGTAGTTTCCCCGACGCACTTCGGCCAAACGCGATTACCTCGGTTTGTTGGCCAATGCTCTTTAAATATTCTACCAACGGTATATAGTCTCCGTCTCCGGAGGCCAAAACAACTACATCTAATTTCGGCGCCAAACGAATGGTGTCCATTGCAATCCCTACATCCCAGTCGCCTTTTTTGTGGCCACCATAAAAGATTTGCAATTCTTTGCTCTTTACTTCGTAACCCATGCCCTCCAGAGCATCAAAAAACTTTTGCTCTTCCGGATTTTCCGCCTTGATAACATAAGCAATCGCCCGCACTAATTTACGGTCTCCCAGGGCTTCTTTTAAGACATTCTTAAAATTAACCTTTTTGGAGTACATCACCTTAGCCGAATAATACAAATTCGACACATCCACAAACAACCCTACTCTTTGTTCTACATATTGAGCCATAGATCTAATATTTAAAAAATAAGAGTCGTACTATCCATGCGTCGTCCAGTCTCATCCGTCCTTCGCTCTGTGAGCTACGGAGGACTGATGTCAGAAATAGATCATTTGTCTCTTCTGATATAGATTGGACTCTGCAGGATTAATTTTGCTATTGCAAAATTAAAAATACTGCTCCCATTGTATCAAAAATCCCCCATCTGGCAACCTTCCTGCATCCAAACCCCTTTTGTTGTCATTATCGGGCTTGACCCGATAATCCAGGCCCTCCCCGCGAAGTCCAAGTTTCCCCCTAGTCTTGGCCATTGGAGTCCGAACGTTTTGGCTTTTAACTCCAGCCATTGGAGCGGAGACGTAAGGTATTCTAAAAATTGCCAGTGCGTGGAGCTGGTTATACCAGCGAAAACAGCCAGGTAATTTTTAGCTAAATACCAAGCCAGAGTGACTGGCTGGGACTTTGGTGTTACCTTTCTAGAAAGGTAACAGAAGAAATGTTTTTGTTTATTATCTGAATCCTCAACAACTTCGCAATAATAACAAGCATTCTAACCTATCTCCACTACTTTATTCCTCCCCGTAAACCCTCGGACAATCTTCACCTCGCTTTTCGCCACCTTAAAATGTTTGGCCAATATTTTGATCACCGCCTCATTTGCTTTCCCTTTTTCCGGCACCGCCTTCACCCGCACCACCAAAACCCCGTCCTTTTCCTCCACGGCTCTTTTCCCTGGAACGTTCGACGTTTTCGCATTCGGAATCACTTTGATTTGAATTTTCACTCCTTTATTATATCTACATTT
>JAZDKW010000002.1:0-57293 GCA_043802665.1 Patescibacteria group bacterium
TCCCAAATTCAGTTGCCAAAAACTAAAATTGCCCTTTCTGGATTTAACCGCAAACTCCTCCTCGTTCTACTCGTCGTCAGACATGCTCATCCATACCGGGCAATTTTACTATTAGCAATCTGAATTTGCTCAATGGGGTAGAGGACAAAACCACCCAAACTCTGATGGCGGGTTGGGGGAAAACGCTCGAGTTCCAGTGGCTGGCCTAAGGCGTCATTCTGGAGAAGCCGATGGGCATCGGATGACTCCAGAATCGTATAACCAGAAAATCAGGGCTGGGAGCGGAAAACTCTTGACTGGGAGCGGATTTTGTGATATGTTAAAAATATTGAGGCGTTAAATACCCTGTGCCTTAAAATCTAATTGAAAGAGGAATACGGATGCCTAAGGAACATCCGTGATCTTCATCATGAACTCATTATTTGTAGTGGCGGAAGCTATCCGCCGGTTAGTAACCTTGGCAGGCGAAAATCTGGAGATGGTGCTTCGCTGTTTCCAGCGGGTCATCGACGATCCGGTCTATCGCCGTCAGGTTTGGCTGGCCATGACCGGCAAGCTGATTGTGAACGAGATGTCCAAGGACGAATGGATCGAGCGAGAAACCAATGCCATGATCCAGCTCGGCCTGATGGATGCTGTTGTCGAAGAAAATGATGCTCTGCGCATCAAACAGATGGCCACCAAAGGTCAGTTCGGAATTAATCACTACTTTATCCCGTCTGGCCTCACCCGTTCTCGACTTCTCGAACTTGCTGCCAAAGTCGGCATCAAGCTCAACTCCTCTCCGAATTGCGATGGCGACGAGATTCCCACCGAGGCAGGTATGCTCGAATGCGATTTGAGCACCATTATGCAGTCCACCGACAGTGCCCACCGGCCCTTCAACCTGGATTACAACGGTCATCTGGCCTGGGCCAAGGAGCAAGGTGGAAGCGACCTGACCTCTGCTGAAGAGATGCTGTATCTCCTGATCCGGCATTCCATGGCATTCGGCCGCATCCTCTTTATGGGAGGATGGATCCGCTGTCGCAATCGTCGCGGTTCCGGCTTCCGGTTGCTTGTCAGCTTCGATGCCGGCGATGGTCTGCGCATCTCCTACGGCTTCGTTGGCTATTCCAGCTGGGGTTGGGGTGCCGTTCCCTGGAAGTTTACTCCCCTGGGAGCTTGAGCCCTTTTTCCTCTTTGATCTTTTGCCTTTTTTAGAGCCCGTCTCCGTTGGAGACGGGCTCTTGCTGTATAATGGCTTAGAAATGGTAGTGAGGCTGAATGATCCAATCATTCAGTCCATCGTTTCCTCTCTTCTGGACAGCCAGAGCTGATGGTAAGGGATTAAGTTATCGTCAGGAGAGCTAACCAGCGGAGAGAACTTCTTGCTTCTTTCTAAGTCGTGCTATTTGCACAAATAAAATACAGCCAACAGACATTTTCTGTGGCAGTGGGATGGATAAGAAGGAAGCTATATCGTCGCGGTTCCAGCAACTGGTTGAATGTCAACTTCAATGCCGACAATGGTCTGAACGTCAACTACGACAACGATGGCAATTCCAACTGGAATTGGGGTGCCGTTCCCTGGAAGTTCTCTCGGCTAGTTTTTTGTCGATCGGACCCAACCTCCCAGCATTTTTCCTATTTCGTGCAATTCAAACTCTAATTTGATGTAGCGCTTGTCACTTAAACTGTTGGTGTCAGATGCCAGCCGAATTAATAGCTTAATGACTTCGAGCTTACCGTGTGCCAATCCGAGATAATGATATTTCTTGATTGTATCTGAAGTTTGACTGGCTATAATGATGTTCTCGATTAAATCTAGAGTGCTGGTTTGTATAATCTGGCCTAAGCTGTATCGTTCAATTTTAGGGAATTTTAACAAGCAATCATGCAAATTATGGTAGAAGTCATACAATCGCTGAACGATTGGGATCAACTCAAAATTTCGTTGGGGGGGGGGGTCTTAAAAGAAGAGTTTTTGATCATGTTAGTTTTAGTGAAGTAATATCTCTGGAAAATCTGTTCTTGGCTTGGCAGGAGTTTAGGAAAGGCAAACGGAGTAAGTTAGATGTTATGACATTTGAATATACTCTGGAAGACAACATCTTTCAACTACATCACGATTTAGTCACGGGTGCTTACCGGCATGGGAATTATCAACAGTTTAAAATTACTGATCCAAAAGTAAGGTTGATTAGCAAATCAGGCATCCGCGATCGCCTGCTCCACCACGCAATTTATCGGGTGCTCTATCCGTGTTTCGACAAAACTTTTATCTATGATAGTTATTCTTGCCGAAACCGCAAAGGCACTCATAAATCTTTTATTCAGCTACAGAAATTTGTCAGAAAGATAAGTAAAAATTATACTCAACCCTGTTTTGCTCTAAAGTCGGATATCCGTAAATTCTTTGACAGCATTGACCATAAGATATTGATGGATTTATTAAAAGAGCGAATCAATGACGAGCAGTTGTTAGATTTGCTTCAGAATATTATTAACAGTTTTGAACACTCACCCAGTAGAGGTATACCATTAGGGAATCTCACCTCGCAACTGTTTGCTAATGTCTATTTAGATCCTTTGGATAAGTTTGCGAAACATTATTTAAAAGCTAAACATTATCTCCGTTATGCCGATGATTTTATGTTCCTAAGTTCAGATCGAAATGAGTTAATAGGGTATTTGTTAGAGGTTAATCAATTTATCAAAACTCAGCTCAAACTTAACATCCATCCTAATAAGATACATCTGAGGAAGTTTAACTGGGGGATTGATTATGTCGGTTATGTGGCCTTACCGCACTACTCAATTCCCAGACGGAAAACAGCCCAAAGGATATTTAAGAAAATCAGACAGCTCTTGAAGAAAGGTGAGTTAGATAAATTAGCTAAAGCCATACCCTCATACCTTGGCTATCTTGGCCACGCCAATGCCTATAAACTTCAGAATGATTTGCTAAAAAGTTGTAGGGTAGGTAAGATTCCTTAACCTTTTACTTTTTTGTATTTGTTGTGAAAATTACGGTGTACTTCTTTGAGTTGGGGGTTGGTGATGTGGGTGTAGATTTGGGTAGTGGTGATAGAAGAATGTCCTAACATCTCTTGAACGGAGCGGATGTCAGCCCCATTAATTAGCAAGTCAGTTGCAAATGAATGCCTGAGGGTGTGCGGAGTGACTTTTTTTATGAGCCCAGCTAAAGTCGCATATTTTTGGACGATGCGCTGGATACTACGGGGGGTCAAGGATTCATGCGGGATAGCACCGGCATGAGAAATAAAAGCAGATTCAGCATTATCGGTTCGGCGTTTAAAATAGGTTTGCACCAATTGAGCGGCTTCCTTAGACAAAAATACTATCCGAGGTTTATCGCCTTTTCCCCGAACCATAAATTCTCCACGCTTAAGATCAATGTGTTTGCGCTTTAGGTTAGTCAATTCGGAAACGCGGAGACCAGTAGAGAACAACACGGTTAAAATAGTCAGGTCGCGAAGTGACTCCAATTTATCATCTCGGGGGACGGCGGCGAAAATACTGCTGAGCTCATCTAACCCAAGAAAATCAATATGTCTTTCGGTAGTTTTGCCCAATTCAATTTTTTCGGCGGGCAAAGATTTAATATCTTGTTTAGCTAAGAACTTCAAAAAAGCGCGCAAGGCGATAATGTGGTAATTTTGGGTAACGGCTTTAAGTGGGTGGCCTTGATGGTCTTTGGTCCGGTTAAGATGTAGGCGATATTTACGGATTAAGGGGAGGGTGATGCGAGAAGGAGAAAGCTCGTGAGATTCTTCCGAAGCCGCAAATTCGGCAAATCGACTAAGATAATGAGCGTAATTCTCGATAGTTTTAGGACTCCGATTTTTTTCAATCTCTAAGTGATCAAGAAAATCATCGATAAGTACGCTAAGGCTGCTCATAGTTATATTGTGCGACATCAATTCGAGAGAAGCAACCCACCTCCAAATTTATGTATATAAAATGGCAAATTCTAATAGTACACACGGTATATACCGTGTGTACTATGGACGCTGATATTTTTTATAAATTTTTATCAGAAATTAGGGCAGTGGGATAGTGCCGAGATTAGATCAGAGCTCTATACTACAGATAAATTTTCTGGAAAAAAAATCTTAGATTAGCGGGGCAGATAATTGAGAGGGTTCAGTTGCTTGTTGTTTTGACGGATCTCAAAGTGAAGGTGGTACCCCGTTGAGCGCCCCGTAGTGCCCATAATACCGATCAACTGGCCTTGTTGGACATATTCTCCTGATTTAACCTTGAACTGGCTTAAGTGGGCATAATTAGTACTCCAGCCATTACCATGGTTGATGCTGATGAGATTGCCATAACCACCGTTGTAGCCAGTGTCAGTGTGTACTACTCCGGCGGCGCTGGCGTAGATACCCCATCCGTTCAGGCGGTTTAAGTCAACAGCCATATGCCCAAGACGGGGATTTTGGCTAATAAAGTGGGTAGGTGTTTCGGTGGGCCAGATAAATTTCCCGGAGTAAGATACTGGGCTATAAGAGGGGACATTGATGTTACTGGCAGTGGGTGTGCTGGTTTGGGTTTTAGGAATGACGGCTCCGGGGATCAGTAGTTCCTGACCGGCAAAAATGGGATTGCCCGTAGTCAGGTCGTTATATTTTGCGATGTCATCAACCTTAACTTTATACCGGCTGGCGATGCTACTCAAAGTATCATTGCGCTTGATGGTTACGAATAGCCCATCAATCGGCGGAATCCGCAATTCCTGCCCTACCTTGAGTGTGTCGCTGGTTAAATTATTGGCATATTTTATAGTCAGGACAGTCACGCCAAAATCGGAGGCCAAAGTGTTCAGGTTTTCGCCTGAGCGCACAGTGTATTGGATGGTGGCTTTTCGGGAGCTGCGGCTGATGATAGTTTCAGTTTGCCCAGTTTTGAAGAAATAGTCTCCACTGCTGTCCAGGGGAATAGTATATTCAGAGTTGTTAAATGATGGATTGCCCAATTCTTCTAAGTCGGCAGTGGAGGCCAATTGAGCGATTGTGCGATATCGCGCGCTGGTAGCCGTAGCTGCACCACCGATATCCTGAGCAGGATAGATTCTAAAACCCGAAATTATTACCACGGCTGCTAAACCAACAATCCACCAGCGGGTATTATAAACTGCCAGATTGCGAGACATCCGTTGCCATTTAAAAGGGTTATGACGGCTACCAGAATTCCGACTCAGTTTAATATTTCTGAGACCATGTTTGGAGTGACCGATTTGTCGCAATAGTTCAGCAGTAGGAAGACTAATTTTTTTGCCCTTTCCGGAGCGGCGACGAGACGAAAAAGGGAACTTAGATGAGGTGTTTATGATTTTCCTCGTGGTTTAATAGGCTGTAAAAGAAAGGTGTAAATTAACCTTTCTTAATAGTAGGCCCTATATATAAAAGCTGTTTTACAGATCCTCTATAACCGATGATTATATTATCAAGATAAAGAGGGTTTGTCAAGCTGGTAAGGGCTAATTTACCTGTAGGGAAGCCACTTTTTCCGTAAGGATGTTTTCTCCGCCAGCTGTCGTAACAACCAAAGAAAGTCGATAAATCCCAGGATAGTGAGGGGATGGGATTACTCCACTAAAGACTCCGGAATTGTTGGTGTCGAAGAGAGGGTAAGGCCGACCATCAATCATTAGTTGGACAGCCTGAGTGTGAGAAGAGATGGGGACAAAAATCTGGAATGATTCACTAACTTTCACTGGGTTAGGGTTAATGCGCAAATTTGTTAAATCGATCTCCGGATTGGGAGTTCGGATATCTATGGTCACAGAAGCGCTGGCAGGACTGCGGATTCCATATTGGTTAACAACAACAGCAAATATTTTATGTTTTCCACTGCGGAGCGCTATTGTGTTGACAGAAAAATGGTTGTCTTTAACTTCGGTAGTCGTGTTGAGCAGATCGTCTGCATATATTTCTATTTGGGTATTATCCGGGGCATCGCCCGATACAATCGGGGTTGCCGTAGTGAGGAGGGTATCAGTTAGGGGTGCTGTGATGGTAGCCTTGGCTGGTGGAGCAGGATCAAACACCTCAATGATGAGATTTTTAATCAAATATTTATAAGAGAATGCCAAGATAATTGTTTGGGGTTGGTCAGGGGCCTGCAACCAAAAACGCTGAGACACATCAGCTGGGGACATGGTAGCAGGATCTATAGTGGCTTGGCCACTCACAGTAGTAAGTTTAATATTGCTCCCGTCTAATAACTGCCCTTCAGTGTTTTTTAATTGGATATCAATGAAAATGGGGTCGGGGCTATCAGCAGCAATGTTAGTAGCTTGAGGAGTAATTTCCAACTGCACATGGGGGGTGGCCAGCGCCGCCCAATATTGGTATAAGGTAGTCAGACCGTCAGCATAAAGGAAGGATATGGTCCCCACAATTACTAATAATGCGGCAATTAGTAGAGATAGCCCGATTGATGTTTTGGGGGCATGTCGCGAAGTAGTTTTAGGGGTTGCCACTTTGGCCATAGGAGCGATTAATTAAAAGCCTATCTCTATTGTGATAAGCAAGATATTTTTTTGTCAATTCATTTCTGTTATATTAAGGAAGTACTAAGGTCTTTAAAAAGAGTAAAGAGGAAAATGGTTATTAGAAAGAAGGATCTAAAAACACGAGTGCGGGTAAGTAAGAGTTTGGCGATGGCCAAAGAGCCGGAAGTAACCGCTGTCGATACGGTGCATATTCTAAAGAAGCGTAGCCGGGTTGGCCGATTTGTAGGTATCGGTTTTGTAATAGCGGTTCTATTGTTATTGGGTTGGTTTGCTACTAAATTAGCTCTCAGTGGTTGGCAAGTATCCAAAGAATCTCTCTTAAAAGATTTATTTACTTTTGGTACCACGAGCTTGGTGGGAGAAACGCAAGGTCGGGTGAATATAGTGCTGTTGGGTATACCGGGTGAAGGAGATGATGGGCCAAATCTCACAGACACATTAATGGTTGCCAGTCTTTCAACTCAGCCAGATAAAAATAGTTTTCTATTTTCTATCCCGCGGGATCTATACGTCCGGGTGCCGGGTTATGGCAACACTAAGATCAATGCGGTTTATGAAATTGGAAATAATCAGGAAACGGGCGGAGGAGGGAAACTGACTTCTCAGATTGCAGGAGAAGTCTTAGGTTTGGATATTCCTTATTACGTAAAATTGGATTTTTCGGGGTTCAGCAAATTGATTGATGAGTTAGGTGGCGTAACTATAACGGTGGACAAAGATTTGTATGACGATAAGTACCCCAATAAGACTAAGGGTTATGAAATAGTTGATATCAAAGCCGGGACATACACTATGGATGGAGCTACAGCGTTAAAATATGCTCGTTCCAGGCAATCTACTTCTGATTTTGACCGAGCCTTGCGTCAGCAGAAGGTTTTGATCGCAGCTAAGGATAAAGCGATGCAGTTGAATTGGCTAAGTAATCCAGCCAAAGTTATTGCAACTATGGATATCCTGGCCGATCATTTCACAACTAATATGAAATTGAGTGAGTTGAAACGGATGATTACTTTATTCAAGGATTGGGATGTCAATAAACTTGTGCATAAAGTCTTTGATGACTCGCCAGCCGGATTACTCTATGGTACTCGGGTGGATGAGATTTATGTATTGCGTCCAGTAGGTGATGATCTAAAGGTGATCAGCGACTATGTCGCCAAAACTATTTCGAGTGAAACTCCGGCAGAAGAGTTAAACCAACCGGTTAATGCAGAGCCACTAAAAGTAGAAGTTTTGAATGGCACTAATATCACTGGTTTGGCTCGGAAGATTGCTACCCAGTTGGAAAAAGATAGTTACATAATAGTCAGTGTGGGCAATAATGCGGTTAAAGGATTCACGCGTACGATAGTCTACGATCTTAGTGGAGGTCAAAGAATTTGGGAAGTACGCAAATTGGCAGAGAGTCTAAAAGCAGATATTGGGACGGATAAGATAGAAACTACCACGGGAGCATTGGCCAGAATAGTGTTGGGGAGCGAGGCGTCTAATTAGTATTAGCAAAGAACAAAGATGATCTGGGATTGGCTGTGGAGTTACCGTAAATTAGTACTCTTGGAAGTGATCCTACTTGGCCTTCTGGAGGCGATGTACTGGTGGCCGAAGCTACTCATTTGGTGGGTGGGAGCGGCTGTTTTAGTGGTAACTTTATTCGCTTGGTGGATTAGTAACGCCAAATTCCAGCGCGATGTCGCAATATTTTCCGCGGAACTATTGTGGAGCGTATTATCTGGTATAGGGTTTTTGTCGTTTTCTTTGTTCAATCTTTGGCAAGCTCAACTGACAATTGTGGTGATAGCGATAGTGGCGGCGTTTATTGCATACTGCCACCAGCACCGGATTGACTCTGGTCACTGGAGCTTGCCAGCAATGAATTGGTTAGGATCGGTGAATTTGCTGATTCTTTTTGTTGCTACATTATCTTTGATGTTGCTGGTCAGGTTCTATCATATAAGTGTAGTCTGGTTGATGGTAGCCACCGCTGTTCAGCTTATTTTGGCGTTGTATCTGTTATTTTGGCGACAAGATTTGCCCCGAAAAAAGCTATGGTTATATGCTGTGCTATTAGCCTTGATCGGGGAGGAAATAGTCTGGATGACTAGTGCTTGGTATAAGAATGCTTATTTTAAAGCCTTCCTACTCCTGGTAGTATATTATTTATTCTCCGAGCTGGTGGCGCATTATTTAAGAGGCAATTTGACGGTGCGGGTTGCGTTTGAATATATTGGAATAGCCTTAGTTTTAGTGTTGGCGCTGTTTATCTTCGATTGGTTGTTTATTCTGGTTCCTAGTATCTTATAATTAATAAGTTCAAATAGATGGACAAAAAGGCACTGGATTATTTTTGGTACAGTTTATTCGGTGGTGTTTTAGGTGGAGCTTTACTGATTGGTTTATTTGTTTGGGGCGGTTGGTATCAATACAAAGGTACGGGTTCGGTTGCCCAACTGGTCAATCGGCAAGAAACAGTTACCTTGGAGGAGGATTCTGCCATCATTAATGTTGTAGCTAAAGTATCCCCTTCGGTGGTGAGCATTGTATCCACCCGCAATATCCAAAGTATTTTTGGTAATTTTGAACAGAAGGGGGCAGGCACAGGATTTGTCATCAAGTCCAATGGCCTGATTGCTACTAATCGGCACGTAGTGAGCACCCAGGCTGATTATACCGTGCTAACTTCTGACGGCAAGAGCTATTCAGCAGAAGTAGTGGCAGAAGATTCTCTGAACGATTTAGCTATAGTAAGGATTAGTGCTAACAATCTGCCAGTAGCAGATTTAGGAGATTCAGATGCCTTAAAAGTAGGCCAGCGCGTCGTAGCTATTGGTAATGCTTTAGGGGAATACCAAAATACGGTGACAGCGGGAGTAATTAGTGCTATTGGTCGAAGCATTACTGCTGGAGGAGGTGACGGTACCTCCGAACGATTAGAGGGGATGATTCAAACTGATGCCACCATCAACCCCGGGAACTCTGGTGGACCGTTAATTAATTTGGTTGGGCAAGTTGTCGGCATTAATACGGCAGTGGATCTACAAGGAAGTCAGATTGGGTTTGCCATCCCCATTAATAGCGTTAAGTCGGCGATAGATTCATATTTAGCTTCCGGAAAAATCTCCCGACCAATGTTGGGAATCCGATATATTACTCTTACTAAAGAAGTGGCCGCCCTTAACGATATGAGTGTGACCCAAGGTGTTTTGATCACGCGAGGCGATAACCCAGGTGAGTTGGCGGTAACTCCGGGCGGTCCAGCCGACAAAGCTGGTATCAAAGAAAACGATATTTTAGTGAGTATCGATGGAAAAGAGATTAACGAAAACACCAGTTTGATCTCACTGCTTCGTAAATATAAACCTGGCGATACAATTACTGTCAAACTCATCCGATCTACTAAAGAAACGCAAGTATCGGTTAAGTTGGGCGAAATGAAATAAAAAACCCCCGCATCAAGCGGGGGGAAGGCGGATTTAGCGCAGTCCAGCCTCCTTCTTAAAAGTGCAAAATTATTCTTTATAATACAATATTTCATTTCGCCCAATCCAAAAACCCGCTCGATGCGGGTTTTTGGTAATTTCTGAAGATAGATTAATCGCGCTGTCTGATTTCTTTGCGCATATCGTCCAAAGCTTCACTGGCGGCTTTTTGACCTCCCAGACCAAAGGCAAGGCCTCCGGCTAAAGCGATCATGAAGAAGATAGCCATCATCAAGTAGTTGATGATAACGCTGGCTACTCCCAATTGATTCAGGGCGATGAGGATAGTAAAGATCCAAATAACCCATTTGGTAACTGTAGCCAAGAAGTTAGCTGAACGGATGTGGGCAACACCAACGGCCCCTCTCACTACATGAGCAAAGAAGTTGGCAGCCAACATACCAATTAGCATAATAGCGACGGCGACAAAGATGTTCGGTACGTAGTTGAGAATCTGATTAAGGAAATCAGTGACTTTAGCAAGCCCCAACACATCAGCGGCGGCCAGGAAGGCTATCAAGATGATAGTCCATCTGACTAACCCACCGATAAAATCGGAGGTTTCGAAGTCAACCCCGGCTTTGCGGAAGAAATTCCGAAAACCAATTTTGTTTAAAGCTGCGTCTAACTTGATCTGCTTGAGGATCTGGGTTACTAGTCGATCTAAGCCATTGGCGATGATCCATCCGATGATTAGGATGAGCAAAGCGCCAACTAAGTTTGGCAGAAAGACTAAAAACCGATACCAGATGTCCTGCAGAGGGGTAAGCACAGCCGTACCCCAATTATTAAGAAGATTATCTCCTTGCATAAGCGGCTCCTTTCAAATTAATATAAATTAATAATAACTTGGCTAAGGGTAAATAAAACATCACAACTTTTCCCTGAGCGCACTTCCTTTGTCAAAGTCCTGATGCTCTGCTGATATTATAATTCAAATTAGTCCAGCTATCAATTGATGGTTAAGGTAAAATGCGATTTTTGTGTTGCAGATAACATAAACTCCCCATTAGCTGTGGTGGACGAGGAGAGACTCGAACTCTCATGGGTTGCCCCGCTAGCTCCTAAAGCTAGTGCGTCTACCATTTCGCCACTCGTCCCGTTAGAAGTATCGCATATTTGGGCACTGGCGATACTAACTGACGAAATAAATAATTAAGCCTTTGCCGCCCCGGAAGGATAGAGACTTCTAACGGGACGAGTCCACTGATTAAATTATATAGTAATTATATCTTTCAGTTTGTCGTATTTAGCAGAACTGATGCCAGTAACTTTCATCAGGTCTTCTTTGCGCTTGAATGGGCCCTTTTTTGTGCGATAGTCAATGATGTAACCAGCTGTAACTGGGCCAATGCCAGGCAAGGTATCCAGCTCGGCCGAGCTGGCCGTATTAATGTTCACTGGCCCAGCGATCGAGGAGCCGCTTATACTGCTCACGATAGTATTACCAGCAGGAGGAACAGCTCCTTTAATGGGGATATAGATTTTACCATGATTAGCAAGCAGGGCCGCTCGGTTGATCGTGCGTGCTAACAATTCTGCATCGGCTTGGTCAGTAAGACCGCCAGCCTTTTGGATAGCATCTTCGATAATTTGTCCGCTGGCTAACTCGTATACTCCCGGCTGAGCAACAGCACCTGCGATATCAATTGTCACTGGTTCGCCGGCGACTACAGTTGGAGTAGTGTCCTGGCTGTGCCGGATGATAAAATAAGCTCCCACCAAGATGCTTAATGTTAGCACTACCCCCAAAGGAAGGGCAATGCGGTCTAATAATTTTTCATAATCGAAAGTCATCATCCTCAGCTTACCCCGTTAGAAATAGCACTGCCATACCGCACTGATTATAATTTATCATTACCACTCTAATGGGGTTTACTAAAAAGAAACCGGAACCTGGTATAAATGATGATAGTTGGTTCCGGTTTAGTGGGTCAAGTTTTTTCGACGCATTGTTGTTTCTCCTCTTCCTTTTTCTTTGCTTTGGCCGCTCTTTTGGCCTTTCCTTTGTTGGAGGCTATCGGCAAGGGTATTTTGATTTGTTTGCTACCCTGGCACCGTTTGTGGTCCAATTGGGGGCCAAACTCCGTTTGCCGGATGGGCAAGGTTGTGCTGAGCTGTTGCTTGATCCTGAACAGCATGATTGGGGATATCCCCCCTAACTGTTCGTCGATGTCGTCTGCTAAAGTATCATCCCCAGTATCAAGCCATCTTTGGCACAGCTCAACCAGAGTGCTTTCTTTGCTTTGCCTTGGAGTTTCAGGCATGATTGTTCACCTCCTTTCAAGGTGATAAGTAAAAGTACAGATGGTAAAACTTGACCAAAAATTGCACCACCTCTTTTATTTACTCAGAATGGGGGAGAAAATTCAACTGGAGTTTTTGCTTAAGCGCGGGATGGTTTTTGAGCAGGGGATCTGTTTGGATTAGATTGATAGCGGCTTGATGAGTAGTTTTGATTAATTTTTCATCCATTAGATTGGCAATTTTTAATCGTAGGAAACCGGATTGCTGGGTGTCAAAGAAAGCACCGGGACCGCGTAGTGCCAAATCCATTTTAGCGAGAGCAGTGCCATCCTTAATTTTGATAAATGCCCGAAGCCGTTCGGAATTTTCCAGATCGTCCGTTTTGGTTTCTATCAAGCAGTACGATTGAAGCGTACTGCGTCCTACGCGTCCACGTAGTTGGTGCAGTCCTGCCAAACCAAAGCGCTCGGCGTCCTTGATCCAAATAACGGTGGCGGTAGGGATATCAATGCCTACTTCAATAACAGAAGTGGCCAGCAAAATATCTATTTGTCCGGCTTTGAAATCGCGCATAATTTTGAGTTTTTTTTCGGCTGGTATGCGGCCGTGTAAAGTAGCGGTCCTGGCCTTAGGGAAAAGGCGAGATAGATTTTTTATCTCTGAAGCAATCGAGGCCCGCTGGGTTTTTGTATCCTCCGCAATAAGAGGAGTAATAACAAAGATCTGATGGCCAGTCACAATTTCTTTATTAATTAATGCTTGTACCCGAGTGAGATTATTGGCTGTGGCCAGACGGGTGATAATCGGCAAGCGTCCGCGGGGGATATCGGTTAATGCTGAAACATCCAAATCACTAAATAGAGCTAAAAATATAGTTCGGGGAATGGGAGTAGCACTTAGGCTAAGAAAATGTGGGGAAGTCCCTGCAGATTTGTTTTTTAGTTGATAACGCTGAGCGACGCCGAAGCGGTGTTGTTCATCCACAATCACCAAGTTAAGGCGGTCAAAAGCGACCTGTTTTTGGATAAGAGCATGGGTGCCGATAACGAGATCAATTTTACCCTCAGCAATTTCAGAAGCAGAGGCCAATTTAATGCTCCCAGTCAGAAGGGTGGTCCGGATACCAAACTTCTCCATCAAAGGGGAAAGGCTGTAATAATGTTGCACGGCCAAGACTTCTGTTGGAGCCATTAGAGCTACTTGATAACCATTTTGGACACTGGCTACAATAGCGGCGGCGGCCACCACTGTTTTACCAGAGCCGACATCACCCAGCAAAAGGCGATTCATAATCCGGCTGGAAGACAGGTCACGTAGAATATCTTTAATAGCACGGATTTGACTAAGGGTGAGTCGGAAATCTAATTGGTGGGAGAACTTATCCATAAAATCATTAGTAGTGGTGATGGGCTGGCTGGTTTGTTGGTTCCAGGTATGTTTGATAAAAACCAAACTCAATTGGATCATAAAGAGTTCGTCAAAACTAAGGCGATATTTAGCTCGGTCGAGCTCGGGGAGGGAAGCTGGAAAATGAATGTTCTCTAAGGCAGTGGCCTGGGACATTAGCTGGTATTTTTTCACGATTGATTCCGGCAAGATTTCTGGTTGGTGACGAAGAGTGTTCAGAAGTGTTTTCATAACGCGGCGGATGACCTTGCTCCCAATGCCTGCTGTCTCTGCATAAATGGGCACAATGCGACCAGCATGCAAGGGAGCATGATCCTGATCAACTCGTTCAAAGACTGGGCTCATCAGTGTAGGCTTGTTTTGATATGTGCCAACCTTACCGCTAAAAAAATAAGTTTCTCCTTTCTTGAGCGTGGTCTGCAAGTAAGGCTGGTTGAACCAAGTCACCGGTAATGGCCCGCTCGAGTCTTGAATGATGCCATTACTGATAAACATTCTTTTATATGGCGAACGGAAATGGGCGAGAGAAATTAACTTGGCTTGGGCGGTTATTCTATGGTCGGGTTGGGCCTGGGCGAGAGGGGAAATTACGCTAAGATCCTCCCAGCGGCGAGGATAGTTATCTATAAGATTGGCCACGGTTAAAACCCCTAATTTTTGGAATTTTAGGGCTAAAGCCGGGCCGATACCCGGTAGATTGCTGATTGGGTCTGTAAAGAGGAAAAACACGATTTTTATGCTCTGGGAGCTAAAAAGTACTTGATTTAATCAGAAAATAGGAGTATAATAGAAAGATAAGTGAAGGAGGGTTAATCTATATTAAGCTTAACCCCAACTATGAAGAAAAACGACCAAATCATCAGTTTCGAAGGAATGCAATTTGATGCTACCAGGAGATCACGTTTACCCCGTTCTCGCCAGTGGAAAGCCCGGCGCCAAATCAAAAACCGCCTGGGTATTGCTCGTAATCTGCGCAGTGTTTTCAGCAACCTCTTAAGCTGATAAATCCAAACAGGTTAAACAAAATAGTAAAGTTATTGTAGACGGACGAATTTGCGTTTGCCTATTTGGATCACCATCTCACTTTGGGGGGTGATTTTTTGTTCAGGATCGGTTATTAACTGCCGATCAATTTTAATAGCCTTTTGTTCAATCATGCGTCGGGCTTCGGATTTGGAATCGACTAAACCCGCCACGACCAGCAAATCAATCATGTTGGTCGGCTCCATCGGGATTTTTACGGTGGAGATGTCTTCGGGTAACTCACCTTTCTGGAAAGTTTTAATAAAGTCGGCTTCAGCTTTATCGGCGTCAGCCGAGCTGTAGTACATTGTCACAATAGCTTTGGCTAACCGGATTTTAATGTCACGGGGGTTAGTACCTGATTTTAGTTCGTTAGTAATATTTGTTAATTCAGTTTCAGGCAAATTGGTGCAGAGCTTCCAGTAATCCATCATAATAGTGTCGGGGATGGACATAATTTTGCCAAACTGTTCTTCGGGCGATTCAGCGATACCGATATAATTGCCCAGACTCTTGGACATTTTTTTCACTCCATCAGTGCCCAAAAGAAGGGGCACAATCATAATGTCCTGTTCCGCTTGGTCAAACTTCCTTTGCAGGTCCCTCCCCATTAACAAATTGAGTTTTTGGTCGGTACCGCCCAGTTCTACATCAGCCTTAAGCTGGACAGAATCGTAACCTTGCATCACGGAATAAAGAGCCTCATGCAAACCTACTTCGCCGCCTTGCTTTGTGCGCTGTTTAAAATCATCGCGTTCAGTGACTTGGGCGATTGTTACATGAGAAAGGAGTTTAATAATCTGGGCTAAATCCATAGGGGTGTACCATTCACTATTGCGCCGAATTTCGCATTTGTTCACATCCAAAATCTTTTCTACTTGTTCCAAATAGGTCTTGGCATTTTGTTCAATTTCTTCTTCGGTTAATACTGGGCGGGTGGCGTTGTGTCCGCTGGGGTCACCAATTTTGCTAGTATAGTCACCGATTAGAAAAATAACTGTATGACCAGCATCCTGGAATTGTTTCAGTTTCCATAATGAGACAGCGTGGCCGAGATGGAGATCAGGGCTAGTCGGGTCGACCCCAAGTTTAACGCGAAGTTTTTGCCCTGAGGTCAATCGCTTAGTTAAACTGGGAAGGGTGATAACCTCTTCCACATTACGGCTAATTATCTGGTCAGCGGAGTTATTATTTGGTTTAACCATAGTGATTTTCTTACGTCTTGATTATAGCAGAATAGGGACACCAGGATTTAGATTAACTGCTACTTTGTTATATAATGGGTTTTGTAAAAAGTAATCAAATCGGTGAAAGAATTACTTCCTTTTCAAAATAATTCTCGTGTCGCACGGGAACGGTGGCATCGCCGGGCGATTTCGCGTCGGCGGAAACGGCAGGTTGCTCATTGGTTGCGTCGGTTAGGGATTGAAAGTATTCCCAAACTTATTTTAGGCGTAGCGGTGGTAATAATTTTGTTGATGTCTTTTTTGTCAGCGGTTTTAAGTATCGGTCTGCCCAACCCGGCCAGTATGACTATTCAAAAGCCAACAGAATCTACCAAGGTTTTGGATCGTAACGGAGTGGTGCTGTACGACATTTATAACGAGCGGCGTCGGACATTGGTATCATTTAATGACATTCCCGATGTAGTGAAACAAGCCACTGTGTCTGCCGAAGATAGCAAGTTCTATCTACACGGAGGATTTGATATTCGCGGATTAATCCGGGGTTTAATTTTGAAGCCTTTGTCGGGCCAAGGAGTGCAAGGTGGGAGCACCATTACTCAGCAGTTTGTTAAAAACAGTTTTCTTACCCCCAGTCGGTCAATTATTCGGAAGATGAAAGAATTCATTTTGGCGGTAGAGATTGAGCAGTTATACACCAAAGACAAGATTTTAGAGATGTACTTAAACGCCATCCCTTATGGCAATGCCTATTATGGAGTAGAAACAGCGGCGGAGGGGTATTTTGGCAAGTCGGTTAATGAAATGAGCTTGGCAGAAGCAGCTACCCTGGCGGCATTGCCGCAAGCTCCGTCGTATTATTCACCGTTTGGGGGTGACTATGAAAAACGACTTCTGCCCCGCAAGGACTGGGTATTAGAGCGGATGTTTAAAGAAGGTTATATTTCTGATAAACAAATGCAGGAAGCTCAAACCGAAGAATTAGCTTTCTTGCCGCGCCGAGACAGTATTAGGGCACCGCATTTCGTGATGTATGTAAAGGAATTGTTATCAGAGAAATATGGTGAGCGATCGTTAGAAGAAGGCGGTTTTACCGTTACCACTACGTTGGATTGGGAGAAACAGAAAGCGGCGGAAGATATTATCGCCGCTCGGGCAGAGAACAACCAGGAAAAATATAATGCCAGCAATGCCGCTTTGGTTTCCATAGATCCCAACACAGGAGAGATTTTGGCGATGGTGGGATCGGCTGATTATTTCAATACAGATATTGATGGCTACGTTAATGTGACAGTGCGGGAGCGCCAGCCGGGTTCAGCATTTAAACCCATTGTATATGCGGCAGCTTTCTTGAAGGATTATAATCCTGCCACTATGTTAATGGATGTCCATACCGATTTCGGGAGCGGATATGATCCATATAACTATGACAATAAGTTTCGGGGACCGGTTTCGGTGCGGACTGCTCTGCAAAATTCATTAAATGTACCGGCGGCAAAAACCTTAGCTTATGTGGGGGTGAATGCCGCTATCGATTTGGCTCACAAGATGGGCATTACTACAATGACCGAACCGGATAGGTATGGCCTATCATTAGTTTTAGGAGGAGCTGAAGTTAAGTTATTAGATCTTACATCGGCTTATGGAGTTTTGGCTACGGGTGGCAAACGAGCCAAACCAATGTCTGTGCTCAAAGTGGAAGATAGCCGGGGGCGGGTTTTAGAAGAGCACCGACCAGATACTTTGCGAGAGGTTTTAGACCCGGAAGCGGCTTATTTAGTTAATAATGTTTTAAGCGATGATGCCGCTCGGGCCTATACTTTTGGGGCAGGGGGGCACCTGACCTTATCTGGCCGACCAGTTTGTGCCAAAACCGGGACTACTCAAGATTATCGCGATGGTTGGACGGTAGGTTACACTCCCGATCTTGTTACTGGAGTTTGGGTAGGCAACAATAATAATACCGAGATGGATCATGCCGCGGGATACACGGTGGCGGCTCCTATCTGGAATGAGTATATGCGCAAGGCGACTGCTAAAATGCCGGTGAGGGAGTTTGCTGTCCCGGTAGGGATTCGCTCTGTGGTAGTGGATGAAGTATCAGGGAAATTACCCACTGATGCTACTCCCAGCACCAAGACAGAAGTATTTGCGAGTTGGAATGTACCTACCGAACAGGATCCCATCCACAAAAAGGTGCGCGTAGTAAAAGCCAACCCCGATTATTTGGCTCCAGCGAGTTGGCCCGAAGATCAGACGGAATATAGGGTATTTGCCGAATTACATTCAGAGCGTCCGGATAATTCAGCTTGGGAGGATCCAGTGATCAAGTGGGCCAAGGAGAATGGTTATAACAATACTCCGACGCAGTACTATGACGGATCTGTGGTTAGTAGCGGTGAGATTAGTATTACTTCGCCCCAGAATGGTGATAAATTAACCGGTGGTTTTACTGTTAACGCTACAGTACGCGATGCCGCTGGAGTTCAGGATGTTGGTTTCTATTATGACAGTAGTTTGATACGTAAGGTCAGTTCGGCCCCTTGGACGGCCGATGTGACCAGCGTAGTATTAGATGGCAAAACCCACCTGGTTACGGCGCGGTTGTTCAAAAAGGATGGTGGTACTATCGAAACTTCCATTAGTGTCATAGCGGGGCAGACGCAATCGGATGTGGTAACAATGGATGTCCCCAGTTCTGGCTTTTTCCCGCTGGATTTAACAGCGCGGTTAACCGATAGGGGCAAACAGACGGATATTACTAAAGTCGAGGTTTATTTAGACAACAAATTAGAAGAATCATTTTTGCCAAATACTTCAGGGAGTTATACAACCCGAATTAATAGTGGCATCAAGGGCCAGCATATCGCTTATGCCCAGGTTTATGATAAAGCCGGAGCTACTTATACAAGCAACACTGTTAACTTCGAAACCCGCTAAGTTCCCCTCCTGCCGGAGGAGGGGCTTGCCCCGTTAGAAGTTATATCATGGGACAAGTAGTATAGTATTGATTATTGAAGAGTTCTTGGCAAGAGACTTCTAACGGGGTAAAGGGAGGTGGGAGTATAATTCCTCTGGTTTTGTAAAATCAATAAAACTTTTCTTGCCACTTTTCTGGAAAAGTGGCGTAAAAGCTCCGGCCAGTCGTCGAGGCTATGAAATGGCAAAAATCTCTGGGTGTTAATGGGCCAAACTCTCCCGCCCCAGTTTAATTTCTTCATCCCAAGCGAAGTCGAGGGATCTTTGTCTTTCCCGTCATCCTGAATTTATTTCAGGATCTTAAACTGGGGCGGGATCAAACATGGCCCTCACCCACAGAGATTTTACTCATTTCATAACGCCTCTCCTCCAATGCCCGGTTAGAAGGGAACAAAAACACCCAAACTCCAATGGCGGGTTGGGAATAGGGAAAAACGCCTCTCTTCCAATGCCCGGGTGAGGGGGCAAAACCCCAACGGCTCAACCCGTTGAGCCGTTGAAAATCAGTTCTGGGAGCGAATAATTCTTGACAAAAGAGCCGCTTTGGAGTATGTTCAAGTTAGCACATTAACAATGTGACTACTCAGGCGGTTGTACCGCCAAAAGGAGTGTGCTCTAATGTTTAGAGCCAAAACATCATCAGGAGAATGGACCTTAGCCTGGAGGCTTTTGGTCGGCAAAAAAAACAGAGCATTTCTGAAAGCGGCGCAGGAAAAAGCCATAATTAGTCGGTATGATCCGGAGGTTTGGGTCACTTTCCAAAGAACCATCAAAGACGATGAAAGCATCATCGAAAAAACAGTCGTATGGTTTCTCGATTCGTCCAGTTGTGACTTGCAAACATGTGGTTCATTGCTGTCTTTGAGGCAGTGTGAAGAGGGGGCACCCTTTGCAATTATCAGTAAGGAAAAAATAGGACCACAGAATATCCTGTTGATAACTATTGTGAAGAAGTTTCGCGAACAGGATATGATTAATCTCGGCTACAAACGAAATGAGGATGGGGAATTCGAAGAAGACAACGCGAGATGTCGTTTCTCTGGTCTCGAGATTAACTCCATGGAATGGTTTGAGTGGTTCGAATCCCTTCCAGATGGAGACGAGAGAAAAGAATTTTATCGTGATTAGTTAGCCTGACTCGTTGTACATTTATACCACCCGAAAGGGTGGTTTTCTTTTTCAGGGAGGGTTGACGGGGGGGATGGTCTGGGGCAGGATATAATAGCTTTGTAGGTAATTTTTGAATATGAAATCAGAGAAGAAGGTAGAAAAATCTAAGGTTGAACTTCGGATTGAATTGGAGGCGAAAGAGTGGAAGGAGTGTGTTAAACAGGCGGCAGATAAATTGTCAGAGGGTTTAAATATCTCCGGGTTTCGGCCGGGTAAAGCTCCATTAGAAGTAGTTATTAATAAAGTAGGGGAAACCCGGGTAGTTTCGGAAGCGGCCGAAATAGCCATTAATAAGTTCTATTTAATAGCTTTGCAGGAACATCAATTATTGCCGATTGTTCAACCCAAAATATCAGTGGACAAAGTAAGCCAGTCTGCTCCGCTGGTCTTCCGGGCTGAAATCACGTTGATGCCAGAAGTGGAGTTGGGGGATTATAGTTCTATCCGAATAGAGCAAAACATACCACAAGCTGATCCAACCCGCGTTGAAGGGATGCTTAAAAATATTCAGCGTCAGCAGGCGAAGTTTAATCCGGTGGAGCGTGCTGTGCAGACGGGTGATTGGGTAGAAATTGATTTTACTGGCAAGATTGAAGGAAAAGTTTTTGAGGGTGGCCAAAGCAAAAATCATCCCTTAATTGTGGGGGACGGCGTGTTTTTACCGGACTTTGAAGCCGCTTTGGTCGGGATGAAAGCAGGCGAAGACAAGACCTTCATGGTAACTTTCCCTGATGATTATCATAAATCAGATTTAACAGGCAAGGTTGTTGAATTCAACGTAAAGTTACATCGAGTTAAGGCAGTAGTTTTGCCCGAGATTAATGATGAATTGGCCAAAGCGGCAGGTAATTTTGCGACTCTGCAAACATTGCGAGACGATGTTGCTAAGTTTCTCCAAGAAGATGCTGTGAAACAAGAAACTGATCGGCAAAAGGAAGCCGCGATCAAGCAGTTGATGCAGGTGGCCAAAGTCAATTTACCCCCTGCTTTAATTGAGCAAGAAATTGAAGTAATGTTGCATGATTTGACACATCAGTTAGAACATCGTCAGATGACGCTGGAAGAGTACCTCAAAAAGACTGGTGCTACCGAGGAAAAATTGAGAAATGATTGGCAGGAGATGGCCAAGGAACGCGTTTTGGCAGGGCTATCGTTGAATGCTTTTCGCAAAAAAGAGGGGATTGAAGCGACCGATACGGATGTGGACTCAGAAATTAAACGCTTACAAGAGGCTTACCCACAGGAGAAAGACAAGATCGCCGATAAATATCAGCTGGCCGGGGAAAGGCAGAGATTGAAAACTTTACTTTCCGGTCAAATAGCAATAGAACGACTGTGGCAAATTGCCACCCAAAAGTAGCATGTAGTGAATAAAAGTTGGCGATTAGTAAAGACCCTCACCCACCTCCCCTTGATGATAAGGGGAAGGGTTATCGTGCCCGTCATCCTGGCTTGACCAGGATCGTATAGATTAATTGTTGTACGATTCTGGAGTCGCCATAGGGCTCCCCAGAATGACGATATAAGGTATAATGGTTAGAGTTATCCTTAATCTCAAAAATATATGAGTTTGATACCTATGGTTATTGAAAAGTCTTCGTTTGGCGAGCGGGCCTTTGATATCTATTCCCGCCTCCTCAAAGACCGGATTATTTTTATCGGTGAACCGATTGATGATAATGTGGCGAATTTAATTATTGCCCAACTTTTGTTTTTGGAGAGTGAAGATCCCAAAAAAGATGTCTCTATGTACATCAATAGTCCTGGAGGATCGGTAACGGCAGGGATGGCCATTTACGACACAATGCAACATATCAAATGCGATGTTTCCACAATGTGCGTAGGGATGGCCGCTTCAATGGCCGCGGTACTACTCGCCGCTGGTGCTCACGGCAAACGATTTGCTCTTCCTCATGCCCGGATTTTGATTCATCAAGTGATGGGAGGAGCGCAAGGCCAGGCCAGCGATATTGATATTCAAGCCAAAGAAATTCTCCGAGTCAAGGTCATCCTAAATGAGATTTTAGCTGACCATACGGGCCAGACGGTAGGTAAGATTGAAAAGGATGCTGATCGCGACTTCTATATGTCAGCTGATGAAGCCAAAAAATACGGTTTAATTGATAAGGTTGCCGACAAAGCCAAAGTAGTCGCCACTGCCTAAAGAAGGGCACGGTATTAGGTGCCAAGTACCAAGCGGTGGCCCCATTCGGTTCCTCCCCTGCTAATAAGGGGAGGGTAGGAGGGGATTGTTTTTGTGCCGTAAATCAGATAATCCTTGACAGGAGCGAGTTTTTTGATATACTGGTGTTAACAAAAAAAAGGAGGACTTTGACAATGACAATGGGCTTGATGATCATCACCGCTGTTGCCTATATCATGGTTTTTCTGCTCTTTCTGTGGCGGCCCGGTGTGGCCTGTTTAATTCTCGGTGTCGCTATGTGGGTTTGCATGATTCTGAGCGGCTTGTTGCATCAGTTGACTCTGCCTTTGGCAGAAACTCGTTGGGCTCTGTTGGGTGGCATTGACCTTGCTCAGTCTGGTTGGATGTTGAGCGTGTTGTTGATTATTTTGGCGAGCGCGATGACAATATTGGGCATCGTCGGCGGTGTCAACAGAAGTTATTCTGAATGGATGTTAAAGGCCCCACCCTCACGCAAGTGAGGGTTTTTTTATACAACAAAATCCTTTACTGGGGCTGGTTTTTTGGTATGGTAAGGTTATCTCGTACCTTAAGGAGGAGCTAAATGAGTAAAGACGACGTAGACAGGATGTTGGGTAACGCTGAATGTACTCTTAGTATAAAAGAAGAGGAGATCGGTGGACTGGGAATAATGTTGAAAAAGATCATTGATACTCCGGAAATCTGGGCGGGTCTGGATAAAGCGGTGGCCCAAGCTAAAAGGGCAAGGTTCACAGATGCTATCCAGCAAATTGATCGGTTAAAAAAAGACACCATCGGTACGGTGAAGAATGAGATCTTTGATCTACGCGAATACCAGCGACAGCGGACTACTGGGTAACATTGTTTTCGTTGTTGTCAAAAATATCCTGTTTGTTGGGCAGTCGTCAGACTGCCCTGTTTTGTTATGATGGTTGGGTAATGAATATAGAAATATTGGCCCAAAATTTAGAGCTATTGGTTGGACAAGACCAAGCCAAACATCTCCTAAAACAATGCTTGATTCAAGGCAGTCGCAACGCGTATTTGTTGGTCGGACCGCCGGGGGTGGGTAAGGGTTGTTTGGCGCGGATTATAGCGGCCAGTTTCCATGACGAGACAGGGGTGACCAAGATCCATCCTGATATTTTAGTTTTTGAAGACATTCTCCGTAAGAATGCTGGTGAAGGGGAAGAAAATCGCTGGAAAGCATCGGTGGATGATTTTATCCGGTTTGTATATTTGTCTCCCGTGAAATCTCGGGTTAAAGTAGGTATTATAGAAGATATCGACCGGTTTAGTCCCGGGGCCTTGAATGCTTTACTCAAGACCTTGGAAGAACCTCCCTTGGATGCAATTTTAATTCTTACAGCCCAGGAGACAGCGCATATTTTGCCGACTATCCTTTCTCGCGTGCAAATAGTGAGATTGCACTATTTGATGGATACAGAGATTAAACAGTATTTGGACAAACAGGGCGCGGCGCGGGCTGAGGAAATTACTTGGTTAGCTAATGGGGCTGTTGGTCGGGCGAATCAATTAATTAGTGATGAAAAACTATTAGCCACGGCGTTAGCTGATGTGGACAAATTTAATTTTGTTATAAAAAAGGATCTTGGATTAGTGCTCCAGGCAGTCAATCTTCGCGATCGAGAAGAAGCCATTCAGTTATTGCATACTTGGTTGAATCTATCACGGAGAATATTGCTCTATCGCTGGATGGGAACCCCTTTACCTGCACAGTTAGAGTCTGGGGCTTCCCAGAAAACCGAGTTAGAACTGATCCGTTTAGTTGATCAGCTTAAGTCTGCCCTGTCTGCTGTTGAGGCTAACGCTAACGTGCGCATCGCCTTGGAAGCCACGGTATTATCTGTGATGTAATCAGTTTTGTTATAATAGGGGAGTCGCTGAGATATAATTTAGTAGGACTATAATTTTTAGCAAATGGCAATGTTGGAATTAGTTATTTTTATTGCGAGTATCGTATTGGTAATGATAATTTTGAGAAAACTACCGCTGGAAAAAGAGGTGGTTAAAAAGTTAGCACATGAGGCAGGTCAGTTAGATAAGGAAGGGGAAGAAGAGGATAAAGATGAAGATATTATTGCCAAAGCCGATCGTTTAGCACAAGTGGGTGATTACCAAAAGGCGGAACGAATTTATCTGCGATTAATTACGAATGATCCCCAAAATTCCAGCTTGTATAACAAATTAGCCTTAGTCTATCTGGGGGATAAGAGTTACGATGATGCCGCCAATGCTCTTGAGCAAGCCTTGCAATTGGAGCCGGATAATGATACTTTTTATAACAACCAAGGACTGTTGTTGTATCAACAGGGTCATTATGATGAATCGGTTGATAGTTACGAAAAATCTATCTCCATTAATAACAAAGTAGCATCGCGGTTTATGAATTTAGGGTTGGCCTATTTTATGTCTAAGAAATATCGTAAGGCGGCTGATGCCTATGAAAAATCACTGATCCTTGAACCGCACAACGAGGAATTTAAACGGTTGTTAGCCGATGCCGAAGCTAAGCTCAAATAGTGCCGGTGTAGCTTCCTCCTACGCTTCATCTCATTGGGAATAGATCATTAGTCTCTCCCAATATAGATAGCGCTACGGAGGACTGCGCAGTGGTATCTGTTTGCAAGAAGAGATTGGTTCTAGAGAACAAGCACGAAACATTGAAAAGAAGTTGAAAACAGGTTATTTAAAAGAATTATTGAAAAATTTGCCAACTTAGCTCAGCGGTAGAGCAGCTGTTTTGTAAACAGTCGGTCGTCGGTTCGATTCCGACAGTTGGCTCCATGAATTGAAAACATGCCGGGGTACTCAAGCGGTCAAAGAGAGCGGTCTGTAAAACCGTTGCCTTCGGGCTACGTAGGTTCGAACCCTACCCCCGGCACCAGTCTTCGCCCACCTATGGTGGGCTACGCCTGGCTTCGCCATTTTTTTGGTATAGTGCGATTCGAATTCTTGGAATGTTTGACGTTCTTGGGAAAGGGACTGGGAAAATGGTTTTGGTATAGTTGATATATGGAGTTAGTGGCTAACGCAGGGAAAAATTTGGTGATCGAAATCGGTGGCAAACAATATGCCAGATTTCCTATAAAAACTCACATTATCACCAAAGATGATGATATCTTAGAAGTTTGTAAAAAATATGCGGGATCACATTTGATGCCCGATGATATTTTATTTATTAGTGAACGCATTGTGGCAATATCGCAAGGGCGCGCGTTCCCTATCAAAGAGATCAAGCCGTCAGCTTTAGCTAATTTTTTGGTCAATTTTGTGCATAAATCTCCCTATGGTATCGGATTAGCGAGTCCGTGGACAATGGAGTTAGCTATCCGTGAAGCCGGAGTACCAAGAATTCTGTTAGCCGCCATAGCGGCGGCAGTAACTAAACCCTTTGGTTTGAAAGGCGTGTTCTACCGAATGGCGGGGAGCAATGTGAATGCGATTGATGGGCCCTGTTCGTACACCCTACCACCCTATAACGAATATGCTAAGTTGGCACCAGCCGATCCCAAGGCAGTAGCAGAGTCTATTCGCAAATCCTTGGGTAACGAAGTGATAATCATTGATGCCAATGATTTGGGGGTGGCCATTTTAGGCAAATCTTCTTCCGAAATTACTGATAATTTCTGCCGACAAGTATTTCAGGATAATCCCTTAGGCCAGTCATCCGAACAAACTCCCTTGTGCATTGTGCGAAAAAGTGGTTTAACATAAAATAGTTCATTAAATAAGACGATTCAATTCAGAGGGCCTTCCGGCTTTACGCCGGAGGGTATTTTCAGAATCAAGGTGCATATGTTCGACTCGTCTTGACCCCAATCATAATGGGCATATAATAAATCAAACATTGATGCCCTTTGATTTTTAGAACAATCCCATATAAAAAGGAGGTGCTTTTATGTACCTCTGTAGTTTTTCAGTAATGGCTATTGGAGGGGAGAGTGTGCGGAGATCACAAGATTCTCCTTCCCAATCCGAGTTCCAGCCTGACCCCAAATTGGCCCAGGTGGGGATAATTATGCTTTCTGCGGGACTCAGCCACGTTCTCTATCGGGAATTGGTCAAAGATACTATCAAATTTCAAAAAAAAATCACTGGTGGTACCTCGGTGATTGCACCGGATGGAGTGTTCAGGGCCGCTGGTCCAGTTTGTCTGATTGGCTATATGATGCCACCCGAGCCCGATCATCTCATTGTCCTCTCGGACATCGCGAACATTTGTAAGTATAGAGGGTGGATAAGGGTATGGCTTATTGTCAGTCGTGGGGAAAAGAATTTTGAGAGACTATCTCAGCAATTGAGCGGCCTGGGTTTGGAGGTAATTAATGCTCCAAAGACAGAAAAGTGATGGCACCGCTTTATTATCCGCACCGCTTTGGCAATCACTCTAAAATAACCAGCTACGTGGGGTGGCTGGTTTTTTTTTGTTATAATAAAATTAATAATTTGTACCTTTGCAAAATACTATTGCCTATCGAGAGAATCGACATCCGAGATTCATCGTGAGGCAACTACGATCCATCCGCACCGCATGAAGGCGGAGCATATGACGACGGGCCGGTGAGACTTATCTCATCAACTCATCCGCGTCTCGTATTGGGCTCAGAAGTATCAAGTCTTTACAGCGCAGGTGGCTGGAGAGGAATTGGCAATCAAAAAAAAGGAGAAAGTTCTTTCTTTAATCTATGGTAGGTACAAGCCTATCATCCTCCCCGGTCACCGAGCACTATCCAGGGTGGGAGGTCTGGTTTTCCTCCGCTGACGTCCCATCTCCGAATTAAGTTGAAGGGCCCCTAAGTGGGGCCCGAACTTTTTAGATTGCCTATCATAGATCTAATCTGATACAATTTGACCAGGTTTCGATCATTATAAGAATGCCGAGGTAGCTCCCGCCAGCAACGCTGGGGCGTAGCTCTTGCGGGCTGGCAGTGGTACCTGCCTGCCGGTTTACCTGCCGTTAGGCATGGTAGGCAGGGAGCAACTCCATCTAAACTATTAAATCAATAAAACTTGTGTGTGTTAATGCCGAGGTAGCTCAGTGGTAGAGCAACTCCATGGTAGAGCATTCACTCTCTGCCCACTGGCAAAGAAATTTGTTAGTGAATCCCGAATAACGGTCAAAGATTAGTGCCGAATTAAGACCGTGGCGGTAAAATCGCCCGAACGACTGACAAGGGAGGCTTCGTCTCGCAAGAGAAATGCCTAAGATACAGTCTAATCCTCTCGTATATGGTAATAATATTTAAGGAGAGGTGTAAATGAAGGAGTAGGTCGTGAGTTCGAATCTCATCCTCGGCTCCAACCTTCGCCTCCTTATGTCGATGAATAAGAGCGAAGGTTGCCCTCCGAAGCCCGCGACAGCGAATCGGCGAAGGATGGGCTGGCTACGGTTGGCTGCGCCGCTCAATGTATCCTTCCGGACAATTAAAGAAGATTGCTCTACGAGCATGTCCCGCGCATGCTGGGATACGGGCCGATTTGTAATTTGGGAAATTGACTTCGCCAATTTAGGAGAAATAGGATTGCGCATGGTTTTATTGCGTGGGGGCAGTTTTCTGGTAAAATGAGCTTAATATCTTGATCTTTGACAGCGGAGGTTTTGTTTATGACAATCGACAACGATGAATTGGATTCTCTGGAATCCACTATTGACGACCTTGAAAAGGATGTACCAGCACTACTTGATCTGTGCCAGAGTGCCCCCAGCGTATACGAGGAACAAATAACCGAGTTAAGGCAACAGGTAGCAACCCTCACGAGAGATAATCAAGAGTTGCAAGATCTATTGAAAGTGGCAGAAGAAGAATGCACAGGATTAAAATTAAAGATCGGTGAAACGGAGGAACAGATTCGGGAGCTACAACGCCACAAGAAGAATAGTAAAGCAGACATTGAGTCTCTCAGAAAAGAAAACAAGAGGCTCAAACAAGATGCAGAAAGATTGATTTGCATTCTTGATGATGTGGTAGATGGTTTGCAAAGGGAAGAGACAGCGGAAGTTGCCGATGAGGCTTCTTCTTGTGATCACCAACTTGTTACTGGTGTTTTGGTCGGCTGTGGTGATGATTTCTGGGCTCGTTACAATATGCGGCAGTTGGGTAAATTTTCAAAAGGGTGTCCAACAATCAGTTTCCTGGATGATCCCATATTAATGCTAAGTGGATCCAAATGCCCACCTATTCCCAAGGTAAATGTTGTAGTGTTAATAACCAGCGGGTTAACCCATACGGACAGTGATTCTGTGCGAACAATGGGCAAGAGTATGGGTGCGCACTTTATTGATGGTTATAGGGCATCGTTCATGATCAAAGTTTTGAATGAATGGATTAAAAATCCGACATTTGCATCAGCATCTGCCTAAGCTGGCATTATAGAAGTTTTTCAACCCCTCTCAATAGAGGGGTTTTTACATATCTTGGGGATGCAGGCTATGTCGCTCGCGAGCGACGCGGCGTATTATAATAAACAGTTATGATATTTCTACAACAGTATAACCCCACCCATCCTCCCCTTATCTTAAGGGGAGGAGAAGAGAGAGGAGATTCATCACCCCCTCTTAAGATAAGAGAGGTAAGGGGAGTTATGAATACCATTGCTATCAACCAGGCGCCTTTGGCGGATCGGGTGCGGCCGAGTGGGCTGGAGGGGTTTTTTGGTCAGGAAGAATTGGTGGGCGAAAAATCGTTTTTACGGCAAGCGATCGCGACCGATACAACCCCCTCAATGGTTTTATGGGGTCCGCCGGGGAGCGGCAAGACCACCCTGGCCTATATTATTTCGAAACAAACTAACGCCGATTTTATCCAAATCTCGGCAGTTAGTAGCGGCCTCAAAGATTTACGAGAAATCTTGGTCCGGGCGGAAGCTAATCGACAAACTGGCAAAAAGACAATTTTGTTTATTGATGAAATTCATCGCTGGAACAAAGCTCAACAAGATGCCTTGCTTCCTTATGTAGAAAAAGGAATCATCATTTTGATTGGCGCTACTACCGAAAATCCCAGTTTTGAAGTTAACTCCGCTTTAATTTCTCGGACGCGGGTGTTAGTACTACATAAATTAGATGAGAAAGCGATCAGAAAGATTTTGGATAACGCCTTGCAGGATAAAACTAACGGGTTGGGGAATGCAAACATAGAAATTTCTGATGAAAGCTTAGATTTAATTTCCCACGTAGCGAATGGCGATGCCCGGATGGCCTTGAATACTTTAGAGGTATGTGTTGGGCAGAATCAGCCCATTACATCCGAAGTAATCAAACAAGTTCTGCAAAAGATGCATCTTCAATACGATAAAACCGGCGAAGAACATTACAATATTATCTCCGCTCTGCATAAATCGCTCCGGGGCGGCGATGCGCACGCTTCGTTGTATTGGTTGGCCCGAATGTTGGAAGCGGGAGAAGATCCTTTATATGTCGCCCGGAGATTAGTGCGGTTTGCTTCGGAAGATGTGGGATTGGCAGATAATTTTGCCGTGGTCTTGGCGAATAATGTCTTTGAAGTCTGCCAGAAAATCGGGATGCCAGAATGTTCAGTCCATTTAACCCAATTAGTGATTTATCTTGCCCGTGCCAAGAAAAATATCGTAGCTTACCAGGCCTATAGTTTAGCTAAAGATGATGTAGAAAAATATGGCAATCTGCCCGTGCCTTTGCATTTACGCAATGCCCCCACCAAACTAATGAAAGAATTGAAATATGGCGAAGGATATAAATATACCCCAATAGAAGATAGTTCAATCCAAACTTATTTACCCGAAGAACTCAAATCCCGCGAATATTTCCATGAATAAATGTGTATAATACCAATATGAAGAAATGGTGGTTAATTTTGCCGTTGGTGTTTTTGAGCTGGGGAGTAGCACTGCCGGCGCAAGCGGTTTGTCCAGTGTGTACGGGGGCAGTGATAGTTGGATTAGGGATTTCGCGTTGGTTGGGCGTGGATGACAGCATCACCGGGCTTTGGATCGGTGGAGTGTTGGCGATGGTAACTCTTTGGACAATCAATTGGCTCAAAAAAAGAGAGATTAATTGGCTGTTGAAGTGGTGGCCATTGGGAAAATTGACCGTCTGGTTGGGCTATGCTGTGTTTCTATTTGGTGGCTTGTATCTATATGGTTCCTTTGGCCATCCCTTAAATCAATTGTGGGGGATAGATAAATTACTGTTGGGTATGTCGATAGGTGTCGGTGCGACTTACGGAATAGTCAACTTGTACTATTGGTTGAAAAGACGAAACAATAATAGGTCGTATTTTCCTTTTCAGCGGACAATGATGACCTTGACCGGATTAATCATTCTTAGTGTGATTTTTTATTTTTTAAGTAAATAATTACGTAATTTAGTAAGTAATATAGTAAGTACTATAGTAAGTAATAATGGCAGATAAAATCCAAAATTTAGATGCATTCATTCAAAAAGTGGATGCGATGAAGAAGGAAAACAAGCTGGACCTCTCTTCCGATCAGGATTTGAGCATCGCCATTATGAATTTGGTGAGTTTGGAGGAACATTTCTTTTTCACTGCCGCGAAAACCGAAAAAGAGAAGTATTACGATTTTATCGGCGAGATTCGGGAGATGCGGAAGTCCTTGATGCAAAAAATCGTAAAAAATCCCGAAGGGGAAATTTGGTGTATCTCCAAGCATTTATTAGCGGCCTCAATGCGGTTGATGGAAGTCGGCAATAAGCAATTAGGATTGGGCCGGAAAGAAGAGGCCTATGATTTATTCCAGAAATCCTACCAGCTCTATAATTTGTTCTGGGGACTAAATATGAATTTGATTGATGTCGGCGAGATCAAAAAGATAGATGAAGACGCTATCAATAAAAAAGACACCGAAAAGAAAGGTTTCTTAGGAAAATTAGGTGATGTTTTAAAAAAAGCCCTGAATTGCTGTCGGGAGTAATTTACTGCTCTGGTTGACAAAAACAACCAGTTAATCAATAATATGCCTTATGGCTAAGAAGATTAAAGCTAAGGTGAAATTGCAATGCCCGGCGGGCAAAGCCAATCCGGCGCCTCCTGTAGGCACGGCTTTAGGTCCTCACGGTATCCAGATTATGGAGTTTTGCAATCAGTTTAATGAAAAGACCCGGGAGATGGGGGATACCATTATCCCAGCGGTTGTTACTATCTACGAGGATCGCAGCTTTGATTTTATTTTGAAACAGCCCCCAATGTCGGTGCTGATTAGAAAAGCGGCGGGCATTGAAAAAGGTTCTGGTAAACCCAATAAAGAAAAGGTAGCTAAACTGACTAAGGCTCAAGTGCGGGAAGTCGCAGAAAAAAAGATGTCGGATTTGAATGCGAATGATATTGAAGCGGCAGCCAAAATTGTGGAAGGCACTGCCCGCAGTATGGGGGTAGAAACAGAATAATTAATAAAGGGACCAGGATTAAGAGGTTTTAAATCCCCCTCCTGCCAGAGGAGGGGCGAGGGGAGGAGGGAGTAGATTAAGCACTCCCCACCTAACCTCCCCTCCGTAAGGGGAGGAACTAATCGCTGTCCAGTAGTCTATAGTTACTAAATAATTGTGGGACCTGACCCAAGAGGTTAGGGTTTGTACCACGAGGAGGTAAAAATGGCAGAAGAGAAAAAGAAGAGAGTGGTCAAGAAGTCGGCCAAAGCTAAGGCCGAGACTTCGGATAAACCGAAAAAAGATAAGAAAAAATCTCCGATCGATAAAATGGGCTGGGGCAAAAAGTATTGCGAAGCGGCCAAATTGGTGGATAAAAATAAGTTTTATCCGATCACCGAGGCAATGGAACTACTGACTAAAACTTCTCCGGTTAAATTTGATGCCACAGTAGAAGCACATATCCAAACTGGATTGGATCCCAAAAAAGCCGATCAGAATTTGCGAGGAGTAGTATCAATGCCGGCTGGTTTAGGCAAAACCATCAAGATTTTAGTGTTTGCCGAAGGGGCTGATGCCACAGACGCTAAAAAAGCAGGAGCAGATTATGTGGGCAGTGAAGATTTGGTGGATAAAATTAAAGGCGGTTGGTTAGATTTTGATCTCGCTATCGCCACGCCTAATTTAATGCCTAAAATCGGCCAATTAGGTAAAACTTTGGGCACTAAAGGCTTGATGCCAAATCCCAAGAGTGGCACGGTAACGGCTGACCCGGCTAAAGCGGTGGACGAATTTAAAAAAGGTAAAGTAGAGTTTAAATTAGACAAGGATGCGATTGTGCACCTGGGCTTTGGTAAGATCTCTTTGGGCGTTGACGGCTTAACTAAAAACTTTACAACTTTGTACAGAGCAATTATGGCGGCTAAACCCGCAAGCACTAAGGGCATCTACATTAAAAAGATTTCCTTAGCTTCCAGCATGGGTCCCGGCATCAAAGTTGATTTATCCAGCTTATAATTTACATTGGACTGTCATCCTGGGCCATTTTCACGTCATTCTGAAATAAATTCAGAATGACAAATAAAAAAAGGAGAAATTTTATGTTCGTTAAAATCAAGCGAATTGATAAAACGTTGCCTCTGCCGGTTTATAAAACAGCTGGCGCGGTGGCATTTGATTTAATTTTGCGAGAAAGCGCCACAATAATGCCAGGGGAGATTAAAAGAATCCCCTGTAATGTGGTGGTGGAAATTCCCGAGGGTTATATGCTGATGTTGGCACCGCGGAGTAGCTTGCCTTACAAAAAACCCGGTATCATCCAAGCTAATATGGTGGGGATTATTGATCAGGATTTTTGTGGGCCCAATGATGAATTGCAGTTCTCGGCTCACAATGTGAGCGACCACCCGATTACCGTGGAACGAGGGGAAACCCTTAGCCAAGCAGTATTTGTCAAAATCGAAAAAGCAGAATTCGTCGAAGTAGAAGAGATGTCTGCTCCCGATCGCGGCGGTTTTGGTAGCACTGACAAATAAAAAAGGAGGAGCACGATATGCGCGGATTGTTCATTGTCTTTGAGGGGATCGATGGCGCCGGAACTGGCACTCAAATCCGATTGCTCAAAAAAAGATTGGAAGATCTTGGCCACATTGTGCATGACGAGGAAGAGCCATCAGAGCATCGGTTGCCATTTGGCAAGCAGGCGGATGATGTGCTGAAGAAGATAATTTCACATCCGGGGGATAAAGAATTACAAATTCTGATGGTCAAGGATCGGGCACAGCATGTCAAACAAATCCAATCTTGGCTGGCATTGGGCCACATTGTGATTTGTTCGCGCTACCTTTACTCTACCTTGGTCTATGGCCAAGCTAGCGATGTTCCTTATGATGAGCTTTGGGAAATGAACAAGAATTTCCCTCGGCCAAATATGGCCTTTTATCTTGACATAACTGCCGAGGAATCAATCAGACGGGTTAAACGACGCGGAGCTCCACTGGAATATTTCGAGGTTCTGGAATTCCAAAAAAAAGTGCGAGGCCTATTTTCAGACATGATTGGCAGGCCAGAATTTCCAGAATTGCGCCTGATTAATGGGAAGTTGCATCCAAAAGAAGTGCACGAGCATGTTTGCCGGTTGGTCCAACCGTTCTTGCCAAGAGGACCAATCGTTTCTATCAGGAGTTAGGTTAACTTGAACATTCAAAAAGCCCGGACGTTAAGCCCGGGCGGTTTTTTTATTGGGTGCAAATGAAAGTTACACTTTCCGTTGGAGAGGAAAGAAACGATCACAGTCAATCTTGAGATCGCGACCGCAATAACGTACCCCCTCGCCACATTTGCCTGATTGGAAACAGGGTGGTGCTAAATGCGCCAGAAATTCATCGGTGCAGTTGGGTTCATCAGCGATTTTATTCCGTAGCTGGCTGGAAATTCCATAGATCTCCTGCTGAGTGCACCAGCATAATCTCTTTTCCTGCTCGTGCAATATGGCATTTACGTCCCCGCTCTTGGTGTATTCCACCATAGTTCCATAAGGGGCTAAGGTCTGAGCAAGCGCCGGATGTAGTCCGCTAGTCAGATCGGACCATATCCGGTATATAGAATAGATTTGATGCGTCAGATCCATTTCCCTAAGGATAGGGGGGCAATAGAACAGACCTGTCCACTGGACTGGGCCACGATTGATGCGGCGATGACGCTGGTCTTGTCCCATGGTTGCCAGAGAGATCATCACCCATGTTTTGATAGTGAGATTGTTGTTAGGCATGAACTTGGGATTATAGTATAGGGTGTCGATCGGATGCAAGTCGCCAAATTCAGGGTAGACCACATGACGCAGATCACTTACTGACTGTATCTCGCAAGCGGGGTAGTTTACGTGCCAAGTCCTATTGGACTCCATGGGTTTGGGTTGAGATATAGTTGCAGGAGTGGGTTGCCGTTGGAACATATAGTCCAGTGATGGTTCGATGGATAGGATCCGTTGGGCCATCTCTTCAGTGAGATGAACCATAACCGGATCCCAGGAGACGCGGTAGAGGGCGGCCAATGTCGACAGGTTGATGGTGAAAGCGACCGCCGTGGGGAAGATTACTGGTATCACCATTCGTAGCTGCTCTTGGGCAAATTTTTTGGCATTCTGTCCGATGTATTGATCATTTGCCTCGGGCCGTTCTTTTCTAATGAAATCGGCCGCGATTATTGTTGCCCGATCGATATTGTCCTTGAATGTAGTCTGGCATAGGTTAATGTAATGTTCGATGCGGAAGCGTTGGTCGTCTGTTGTTTCAGGATAAAATTCCTGGACAAAGGCCATAATGTCTTTGATCGCGTCGGGGTCGGAGAACATACCGAAGCAAAATCTACCCGATCGTTGGCTGCTGACGTTGAAGTTCATATTAAGATGCAGCCCCAGAGTAATACTGCCAATGGGAACACCCTCTATGAAGAAGGTGAAATAGAGGTGCTGGATGACGGTGTGATGGCCAACCTTGAAAATTCTGTTCTCGATGTCGATGGTTTTGTCATCGACTGGCTCAGTAGCTTCATAACAAGTACGTGCCGCCTTGGACATTAATGTTAGTAGGTTAGTGTCCGGTTTAGAAAGAAGTTTAACTTGCATATAGGAGGAACCTCCGAGTCGTTATCGTGATATTTATGTCAAGATACGTGATAGAATTTGATTTTTCATTATAGCAGATAGATTTGGTAGGGGGGGATTGAACGGCTCAACGGGTTGAGCCGTTCAGGGAGCCGTTTAAAAAGGGCTGGTTGACAGGGATCGGGCATCATAGTATTATCCAAATATCCTTTGAAGACCGTGGGTATCCACTCCGCTACGAGCAGAGGGAGTAAAACCTACCGAGAAGGAACCACTGATTTCACTGATCAGGGATAGATTCCACTGATCAGGGCTGAACAGGGTTCGTCTCGGACGAACTTTTTTAAAAATGTATCCAGAAGCAGATATTACATATGCAATTAGGGGGTCGGCATTTGATGTCTACAACCAACTGGGCCCCGGGTTACGGGAAGCGATCTATCAGAGAGCCTTGGTAAAAAAGTTGATTGATCAAGGTTGGGTTTGCGAACTGGAAAAAATAGTTGATGTGCCGTTAGACGGTAAAACTCTCATCAAGCAGAAAATAGATTTGCTTGTTGCGAATAAGGTCTTAGTGGAAGTCAAAGCCAAAGGAAGTTTGTTGCCAATAGACGAAGCGCAGACGATTGCTTATCTAAAAGTTTCAGGGGTCCAGGTCGGGTTACTTATTAACTTTAGTTCCAGGCCCATCCAAATCAAACGTTTCGTCAATTAACATTAGTTATCAGTGTCATCTGTGGTTCATCAGTGTAATCAGTGGTAACTAAATCAGTATTTTATCACTGTAATCTTGTTTTGATCTGTGCCATCCGTGGTTTATCAGTGTAATCAGTGGTAACTAAATCAGTATTTTATCAGTGTAATCTGTGGTTAAGATGCCAAAAACAAGAGCTCAAAAAGAAGTGCAATTAGCCAAGCTGGTAGACAAGTTAAAATCCAGCAAGGCGGTGGTTTTGACTGAATTCACTGGCCTTACGATGGAAAATTTGGATACTTTAAGAGCTAAAGCCAGAAAGGAAGGGGTATCATTCCAAATAGCCAAAAATACTTTGTTAGATAAAGCCGCGAAAGAAGCAGGGATCGATGGTTTGATCACGCAGAAGATTGGCAAACAAATAGCAGTAGCAACCGACGGGGAAGATGAGGTAGCAATTTCCAAAGTAATTTATCAATTTGTCAAAGACAATAAGGAAAAGATAAAAATTTATGCCGGTATTATTGAAAAAAAGATTGTTCCGGTAGATGTGATCAATCAATTGGCACAGCTTCCGAGCCGCGAGGAATTGTTGACGAAATTAGTTTGGACAATGAATTCTCCTCTTTCAGGTTTTGTCCGAGTGTTGAATGGTCCGTTGCAAGGTTTTTACAATGTAGTTAAAGCTTTATCAAGTAAATAATATATAAGGAGTAAATATGGCAGATGAAGAAATGAAACAAGAAGAGACCGCTACTCCAGAAGCGGAAACAACCGCTCCTGCTACAGCAGAAGCCAAGGTCGAAGAAAAAATAGCGACCAAAGAAGTCGATACCAGCAAACTCTCCAAAGATGCTACGAAAGTAGCGGAGATGGTGGAGAAAATGTCAGTCTTGGAATTGGCCGATTTGGTTAAGGTTTTAGAAGATAAGTTTGGTGTGAGTGCCGCCGCCCCAATGATGATGGCAGGGATGGCTGGCGGAGGTGCCGCCGCGGCTCCAGCCGAAGAGAAGACGGAATTTGATGTACATGTAACTTCTGCTGGATCCAACAAAATCGGTGTGATTAAAGCCGTCCGCGAAGTGACTACCTTAGGCCTCAAGGAAGCTAAAGATTTGGTAGAAGCTTTGCCAAAAGTTTTGAAGGAGGGCATCAAGAAGGCCGAAGCCGAAGAGATGAAGGCCAAACTGGAAGCGGCTGGCGCCACCGTTGAACTCAAGTAATTAATACCAAGAATGAACCAAGACCCGCTTATCGCGGGTCTTTTGGTACTCATTCGTCATGCTGAATTTATTTCAGCATCTCTTGTACTAGTGTTGCTTAATCTAATTAGGAATATCGGTGGTGGAGATCCTGAAACTAGTTCAGGATGACGGGGGAGGTATAGACAGGATGACGGGGGAGGTATAGAGTTGTAATATTTAATCTATGGCAGTTGAATTCAACATTTTGGGTAAGGAGGGGAGGGCGAGGGCCGGGATTTTGCATACGGATCGCGGAGAGGTGCATACGCCGACAATCACGGTTAATTTTACTCCTGCCTTGCTCCGATCAGGATTATCGGCGAATCAATTGCAGGAATTGGGTGTGGAGATGATACTCACGAATACTTTGCACACGATGATGGAGAGTAAAATGCAAGCGCCGGACATCCATCAAAAGTTAGGTTGGGATGGGCCAATTTTTGCTGATTCCGGTGGTTTTCAGATGGTCAGCTTAGCTAAAAAGATGCGAGTAGAGCGTGATGGTATCCGATTTACTTGGGATGGCACGGAATATAAAATTACTCCCGCACAGGTAGTGGAATGGCAGAAGCAAATGGGAGTAGATATTATTATGCCGCTTGACCGCGTCTGGCATTTAAGAGTGAAAAATCCTTTGGTCTATATCCAATCAGTTTTGACTACCGAAAAGTGGTTTCAAGCATCCCAAAATATCAGCGAAAATGTTTTTTATATTTTGCAAGGCGGATTAAATAAATTAGCACGGACTTTGAGTTTAAAATATGCTAATCAACATTTAGATAGTGGCGTTGCGGGAGTGGCGATTGGGGGGTTGGCTTTTGGTGAACCGCGACCCCAAATGTATCGGATGATTGATTTGTGCATCTCTAAATTACCTGAAAATAAACCGCGCCATTTATTGGGCGTGGGAGAACCAGTTGATTTATTGGAATCAATTGAACGTGGTATCGATACTTTTGATTGTGTCGCTTATACCCGCGAAGCCCGACATGGACGGTTGCTTACTAATCGCGGTTATTTGCGGTTGAATCGTTCCGAATACGTTAGTGATAATTTAGTAATCGAAGAGGGGTGTGATTGTCCGACTTGTCAGGCGGGGATTAGTCGCGCTGAACTTCGCGCCGGGATGAAATCGGTAGATCCCATAGAGCACCAACAAACATTAATTAAATTAATGCTCCACAATATCCGTTTTTTAATGCGGTTAATGGAACACTCCCGCGGAGCTATCAGAGAGGGAAGACTCCAGACATTCAAACAAGAATTTCTAACTAACTTCTTATGAAGATAGCGAGTGCATGCTATGAAAAACAACGGTCGTTGTTTTTCATAGCCATCCTTGGTTAAGTAATTGGTTAAGTAAATTGTCTCGCCCTCAGTTTGTATTTCGTCATCCTGGCTTTGTCCAGGATCGTATGATTTTTCCCCTCTGTCATCCCGAGCGTAGTCGAGGGATCTAAAACCGGAACGGTTTTTTTCTATTGCCAGACTGTAAAATTTCCGCTATATTGATGGCGGCACAATTAAGTTTTAATTTAACTTGTGACTACCTTGACAAGGAGGAATCCAGTGAAAATAAAACCCTGGGTAATCATCGTGATTGTTTTTGCCATCGTGGAAATTTCCGGATTAATAATGATCCAGGTAAGGCATAACCAAAATGCCAAGCAGGTGCCAGCACCAATCGTTTCAGCAGACGACTCATCGCACCAAACCATAAACGGTATCGCCATTATCGACGAAGACCAGTGGGACCAGCGAGTGAAGGATGAGATCGCATCCAGTCCAAATTCTTTAGAAGATAAATATCTCGGTAAAAGTTCCGAGGAGCTTGATGCTCAATTTCAGGCAGAAAGCGATTGGATTGCCAGTCAGCCGGGTTACGATGATAACATTACCCCAAATGGTAAAGCAGAAGACCGGGCCTCTGCCCAACAAAGCCCCAACATTGTGAGCGATATCCCCGCAGAAGTGGGTCTTTATATCGACAGTGGTTCTGGTTGGAAAAAGTTGTCTGTCCCTGAAGGGAATCTAAGTAAGGCTTTTATTCCGGTTGAAGACCCCCTAAAAGGAGCTATACAGGTTATGAGCGAGACTGAGGATTATACATTGTGTTTCTTTGACGAGGTTACATTAAGTAAATGGAAAGCCCAAGGAATCTCGCCTATAATCTGGGACGGGGTCCAAACGATTAAGATTGCAACCAGGCTGACGCCCGAAGGTAGAGTCAATGCTCAAAATAATCCCGAATCGCAAAGAGTTATGAATAGTGTGGTTGTCTATCCGTTGTCACGGCAGACAGATGAATCTACGGAGAGTTGCCAGTGTGATGGTGATTGCTATGTCTGCTCTATAATAGAAGATATGCTCAATATGGTATCCGACAAATCTGATTACGATGTAGGGGGTTATGCTTACGTAGACGTGGGCAGACCAAAAAGTGCCTCAGGATTGTATGTTTTAGGATATTGCGGCTCGTTAATATTGCTTCAACAGTCTCAATAGTTTATTAATCTCCCTATAGTTCACATCAAGAAGAAGTGATGCAAGAACTTACGGGAGATTTTTTATTTGAAGAAAACTTTGGCGAGAGCATGCTATGAAAAACAACGGCCGTTGTTTTTCATAGCGCTTCTATTTAATAATGAAGAAGCACTCTCTTGATTGAAATAAAACCTTGACTGGGGGCCAATTTCTGCTATAATCCAATCAGCAGGTTATGAACAAAAATGTAGCCTGACTTTGCAACTTAAAAACGAGGTGAATTAATTATGAGGCTTGTCCGCATTGTTATTGCTCTTTTAGCCGTGGCGACCTTATTCGCCACAATCTCCTGCAAAGGCAAAATCGGTGGTCCGAATGTGCCCAAAGAGCCGGGCGAGTATTTAGACTTTTCTGGCCGGTGGGAGGCGATCGATAATCTGCCTCAAGTCACCGGTGGCTCGCTGTTATTCACCCAATTTTCGAGTGAGGAAATTGCACGGGCTGGTTATTCAAAGATGACGAGGGACCGAGTGCGATATGCTATGCGAATGACACCGAGTCAGCGCCAACTAAAGTCGCTTATGGCCTTAGGAATATCAGCTGTATGTATCTATCCTTTAAAGTCTGTGGACCGAACGATTTGGGGAGATTGTAAAGGCGGTTGTTATCTTCCGGAGGGGAAAGGAGTCACTGCATCAGTAGACAAATCTGATTTTGAAGTGGGATATTTGTATTTTGAGTTCACTGATCTGCCTCCGAGCTCCACAGAGCTCTATTGTTTCAAGGACGGAGACCAGTTCATATTGTTTAAGCGGTAGTAAGAATGTTTTGAAAACTCCTGCTGTCAGACTGTGATAAACAGTGACCGGGAGTTTTTTAATAGCTGATACCGAATTGAAGCCAGCTTATTTGAAGCTGGGGTAGTGCCACCTTTAAACGAGCAATTTCGGGAGGATAAGTTACCAGCCTCTCCCAATTAGGATCGACAAGCCAATTAGCGCCTTGCCCTTCCAAAACTGTTTGGGACCAAACTGTTCCGGCCAAAAACAATTGGCGCAGATTGGATAACGGATAAAGCGGGGTAAAATCAACTACTTGCGTTTGAGCCAAATTCAGGGTTTCCAATTTGGTTAGTTGGCTTAAGGGAGACAAATTAACAACCAGAGTGTCTGATAAATTAAGACTGCGTAATTTTTTGAGATTAGACAAAGGAGCAATATTACTGACGGGTGAAGAGGCGATGGTTAGCTGGGTCAATTGGGTTAGTTTGCCCACGCCAGAGATGTCTTGTACCGCCGTGTCATTAAGATCAAGTTCTTGTAAGTTGACTAATTTAATTAAAGGACTAAGGTCGGTAACTTGCTGTCCAGACAGAATGGATAAGCTTTCTAAACAAGTAAGATTTTTAATATCGGATAACGCGGCGTTACCTTTCGATAAAACATTAAGGAAAAATTTGGTCTCGCTGGCCTCATCAAAATGGATTATTCCATTTAAGCTTCGGGTAGCATAGCCGTTAGCTTTACATAACTGATTGCTGGGAGCAGTGGGGGTAGATGTCGCCGCGGGAATATTATTAGCAGTGTTGGAGATCGGCTCAGGATAAACGGCTGGCTGACATCCGTGCATTAACCATAGAATCAAAATGATTAACCCAATTAAAATCGCCCCGCCATACCAGCGAGGGAGTTTATTTAGGCGCGATAGATAATACTTTAAATCAGGCGGCATTGCTTTACCTGATTAAATATGACGCTATGTTATCAATAGTCTGATTTAACCAAGTAGACAAATAAGTTAGTCCTTGGTTTATGCCATCTACCAAGATGGTCCATAGTCCGGGAGTAGATGTAGCGGTATAAGCCGCAGGAGATTCAGTGACTGATGTATTGTCAGGTTCGGTGGCAGAAGAAGGTTTAAGGTTAAGCAAATCACTGAAGAAGCCACTGATAATTCCTGTTTGAGTAGCAGGTAATATGGCAATATCCTCAAAAGTATTGGTTTCAGTGGGGACAGTAGCAGACTGATCAGTTACTGGGGCTAAGGGAGTGATATCCACTAATGGTGGTTCTGTACTGCGTCTTACTACCAAAGAAGTAGAGGCAGTAAGAGCAGTATTCTTTACTTGGACATTAATCGTAACCAAGCCGGGTTGGTGTGCGGTAACTAATCCGCTCTGGTCTACACTAGCGATGCTATTATTATTAGAGCTCCATATTAATAATCCGGGAGTAATGGGAATTTGTCTTCCATCGGTGTCCACCACAATCGCCAACGGCCGGAAGGCAGTCAGCGTATTTGTTAACATAATGGTGCTGTGATTAGGTAGAAGCGCAAGACTTTCCGGGATAGCGGTGTCTAACTCTTCGGCGGACTCTTCTTCTAATGGCAAAGTAGCAATGCTGTAAATTTGGGATCTAGCATTAAACTTGATGGTGAGTGTCCCGTTTGCGCTGATAGTAATAGTTTTGGAAAGAGTGCGTAGAGTTTTGAAAGTAAATGCAGTTCCATTCATCGTCATACTGCCTAAACCTTTTACCCACACTTTAAAAGTTCCAGCATTCACGCCAGAGATAACTACTTGGTTGGCTTCGTTAATTTGTAAATAAGTGCCAAGATTTTTTACTCCGGTCGTGGATTTCCATTGTTCAAAATCAGCTCGGCCGTAATCGTCGTAACCCTTTATGTCAATTCCGAATAAAATCATCGATTGGCCATAGAACAATGCTTGTCCGCCGGCGGGGGAAGAAACATCGGTGATAGTTTGAGTGGTAAATATACTATCGCTGGTGGCATCTGCAATCTGCTCAGCGGGGGAGAGGGTAGCGGCCATTGATCGGCTAAATAAGAAGGCCAAAACTACGCCGACCGCAATAATGGCCAGGAGTTCCCTTTTGGCGAGTTCTATTAATTGTTTGCCGAATCGGCGAGTTATTACAGCTTTCATTTTGGTTTTTATATCTGTTGTCGCTAGCAATCGGACCCAACTTTGGCATTTATTCCTATTATAACACAATTAAAAAAATTTGTCAAATGTTTCTTTGATGTGGTTGACGGAGAGCAGACTAATAATGTATATTCCAACTGCGAATATAGTTATCAGAGGACGGTTGTCAACGAAGATTTGCCTGTCCCTGCCCCGAGTGTTTAGATAGACTTCCGTCTACTGGAATGTATACTATAATTCGCCCCGGGCTTCTTGACTTCAAGCCCGGGTTTTTCTATCCGTTAAGGAATGGATGGTGAGAGACTAAGTTATGAATTGGGCCGCGGGGAGTGAGGGTGCTGGCCATCAAATCGATACTGGTAACTGATGTTGGGGGCGGCAGAATTATTTTGGTAGTAAGGGATTGCAAAGTAGCAAGGTCTTTGGTGCTAAGTGGGGCCTTAACCCTTGCTAAAGTGAGGTGTGGCTTAAAAGGTTTAGTATCTAATGTCGGCACCAGTTTCCGCAGAGATTTGGTTAAATCAGTTTGCAACTCCATTAATCGTGGGCCCATCACTCCTATCCAAATAGTTTGGGGTTGGTTAAAATTTGGAAAAGCGCCCAGGCGAGTGCAAGCCAATTCGAAAGGATGATGCTGGTTAGCTACCAAGGTAAGCACATCGCGAATAGCGGGGATAGAATCTATTTCGATGTCACCCAGAAACTGCAAGGTCAGATGCAGATTGTCGGCTTTGGCGGTGCGCAAGGCCGGACTTGTTGGTAGTTGGGAGGATATCTTTAGCAACGCCAGTTTAGTGGCGGTGCTTAGGTTAATGGCTACAAATAGACGCTGTTTCATTAATGGAATTCATTTATAGGAGTTAATCATCTTTAATATACTAAATGTTTCAGGAGGTTCATAGGAGTAGAGGTGACAGGAAGCTTGTGATAGTATAAATTGGTAATATGATAGATAAGGCTTAATTCCTTAATTTTATGGCGAAGAAAACTGGTTGGTTGTTTGCGATAATCATGCTTCTCCTTCTCGGAGCTCTTATTATTGATGTTCCGGCCGTAGCGAAGTTTGTCGGTTTTAAACAGGGCTGGACGATTCATAAGGGCTTAGATTTGCAAGGAGGAACCCACTTGGTCTACCAGACCGATTTAAGCAAAGTTACCGCAGGAGATGAAAGCTCAGCTGTGGCTGGAGTAGTCGATGTCATTCGTCGCCGGGTGGATGCTTTAGGAGTGACAGAGCCTATCATTCAAAAGACTAAAGATAATTCGCGGGTGATTATAGAATTGCCCGGCATTAAGGATGTAAATCAGGCTATCAATTTGATCGGTGAAACTGCCCAATTGGAATTTCGCGAAGGAATCTTGGATAAAAGCATTGATAAAGACGGTAAAGCACTTTCGGTGAGCTACGATGATTGGAAAGACATTGGTCTGACCGGAGCTTATTTCGCTCGGGCGGAGGCTCAGATTGACCAAAGTAGTACATCGCTGGTGCGCAAGCCGGTGGTGGCGATTGAGTTTGATAGTGAAGGGGCAAAGATTTTTTCCGAGGCGACCAAGCGCAATTTGCAAAAACCTATAGCTATCTTTTTGGACAAGCAGTTATTGTCTGCCCCAACCGTTCAAGATGAGATTACAGATGGCAAAGCGGTAATCAGCGGCAGTTTCACAATCGAGGAGGCAAAACAACTAACAATTCAGTTAAATGCTGGTGCTTTGCCCGTCCCGGTTAAATTAATTTCTCAGAGCAATATCGGCGCTACTTTAGGACAAGAGGCTGTGAATAAAAGTATCGTTGCCGGTTTGCTTGGGTTGCTGATGGTACTGGTCTTTATGTTAGTGTACTATCGTATGCCGGGTTTGTTGGCCTCGTTTGCTTTGATGGTCTATGCAAGTATTTCCTGGGCTCTATTTATCTTTATCCCGGTAACGATGACCTTAGCGGGCATCGCTGGTTTTGTGATCTCCGTTGGCATGGCAATTGACGCTAATATCTTGATTTTTGAAAGAATGAAGGAAGAGATCAGGGAAGGCCGAAGTATTATCGCGGCTATTGATGCGGGTTTTTACCGGGCGTGGAGTTCCATCCGCGATTCCAACATTGCTACTTTAATTACCTGCGTGATTTTGTATTATTTTGGATCGGGTTTGATTCGGGGGTTTGCCTTGACTTTGGGCATCGGTGTATTTGTTAGTATGTTCACTGCCATTACCGTAACGCATACATTTTTGCGGTTGGTAGCCGCGACACCATTGGTTAAGAAATATAAATTATGGGGAGCTAAGGCGCTATGATTAATGTCGTCAAAACTTTTAAGTGGTGGTTAGGTTTCTCGGCTGTTATGCTGATCATCGGAATTACAGCGATGTTTGTTTATGGGTATAACACTGGCATTGATTTTGCCGGAGGGACGATTTTGGAAGTGCAAGTTGCCGGACCAAAAGTGCCAACAACGACTGATGTAAAAGCCGCAATAATTTCGGCCTATAAAACCCAAGCCAATCTTGATGTGGCGGCTCAAACTACGGGAGATGATAGATATTTTGTGCGCAGTACCCAGATTAATAATGACCAAAAAAATAACATTCTCACTACTTTGCAAGCAGGGTTTAGTCAAGTCAGCGAATTGCGATTTGAGTCTGTGGATCCAACGATTGGATCGGATGTAGTGCGCAAGGCTGTCTTGGCAGTCATTTTAGCTATCATTGGCATTCTGCTTTATGTAGCCTATGCTTTCCGGCGCGCTTCCGGCGAGATGAGTGCCTGGCGGTTTGGCAGTGCGGCGGTACTGGCTTTGGTACACGATACCATAATTTTATTAGGTATATACGCAATAGTGGGCAAATTCTTTGGTGCCGAAGTGGATAGTATGTTTATTACAGCGATGTTAACGATGTTAGGTTTTTCGGTACACGATACAATTGTTACTTTTGATCGCATCCGTGAAAATCTGCGTCGTCGTGCCGGTGAAAATATCGTGATGTTAGTGAATGACAGTATCGTGGAGACCGTAGTTCGTTCCATTAACACATCGTTTACTTTACTTTTGGTTTTGGTAGCGATGTTTTTCTTTGGCGGTCCTACCATCAAATACTTTACCTTGGCTATGATTATTGGCGTAGTCGTGGGAACTTATTCGTCTATTTTTATCGCCTCACCTTTGTTATTGATGGGGCATAAAAAATCCTAAACTTTTAATCTATGACGAACACTAAAATTATTCAGATCCCCCGGGGGCTCAAGGACGTTTTGCCAGATGAGCAACGGTACTGGTTTTGGTTGGAGAATAATTTTCAGGATATTGTACATGCCGCAGGATTTGAACGGATTATTTTACCCGCTTTTGAGTCCACGGATCTGTTTAAACGTAGCGTGGGGGAGTTCACTGACATCGTGACTAAACAGATGTACACTTTTAAAGATTTAGGCGGTAATAGCGTGACTTTACGTCCAGAAGGAACGGCCGGAGCGGTCCGGGCTTACTTAGAACACGGAATGCGCACTTGGCCCCAACCGGTTAAATTATATTATTGGGGACCGATGTATCGATATGAACGGCCGCAGGCTGGAAGATGGCGGGAATTTTATCAATTTGGCTTGGAATTATTTGGTGATAACGAACCAATCGCCGATGCTTTATTAATCAGTACGGTCATGCGTTATTACCAAAAGATTGGTCTGAAGGATTTAGTGGTGAGAATTAACAGTTTAGGTACACCAAAATCCCGGGTCAAGATGGTAGCCGCTTTAGAAAAGGTCTTAAACAACCACAAAAAAGATTTATGTGAAGATTGTAAGATTCGCCTCAAAAAAAATATTTTACGGGTGTTAGATTGCAAAGTAGCTAAATGCCAAACGATTGTGGCTGAAGTGGGTCATATCCTAATGGATAATCTAGATCCGGAATCTAAAAAAAGATTCACCAAAGTCTTGGAATGTTTAGATGAGATGAAAGTAGGGTACGAATTAGATCCTAACTTAGTTCGGGGGCTGGATTATTACACGCATACTATTTTTGAAATAGTTATTCGGGGGCAGGATCAAGCGCTGGGTGGTGGTGGACGTTATGATGGTTTGGTTAAACTGTTGGGTGGAGCGGACACTCCTGCTATCGGTTATGCTGGCGGAGTAGAACGTACCATAGATGCTCTCAAACAACAGGCGGTGACGGTGCCAGAAGTGGCTAAGACAGACGTCTTTATTATCCAGTTAGGAGAACGAGCGCACGCTAAGGTTATGGAAATAACGGCTGGTTTGGAGCAGGCGGGTCTCCGGATATCCAGTTTGATAGGCCGAGGTAATATCCAGGCTCAGCTTAAGATGGCTAGCCAATTACATAGTCCACTGACTCTGATTATTGGTGATCAGGAATTACATGATAAAAATGTAATTTTGCGGGATATGCAGGATCGGGCTCAGGAAACGGTTTTGGATCGCAATATAATCAAAATGGTTTTGCAGAAATTGGAAGAAAAAAAAGCCATTAAACTCTAATCCCAATTCTTATTTCTGTTATCCGACAATTCTTCCGTCATCCTGAACTTGTTTCAGGATCTTGTGCTGTCTTCCCGACCTATTCTGTGTCATCCTGAGCGTAGTCGAAGGATCTGTTGCTTTCCTAAGCAACCCAATTTCCTGCTACTTTTCTATAAATTCTTTTGTTACCTTTCTAGAAAGGTAACACCAAAGTCCCAGCCCGTTCGTCGGGACTATGTAATGGATGAATTTCTGGGCGCTCTCGCTGAACTCGGCCGATAACACATCGGCCTCAAACATGCAGCTTCGCCCACAGAAATTCATCTCATTACATAACATCCCTCCTCCAAGGGCTGGAGCTAAAAACTAAAAGATTCGAGCTCCAATGCCCGGTTTTAGGGAACAGAAAAGACGCTCAGACTCCACTGGCGGGTTAGGGGAATAAACGCTCGGGCTCCAAGGGCTGGAGCTAAAAACTAAAAGACTCGAGCTCCAATGCTCGGTGTAGGGGAAGGGAACAAAATCGCTCAAACTCCAATGGCGGGGGTTAAAGGACAGAGAAATGCTCAGGCTTCGATGGTTAGAGTAAAATCAATTATTTTTTGCTGGTATGATGTATTAAGAAAGGTTAACGTGCTAATAAAATGGATCAGGAGAGATGGGGAGAGATTTTAGACCGCGTCCAGGCCCAATTTTCGGTAACAGAACACACCAAGGAGCCGGATGCTGAAGGAAATGGCCAAGTGGAAACGCTGGTCTTTGCTGGTCCAATAGGGAAGATCAAGTTAGTATGGTCCACCCGGCCAATGGTCTTAGATAAGAAAATCGTGGGGGCACATCGGAGAGGGGCGAGCAAGGCGCAATACGAATACACATATTCCGATACCGAGAAAACTCATCGACTGGAAGCTTATCGCGAAGTTGACGGAGAATGGCAGGAATTAGATCCCAGCCAAATAGCCGATGTTTAAGAATCGGGAAGAAGCGGCACAACGACTAACCGAATTATTAGAAAGCTCTTTTAGGAACCAGCCAGATACTCTTGTGTTGGCGATCCCTCGCGGAGGTGTGGCTGTGGGCGCAATAGTAGCCCAAAAGTTAGGCCTTCCTTGGGGAGTTTTAGTAGTGCGTAAGTTAGGTTATCCTGGCAACCCCGAGTTCGCAGTAGGCGCGGTAGATGCTGACGGTGATTATGTTTTGGGCACAGAGTTTGTCCAAAGTAGTCTATCGAAGACGCCGGAATTTAAAAAGATTCTCGAACAAGAATTAAAAGAAGTCCGCCGGCGGACGCGGCTATTTAATCCTCGGCCATTGGAGCTGGCTGATCGTAATGTAATCTTAGTTGATGATGGGATAGCAACCGGTCAGACCAATTTGGTAGCGATAAGGTATCTTCAGCGGCATGGGGCTAAAAAAGTGGTAGTGGCGGCACCAGTGGCTTCATCTGACGCTGTAGAGTTATTAAAGTCTGCGGATGCCCAAGTGGTTGTTTTGGAAACTCCGGTTGATTTTATGGCAGTGGGGCAATTTTATGAGCATTTCCCTCAACTTACGGATCAGGAAGTGCTTGGTATAATTGACGATGGTTTCCTTACATCGTCATCCTGAGCTTGGAACGTCAGACGTTCCTTGTCGAAGGATCTCATATAGTATAATTCTTAATGATGACAGATTTAATTACCAATCAGGATTGTGTGTTTTGCAAAATTATTCGGCATGAGATTCCGGCAAACGTGCGGTTTGAAGACGACGAGATAATTGCTTTTGACGATATTAATCCCTCGGCTCCTATCCACGTCTTAGTTATCCCGAAAGTCCATATCCCCAGTTTGACCGCGGTGGGGGAAGGCGACCAAATGCTCTTGGGTAAACTGGTGTACCGAGCCAAATTATTGGCAGACCAGCTTAATATCGCTGAACCAGGGTATCGGGTATCTATTAATGTAGGCAAATGGGGTGGTCAGATCGTTCCTCATTTGCACTTGCATATATTGGGCGGGGTTCCTTTGAGCGAAATTTTCACTGAAGCCGAAGCGACATCTCAGATGGTCACAAAATAGCCCTGTTGCCAACCAGAATAGTGGGGTTGACTACACCTGAAGAACAGGTTATTATTTGTTTATGTCAAGTTACGTAAAACGTAAAGAAAAAGAGAGCTTCGAGGCGATGATGCGCCGGTTCAACCGCATGGTGTTGATGAGTAAGTCACTCACCGAAGCAAAAGAGCGCCGGTTTTTTGCGAAACCAGTTGCCAAAAATCAACGCCGGGCTAGTGCAGTGCGTAAAGAAAGAATCCGCACTCAAAAAAAGAAAGAGCTGTATTAAATTAATTCAAAGAATGGATATTAAAGTTCAAGTTCAATCCGAATTAACCGCCGCTCTCAAAAATAGAGAGGATCTTAAACTCCAAACTCTACGCTTGCTATCCAACGCTATTCATAACGAAGAGATCGCTCAGGGTAAAGCTTTGGACGAAGCCGAGATTTACACTGTGATCAAGCGCGAAGTTAAAAAGCGTAAAGAAGCCGTTGAAAGTTTCCAAACCGGCGGTCGGCCGGAGCAAGCGGCGAAAGAAGAGGCTGAATCAAAGATTTTAGAGGCTTATCTGCCTGCCGCGATGAGTGAAGAGGAGATTCTAAAGGTGGTAGAAGCGGAGATCGCGGCTAACCCAGGTGTTAAAACGGGCCAAATTATTGGGGCAGTGATGAAAAAGATCGGCAACCAGGCTGATGGTACTGTCGTGGCCAAGTTAATCAATGCTAAACTAAGTTAATTAGTTGTGGATGTCTCGGGTATTTATTGGTTATGGTAATTATGGCATTGACGGAGTGGACGAGGAGTTCATTCGTTTTATTTTTGATATAACCTTAGGTTCAACTCAGAAAACATTAGACAGTGAGGCAGGCGTTATTATTGCAGACGAAGAGCAGATAGCCAAACTTAATCATCGCTATCGCGGAAAAGATCAATCTACCAATGTGCTGTCCTTTACTAATACCGAAATGAAAGGGAGTTACCCCACCGAGTCAGATGACAATTATTTGGGCGATGTTTATATCTGCCATCCAATATTACAGCGAGAAGCCGAAGAACTAAAAGTGTCAGAAAAAGAAAGGTTTGCCCAGTTGTTTGTGCACGGGTTGTTGCATCTTTTAGGATTTGATCACGAGGATACCGTTGCCGCGAAAGCGAAAGAGATGGAGGTTTTGGAAGACAGGATTGTTCAGTTGGTAATGTAGGGACGAACGCTGAAGGAATAACCAATTGGCGGGGAACGATATCTCGCTTATAATGGGTGGAGAACATTAGGAGAACGTCAAACGTTCTAAGGAATTAAATAGCTTGCATGAGGGAAAAAGTTACCATTGGCATCGATGTTGGCAGTTCGGAAGTTGTCGCTATCGTCGGCCAACGCGGGGAAGACGAAATGCACCCCAATATTATTGGGGTTGGTGTGCAAGAAAACAGTGGTTTGCGCAAAGGGGTGGTGACTGATGTTGAAGAAACGGTAGCGGCAATTACTGGAGCGCTGGATAAAGCCGAACGGATGGCGGGCGTTCCCATCGAAGGAGCGTTCATCAGTATTAATGGCGAACATATCCAATCTGCTAATACGCGGGGGTTAATTTCAGTTGCTCATAGTGAAGTTGGGAGTGATGATATTATGCGAGTGATTGAGAGTGCCCAAACCGTAGCTTTACCAGCGAACCGAGAGATTATCCATGTCATCCCGCGGACCTTTATTGTGGATGGCCAAGATGGCATCAGGGACCCCATTGGGATGTCCGGGACACGGTTAGAAGTGGATGCGCACGTAATTACCGGCTCCTCCCCTTTTATCCGAAATTTGCAAAAGACCGTTGAACAGGCCGGAGTGAGTATTGCTAATTTTGTTTTGTCACCGCTGGCGGCCAGTAAAGCGGTGCTATCTAAGAAACAGAAGGAGTTGGGGGTAGTAGTGGTGGATATCGGGGCAGGGACCACTGGTTTAGTAGTCTTTGACGAGGGTGATGTGTGTCATTCCGCGGTTCTGCCGATCGGTTCGGGCCACCTTACTTCCGATATCGCAATTGGCCTTCGCACTTCTTTAGATGTGGCGGAAAAGGTAAAAATTGAATACGGCATGGCCAGCTCTCTAATGTTGTCCGACAAGGACACAGTGGATCTCTCGCGTTTTGATAAGTCGGAAGACCAAGTAATCTCCCGTCGCTACATCGCAGAAATTATTGAAGCGCGATTGATGGAGATTTTTATGATGATTAAAACCGAACTCAGAAAAGTTGGGAAAGACGGAATGCTACCAGCGGGTGCAGTGTTGGTGGGCGGGGGAGCTAAACTCCCTGGCATTATTGATTTTGCGAAAGATCATTTAGGATTGCCTGCACAAATTGGTTTTCCAATCGAACTGCGGGGAGTAGTGGATCGATTGGATGATCCTCGATTTGTTACGGCCATCGGTTTAGTATTGTGGGGATTAGACGAAAATAATAACCTGTCCTCTTTTTCTCGTGAACCAAATTTTGGCGGAGTTTTTGCTCGTTTGAAGAACTGGTTTAAATAGGGTTATCCACATTTTGGGGGCAATTCGTGGTGTGGATTAAATATGGCTTTTTCAGCTCCGAAGGCCTGTTTATTTACAATATTTTAATATCTTTGACTTCTGTTTATCTACTAAGATATAATGAAGTGTCGTTGGGTGGATAACGTGGGGATTATTTGTGGATTACTTAACTGAAATCAAATAATGCTTAGGAGGAATAATTATATGAGCTCGCGGAAAACGGTCGCCGATTTTACGGGTGAAGGGGTATTTGCTCGTATCAAAGTCGTAGGGATAGGCGGGGGAGGTTCGCATGCAATCAATCGCATGATTGATGCCAATATTAGAGGCGTAGAATTTGTAGCAGTGAATACTGATGCTCAGGATTTGCACTATTGCGGTGCCCCCACTAAAATCCACATTGGTCAAACTACTACGCGCGGACTCGGCGCTGGAGCCGATCCGGAAAAAGGCAAGAAGTCCGCGGAAGAAAATAAAGAAGATATTTACGCCGCACTCAAAGACGCCGATATGGTTTTTGTAACTTACGGCGCAGGCGGTGGCACGGGCACTGGTGCCGGTCCGGTTATTGCAGAGATCGCTCGCGAGCTGGGCGCTTTAACGGTTGCGGTAGTAACCAAGCCTTTCTCGTTTGAGGGTTTGCGCCGCCGGAAGATCGCCGAAGAAGGGGTAGAAGAGCTCCGTTCCCGCGTGGATACTTTAATTGTTATTCCTAATGATAGATTATTACAGGTTATCGATAAAAAAACTTCTCTTTATGATGCTTTCTCGGTGGTGGACGATGTTTTGCGGCAAGGTGTTCAGGGTATCTCCGATTTAATCACTCAGCACGGGATGATTAACGTGGACTTTGCCGATGTAAAAGCGATTATGTCCAATTCTGGTTCAGCGTTGATGGGTATCGGCCGAGGAACAGGGGACAGCAGGACCTTAGAGGCGGCTAAACAGGCCATTGACAGCCCTTTGCTGGAACTGTCCATTGATGGTGCCAAAGGCATCTTATTCAACGTTACAGGCGGTCCAGACTTGGGAATGTATGAAATTGATGAAGCGGCCCGAATTATTACCGAGGCGGCCGATCCCGATGCCAATATTATCTTTGGTGCGGTGATTGATGAAGCGATGCAGGGCGAAGTTAAGATCACTGTGGTTGCCACTGGTTTTGAAGATGATATGTACAGCGTTGGCCCGGGACGGAAGCGGATGGAAGCGATGCATGCTGGGATGCCGGCCAAAGAGGAAACAGTGGAAGAAGATAGGGATGAAATTGATGTCCCTGCGTTTATCCGCAAAAAAATTAAATAGATTTTTGATACTCTTGCAGAGTAACCAGAATTGTTTTTGCCACTTTTCTAGAAAAGTGGCGTAAAAGTCCCAGCCCGTCGTCCTCGCTATTCGCCTAATAAAATTGCCTTACTGCTTTCGCCAAACTCGCTAATGCTCGGACAGTTGGCTTCGCAACAGCAATTTTATTGGCTCATCACGCTCGGACTCCAAGGGCTGGCAGAAAAACCAAGACGCCTCTCCTCCAATGGCCGGCTGAAAAAGAAACGCTCGAACTCCAATGCCCGGGTGAGGGGGAAAAACCCCAACGGCGAAGGACAAACCCGAAAAAAGAACCAAGAATGAACGGCTCAGGGGGTTGCCTGCCCGGCCAGGGAGCCGTTGAAAATTAGCTCTGGTTGGACAAAAATAACCTTGGATGGGAGCGAGTTTTGTAGTATATTGATATTATCAAGGAATCACTTTGAAATCTCAAAAAATTTTCATGAAAGAGGTGCACAGCTATGATTGTTGCAGGTTCTATTATGAACTCGGGGGTATGGATCAAACGCGAGACAGCGGCCATGGAGAAGCTTGGCATCATCGGACAGGAAACGGCAATCGCCAAGGCCGCTAATCTACCCAATGGTGTGAACCACTGCTTTATCCCGTCCGGTCTCGACCGCAAGAGGCTGATCAAACTCGCAGGTGAGAGTGGTGTTAAAGTTAAATTCAGTTCGTCGCCAAACCGCGATGGCGAGGGAATCTTGACCGAAGCCGGCATACTTGAGTGCGACCTTTCGGCCATCATGACCCTTAGGGGCCCTGATCGCTGGCCGTTTAATTTGAATGCCGACGAGCACCTGCTTTGGGCTAAAGATCAGGGTGGAGATGGCTTGACTTCAGCCGAGGAAGCCATCTATCTCCTCATCAGGGCCTACATGGCATTCGGGAAAATCCCCTTTATGGATAAATGGATCCGATGCCGGAACTACTGCGGTTCTGGTTCTGGCTCTCAGTTGCTGGTCGGGTTCTGGGCTGGTTCTGGTCTGCGCGTTCGCTACGGCCAAGGTGACCACCATTCTTCGGACTATGGTGCCGTTGCTCGGAAGTTTACGCCCCTTGTTGTTTGATTTTTATTCCTTTTGATTGTTTGTTCTCGAACTCATACACCCCGATATTACATCGGGGTTTTTTCATATGTAAGAGTTGTCATCCTCTGGCTTGACCAGAGGATCCAGACAAAAACAAAAAAAGAAATGTTTTTATCTCTCTGGATTCCCGAATCCATCCTGCGTCTAATCTCTTCCCAAAATAGGATATTTATCCTCTTTGGGAAATAGATAAGACTACGGAGGACTATCGTAGCTCCGATTATCATTAGGTAATTTGGGTCGGGAATGACAGGAAAGGAAAAACTTTCCGCCGGAAGGGAATGCAGCCAGGCCGAGATGACAATCGGAGAAAAACTTTTTGGGCTGGGGGCGATTTTTTATAGACCTTCTTGGCAACTGGGGACGGTGTGATACGTTTAGTTTGCACTGACTAAAGTGCTTCAGGGGGTGGAGTCGTTTTGTAGTCAGCGAACAAAATTATCGGAAGTCTTTAATACACTTTAGGAGGTGGTATGGCAGTAGCTCGCACGGGAGTTAGATTAGTAACTCGGTATTTCACAAAGGAGGGAGAGAATGTTTTTGATAAAGAAGAATGGGGAAAGCGCAGAGCCTATTTGTTTGATAGCAAAGCCAACCAAGTCTTGATTGATTGGGAGGTAGAGGCGCCGGTGGCCTGGTCGGATACCGCGGTAAATATCGCCGCTTGGAAATATTTCCGCCGCAAAGGGGTACCCACTCCCGAGGGACGCGAAAACAATGTCCGTCAGATGTTAGATCGGGTGACCATGGCTGTCACTAAGGCGGGGCAAGATCTCGGTTATTTTGATAATGCCGAGGAAGCCCAAGTTTTTTATGATGAGTTAGCCCACTTACTATTACACCAAAAGGCGGCGTTTAATTCACCAGTTTGGTTTAATGTTGGCATCTATGAAAAATACGGTATTACTCGGCCAATGGATGCCAATTTTTATTGTTACAGTCCCGCTACCGGACAGATTGAAGATTCCTTAGATACTTACATGCACCCCCAATGCAGTGCCTGTTTTATCCAATCCATAGAAGACACTCTGGAGGATATTTTTGATTTAGTAAAACGCGAATCCCGTTTGTTTAAGTGGGGTTCGGGAACGGGAACTAATTTTTCCTCTCTGCGTTCTCGCTTTGAAAAACTTTCTACTGGCGGGAATCCCTCGGGGATGCTCTCATTTTTGAAAGTTTTGGATGCGGGCGCAGGAGCGACCAAATCCGGTGGTATCACTCGGCGGGCGGCCAAGATGGTCATCGTGAACATCGATCACCCCGAAGTGGAAGATTTTATCAAATGGAAAGCCCACGAAGAAGAAAAGGCTCAAGCATTGATTCGGGAAGGTTACGATGCGGACTTCAACGGCGAGGCCTACCAGACAGTGGCGGGGCAGAACTCCAACAACTCTGTCCGGGTGACCGATGAATTTATGCAATCCTACTTAAACGACGGCGAGTGGCAGACCAAAGCAGTAACTACCGGTGCTGTGGTGCAAACTTACAAGGCGCGCGATTTGATGCGCCTTATTGCGGAATCGGCCTGGAAGTGTGCTGACCCTGGCATGCAATACGATACTGCTATTAACCGCTGGCATACTTGTAAATCTTCGGGGCATATTGACGCCAGCAATCCTTGCAGTGAATTTATGTTCTTGGATAACTCGGCTTGCAATTTAAGTTCGATCAATTTGGTTAAATTCGCCGATGAGGATGGCAACTTTGATATAGAATCTTTTCGGAAAGCGATAGAGGTTATGATTTTGGCCCAGGAAATCTTGGTGGACTATGGTTCCTATCCGGTCCATTCCATCGCTCTTAACAGCCATAAGTTTCGCCCTTTGGGCCTCGGCTACGCTAATTTAGGAGCTTATTTGATGCGGCTGGGTCTTCCGTACGATAGCGAATCTGGACGAATGATGGCCGCCGCCATCACTGCTCTAATGACCGGTCGGGCTTATGCTATGTCGGCCAAGATTGCTGGTCGAATCGGCTCATTTGACGATTACCAGATTAATTCCGCTGGGATGTTAGGGGTTATGGAGATGCATAAATCTGCGCTGGGGAACTTGCGGAATGTACCCGAACCAGAATTATCCGTCGCGGCCGCGGCCGATTGGGAAGAAGCTTTAAATCTGGGAAAAGAATTTGGGTTTAGAAACGCCCAAGTAACTTTGTTGGCCCCCACAGGCACGATTGGGCCCCTAATGGATGTGGACACTACTGGCATCGAGCCAGATTATGCTTTAGTTAAATATAAAAAGCTCTCCGGCGGTGGCGGGTATGCCATTATTAATCAATCGGTTGAACCAGCCTTGAAGAATTTAGGTTACACCGGCGATCAAATTGAACAGATTAAACAGTATGTATTAGAACAAGGCACGATGGAAGGTGCACCAGAAATCAAATTAGAACATCTGCCAATCTTTGATTGCGCCAATAAGTGCAACGGCGGAGTGCGGTTTATCGCACCGATGGGACATATTGAAATGATGGCGGCCACCCAGCCATTCCTCTCCGGTGCAATTTCCAAAACAGTGAATATGCCGGAAGAGGCCACCATTGAAGAAATTGAGAATATCTACATTGAGGCGTGGCGCAAAGGACTTAAAGCCATCGCGATCTATCGGGATAACTGCAAGGCCTCTCAGCCGCTCACGGCCAAGGGAAGCAGTCAATCCGGTACGTTGATGGTGCCCTCGCGGCATCGGGATCTACCGCATACAAGGGAAGGGCTGACGCACAAAGTTATCATTAACGGTCAGCACCGGATTTATATCACGGCTAATCGGTTTGAGGATGGTGATTTAGGAGAGATATTTATCAGTGCTGGCAAAGAAGGCTCGGTAGTTTCGGGTTTACTCAATGCGATGGCGATGCTTTGTTCTAAAATGTTGCAAGAAGGCGCTCCTGCCGAAACTATTGTCACCTCATTCCTTAATTTACGGTTTGATCCTTGGGGAGCGACGGATAATGCCGATATCCCGATGGCCAAATCCATTACCGATTACATCGCCAAATGGTTGGGAATGAATTTCTTGCCCTTGGACCGCCAAGTGGCCCTGGGGATTATTAATGGTCACGGAATGGCCAAGAATGGCAATGGAGATGGAGAAAGCAATGGGGATAGTTTCTTATCCGAAAAAGAACCAGCGGATTCTGCTCCCAGTGCGGATCAACCAGTGCTAACTTTAAATGTGAGTGCTAACGGTCAGTCTAAGGATAGCTCCGATTACAAATACGCGCCGGTCTGCCCGACTTGCGGGGCGCTGATGGTTAGATCTGGCACTTGTTTTTATTGCAAAGAATGCGCCACCACCACCGGCTG
>JAZDKW010000003.1:0-7946 GCA_043802665.1 Patescibacteria group bacterium
CCATATTGTTAACCAGTCGGGAGCCTTGGGCTCCCTGCTTCTAACGGGATGGACCAGATTATACAAAAGTTAGGACGTCTAAAAAAAGAGTTCGAGGAGCTTATCAGCAAACTGGCGAGTACTGGTGAATGGTCTCCTGAAGAACTCAAGATTTTGAACAAACGCAAAGTTCAAATTGAAAAGATTTTAGATATCCAGAAAAAATTAGCCCCGATTGAAAAACAACTTTCCGATAATGCCGAGATGATTATAAACAATAATCCAGAGTTAGCCAAACTGGCCAAAGAGGAAACGGATAAATTAACTCAACAAAAAAACGAGTTGGCTCAAAGATTAGAGGAGATTTTGAATCCCCAGAACGCCACCTTGCAAAAAGATGTGATTATGGAAATCCGAGCGGGCACAGGCGGAGACGAAGCGGCTATTTTTGCCGGAGATTTATTTAGAATGTACACTCGGTATGCGGCAAAAGAGGGTTGGAAAGTGTTGATTTTAGACGAGAGCCCGACCGATGATGGCAGTGGCTACAAAGAAGTTACTGCTGAAATATCTGGCGACGGCGTCTTTCGCAAACTACGTTTTGAAAGAGGGGTACATCGAGTTCAGCGAGTTCCAGCTACCGAAGCTAAGGGCAGAATTCATACTTCGGCGGCCACTGTCGCTGTTTTGCCCATTGCAGAACCAGTGGATGTAAACATCCGACCGGAAGACTTGCGCGTGGATGTTTTTCGATCTTCAGGCAAAGGTGGTCAATCCGTTAACACCACTGACTCTGCTGTTCGAATCACTCACTTGCCTACCGGAATTGTGGCTACTTGCCAAACCGAAAGATCGCAAACCCAAAACAAAGAAAAAGCCATGGCGGTACTTCGCTCACGCATTTTAGATGCACAAATGGAAACCAAATCCAAGGAACGCACCGCCGAGCGGAGAGCACAAATTGGTACCGGAGATCGGAGCGAAAAAATCCGCACTTATAATTTCCCCCAAGACCGGATTACTGATCACCGTACTGGCCAAAGCTGGCACCACATAGAAACCATTATGGAGGGGGGGCTTGATCCAGTTATTGATGCCCTCCTAACTGCCGAATCCCACTTTCAGGAATAAACATCTCTAATGTCATCCCTGCCAAGAGGAGACCGAGAATCACACCAGCGTAGTTCCTCCCCTGCTAAGGGGAGGTTAGGAGGGGATTGTATGGGAATAATATTCAACAAACAAAGAATAACAAGAACCAGAAAATTGCTTAGACGCGATATGCCTTTGGCAGAACAACTGCTTTGGTCTAAACTTAAGAACAGACAAATCAAAAACTACAAATTCCGGAGACAACATAGCATCGGAAAATTTATTGTGGATTTTTACTGTCCTGAGACAAAATTAGCTGTTGAATTAGATGGGGACTCCCATTTCGAATCTACTGCCGCAGAAAAATTGGATTCCCAAAGACAAGCATTCCTTGAATCCTTGGGGATTAAGGTAATCCGATTTACCAACAGAGAAGTTTATGAAAATATGGAAGGGATATTAGAAAATCTGGATACACTCCTCCCCTAACCCCTCCTCCGAGAGGAGGGGAATTATTCAATAAATTCCTCCCCTGCCAAGGGGAGGTTGAGAATCACACCAGCGTAATTCCTCCCCTGCCACCAAGGGAAGATTGAGAATCACACCAGCGTAATTCCTCCCCTGCTAAGGGGAGGTTGAGAATCACACCAGCGTAATTCCTCCCCTGCTAAGGGGAGGTTGAGAATCACACCAGCGTAATTCCTCCCCTGCCACCAAGGGAAGATTGAGAATCACACCAGCGTAATTCCTCCCCTGCTAAGGGGAGGTTAGGAGGGGATTGTTTAAATTCAGATGCACTCCTCCCCTAACCCCTCCTCCGAGAGGAGGGGAATTTGTTCAATGTATTCCTCCGAGAGGAGGGGAGCTTAGTTTTTCTATTTCCTTTATAGGATAGGTTTTTATTCCTGACGGAAGGAAGAATTCAGTTACTACAGGCCTAAATAGTTGCGGATTATTTTTTTGACGATACGGACAGTTTCGGCAAGTTTCCCCTCGTGATTTACCACGCTATAAGCAAAAGACGATTCTTTCATCATTGCCTCTTTAGCTAAACGCAACCTTTCATTAATTTCTGATTGAGTTCCTCCGCGCGCTACCAGGCGCTTTTTCAGAACGGCTAGCGATTCGGCTTTGAGAAAAACCACCAAAGCATCGGGATTGCGTTTTTGGATGTTGGTTGCCTCATTAGGATCAACATCTAACAAAGGTACTTGACCCTCGGCCGCCGGACGGCGCATATCCTTCCATTGGGTACCGTAGTAATGGCCGTTAAAATAATTGTGTTCAATCAAAAGATCTTGCTTGATCATCTCGCGAAACCGAGCCTTGGTTACAAAATGACGATTGACACCCCGCTTTTCTCCAGGACGAGGTGGACGCGTCGTAGTGGTAACTACCTTTTTCAAAGGCAGAACTTTCATTACTTCAACCTCAACAGTATCTTTCCCTACCGCAGATGGTCCAGTAAAAACCACTATTTTATTGGCAAAATTAGTTTTCACCCCGTTAGAAGCAGGAAACCAATAGGTTTCCGACGTTTAATAATATTAATATCTAATAACGAATTGATTACTAAGTAATTCATATAGTCCAATGCTTGATAGAGTGCTTCTAACGGGGTAAATACTTCAAAAAATCAGTTAAATCTTTTGGCAAAGGCGTCGTGAACGTTCTGGTCTTGCCCTGTCGGTCTGGAAATTCTACTTGATAAGCATGAAGAAATTGCCGGTTTAATCCTCGGGTAGACGTACCATACATAGTATCGCCAGCTACGGGATGTTTCAAGGCACTAAAATGAACTCGGATCTGATGGGTACGGCCAGTCTCTGGGCGAACCTCTACGAAGCTAAATCCAGGAATATATTCTTTAACCTGATAAAAACTCCGGGCAGAGCGTCCCCCAGACAAAGCCGCAAACTTCCCGGAGCGGCTGTCGCGCTTAATAGGAAAATCCAGATAGGCTTGTTGCGGAGTAATCTTCCCAACCAATAGCGCCCAATAAGTTTTTTTAACCCGGCGGGATTGGAACAATTTATCCAGCCAATTTTTGGTTGCTAAATTTAGAGCTACCACTACCACTCCCGAAGTGTCTTTATCTAAACGATGGACTAAATAAAAAGTGGAAAATTTGGCTTTTAAGGCATTAGCTAAAGTTCCTGATTGATGAGACCCAGCAGGATGCATTACTAATCCTGCGGGCTTATTAATCACTACCAAATCCTTATCTTGATGGATAATATCCAGAGCTATTTTTTCGGAGGCAATTTCAGTCTTCGGTATTATGATAGCGGCAGTAATAATCTGTCCCAGACGAATAGTCTGTTTGGGTGATGCTACTTTGCCTCCCACCCAGACTCGGCCGGCTTTAATCTGGCTGACTAAGAAACTGCGTGAATAAATCGGTAATTTCGCGGCCAGCCAAGCATCTAAGCGCTGGTTGGCTGTGCTGGTTTTAACGGTAAATCTAAATTTTTTGATGTTGTTCACCACGCCCTACTCCTAAGATAACCAATATGATCCCTACTAAGATTAACATATCTGCTAAATTGAATACTGGTAGCCATCCAATCGATACGAAATCCCGAACAAATCCCAAGACAATCTTGTCTATCAAATTGCTAACTCCCCCGCTAATAACCAAGATCAGCCCTACAGAATAAGCCCATCCAGTCCGGCGAGATTGCCAAAGTAGTCCGACCAGAAATAACAATAATGCTACGACCAAACCTATCGCCCAAGGCACTGGTAAAGGCAAGCTAAAAGCGATGCCAGGATTCTCGTACCAAGTTAATCCGACAGGTCCCCAGTAAATCTCGCCGGTTTGACGTAAAAAACCCAGACTGTATTTAAGCCATTGATCTAACCCACCACCAATGACGATGGCGACAATAAGCGCCCAGAATTTCCCGGTTTGACTCTGAAATATACTAATTGAATTTATTTTATTCGCACTTAATGCAAGTCTTAGCGGACGGATAGGCCTTCAAGCGGTCTTCTGGAATGTATTCGCCACAATTCTCACAGTAGCCGTAGCGACCGGTGGCAATATCTGCTAAAGCGCTCGTCACTTCATTCAAAGATTGAATAAGACTATCCGCTGTAGCAGTATGTTCTATAAAATGAGTGGTTTCATCAGCCGCTTCTTGATTATCCTCGGCATCTCCAGCATTTTCTTCTTCATATTTAGGTTTATACGTCCCTTGGTCCTCATCGTAGATCGCCACTTCTTTTAAATTGGTTTCTATCCGCTCTTTTTCTTTGCGCAGAGCTTCGGTTTGGACACTGATAAAATCTGGACTGAAATGGTCATTCATAGTTTTACGCGTTAATGAATTAATTTTTCTACGACTTCTAAATTAGCTCGGATGCCCATCAAGATCAAGCGGTCACCAGCCTGAATCACCGTGTCTCCCAAGGGGTTTATGATTGCATGTCCATCAGACCGATTAATCACCAGCACAGACACTCCCGATTTGCGATTAGCTAAATATTGTTCCAGAGGATTACCAACCAAAGGAGAGGCTGACCCAACCGTCATATCGGTAATTTGGATCTCGCTATTTTTCAAATCGGTTACGCTGTCCACAAAATCTGCCGCTCCCGGGTGCAAAACAAACGTAGCCATACGAAATGCGCTGATTTGATAAGGAGAAACGGCCCGATTGGCCCCCACGCGCAAAAGTTTATCCACTGCCGCATCTTGATTAGCTTTTGCCACAATAAAGACGCCGTTATTCAATGTCCGGACGGTAATAACTACCAAAATATTGTCACTGTCTTTTCCTAAAGCGGCGATGACACCCTGCGCACTCATAACGCCCACCCCTAACAAAGTTTCTTCTTCAGTGGCATCACCTACTACACACAAAATCCCCTGACGGCGGCAATCTTCGGCAACTTGCGGATCGCTCTCAATCACCACCAAAGAAACATTCTCCTTGCGCAATTCTGTGGCAATTTTACTGCCGACTCGGCCGTAGCCACAAACAATATAATGATTAGTTAGTCCTTGGATCTGAGATCTCATTCGTTTAAGTTTATACTGTTCGTCAAACCGACTCACCAACACGTATTCCCCCACTACCCTAATTACATAGTATAGGGTAACTACACCAAAGACAATTAACAACATAGTAAAGATGGTTCCCGCCGTGCTCAAGGGATGCACTTCCCTATAACCCACGGTGGCCAGAGTGATTATCACCATATATAGAGCATCCAAGAAGCTCCAACCCTCAATCGCCATATAACCGGCTATCCCCACTATTAGCAGACCGGTGACTAAGGCTATGAGAGTAACAAAATGGCGTTGGTTAATTACTTGGTTTTTTTCCATCTATCACTTGGCGGTTAATTGAGGCTCGGTTTCAGTTGAAGTAGGGATAGCTGGGGCCGCAAGCTGTGCTTTTTCTGCCTCAGCCAAATAAGTCATCCTCCCCCGCACTTTTCCTATAATCTTTTTATATTCACTATAAGCGTTAATAATCATTGTATTGCCCCGAGCAATCTGATTTTCCAATACCGTCTCCATCTCGGTAAGAGCTCGGTCTAAATCCTCCAAGAAACTTCTAATTTGTTGTTCGTCATGAACCGCTAAAGTTTTTTTGTGCAGATCAAGGAAAGTCAAGATATACGGAATGGCCATGCTGTATGGGATTAGGATAACCGATTGATGGTAAGCTTTCATAAAAGCTTCTTTTAAGGTGGCATAAACGGCATCCGGTACCATCATCAAAGCCCGGTCCCAAGTAATCGGCGGGTGGACATATCCGGACACCTCTTTAATCTTTTTCATCACTTCGGATTCCACTTTTTTAATCAGGCGCTGGCGGACTTCTTCGTTCTCTTCCGTTGCTAACTGGGCCATCTCATCCAAAGCGACTACTTTAGAATCTATCGGCACAATCCGTCCATCGGGAAGTTTAAGGCCAAACTCAACCGGTTTACCCTCTACTCGGTAATCAAAAACAATGAGTTCTGGAGGAAAAACTTTAAAAATCTCCCGCAAGATATTTTCTCCGGCTTGGCCTTTGGATTTTGACCCTTTAAATAAATGCTCTATATTCTGGATGGAATGACGAATAGAAGTGGAATACTCCGCCTCCCATTTATTGCGCTCTTCTTGGCGAGTCTTAAATTGAGTCAGAACATCCGCCACACTTTTCATATCACCCTGCAAACGCTGACTGGTCTCGTGCACCAACTTTTGATCTACCCGCAAGTCGCGCGTGTCTTTTAATAATAAATCCAGGGTTTGGTGGACTGCTGTATCCTCGGTTCCCGGAGAAGTTTTGCGAGCCAAGAGCACCCAACCCAACATTACCAAAGCTCCTAAGGCCACCAGGCTAATTATTACTAATGCGATTGTCATAACTTTGATTGCTTATATCTTAATATTAACCCAATCACCCCTCCGGCCATAATGATACACAGACTGGCCCACTGAGCAATTGTCAAACTCCCCCATTTGTCGCTGTCTATACGATAAAATTCGATTCCGAACCGCAACACCGCATAACCTATTAAATATAGTAGGGTCACCATTCCCGCCGGCCAAGAACGACGGGATAGGTACCGAATCAGCCAAAATAATACCCCTAACCCGATAGCTTCATATAAAAAAGTGGGATGAAACCAGTTGTATTGTTCCCAACCTAAGGGACGAAAAGCGGGAGCCACCCACATCTTCCACGGCACCACCGTTGGTCCGCCAAAAGCCTCTTGATTGAAAAAATTGCCAAACCGGCCAATAATCTGCCCTATGATCAACGGAGGGACTAATTTATCCCAGATCTGTAAGGTGGATAGCTTAACCTGACGGCAATATAACCCAGTTGCGATCGCTCCACCTAAGACCGCCCCATGGATACTTAATCCCCCCTGGGCAAGGTAAAATATCTCAGTCCAGTGGCCAGAAAAATCCCCCCATTTCAATAGGACAAATAGTAACCTGGCCCCAATCAGCCCACCTACTACCGCCCAAATTACTATATCTATTATCCGGTCGGTCCAAGCCTCCTTGCGGCTATCTCGAACTAACATCTGCCAACCCACTATTACAGCTACCGCCATCAACAGACCATACCAATGGATCTGCCAGCCACCAAGATTAAGTAAAACTGGATTAATCAGTCTGACACCAGAATAATACGGCCACATCCACCAAATTATTAAACTACCAACAAGTAGCGCTAAACCAATTCTAACTAATGTTTCTTTAGACATTGATGAACGATTCATTACATCTCTTAGGATATACTATTCCACAAAATCAGCCCAACTTTTTCTTCGCTCCAGTTGCTAAATAGAGTGCTTGTCGGATATAATAGCTTTGTTAAACTGAGGTTAATGGCAGACTTTAAAGTTATCGCAACCAAGCCCAAGTACGCTGTCCGGATTGGTAAGGTGTTATCCAAAAGCCCAGCGGCCAGCGGTTTTTCTACGGCTTTAGTGTATCGACCAGACTTATTAGAGGAACAACGACACGGAAGCCTTTATTTTGTCATTGATATTAGTAGCGCTTCTCCCTTGGTCCCTGATATCGCCTATAATCTCATTGATATTGTTAAGGAAGAATATTATCGCCATCTCTCCCTTGGTCCAGCTCAGAGTTTCGAAAACGCACTTAAAGCCGCCAACGAAGAGTTCGCCGCTATCGCCAAAGAAGGTGAGCGGGATTGGATCGGAAAAACCAACATTACTATTGCGGTAATCGCCGGAGACAAATTAATCGCCGTTCATCGTGGCACCAATGAATTGCACTTGTGGCGCCGCGATAAAATGATGCATCTTTCCGCCGATATGTGCGCCCCCGGAGAAATGCCTAAACCAGAAGAAACTCTCACTAACATAATCGAAGGTGATTTAGTAGTAGG
>JAZDKW010000004.1:0-18613 GCA_043802665.1 Patescibacteria group bacterium
ATAATAAATATGATTGCTATTTTCATTCTACATCTAAAACCAATAAAAAAAATAGCATCGGCCGAAAACCCTCTCCCTATGCAAACCATCATCCGTCTAGTGGATTGAAAACCGCCGTCCATCTATTGAGACATGAAACACAACGGCCGTTGTATTTCGTGTCTGCTTCGTTATAATGAGTTTATGAGAGAAGACCAGCAAGGACGACTGAACTTGGCGCGGGATATCCTGCTATCAATAGCTGGTTTGGGAGGAATTTTATTAGTTGCGGCGGTAGCCCCAGGTGCCTTGATTGCTTTAGCTCCTCTGTTGAAAAGGTACAAAAAGAATACTTTACGCCGGACTCACCTGCAAAACAAATTCCAGGAACTCAAAAAGCAAGGATTAATTATGATTGGGGAGCAGGATGGTCAAGTAAGGATCTCTCTTACTAAAGAGGGGAAAAAGAAAGTCCTGGCCTATCAGGTTGATAATATGAAACTCAAGCGTCCTGCCAGATGGGATGGCAAATGGCGGATAGTTGTTTTTGATATCCCCGACGAGCTGACTGATCACCGCAACGCTTTTCGAGCCAAATTAATTGATTTGGGATTCGAGCATATGCAGGACAGTGTTTGGGTCAACAAGTGGCCTTGCCGTGAAGAAATTGATTTTTTGGCGCATCTATTTGAAATCTGGCCTCATGTCGATCTGATCGAAGGCGAAATAGTCAAACTTTAAATAGCCAGGTGGTATCCTTGGGAATATGACATGAGACACAACGGCCGTTGTATTTCATGTCTCGTTGGCCATTGGGTCTGGTTACAGGGTGATCAATGAGACCATATCAAATCAGCATTCTGGGAATGAAACAACTTCTTGCCTGGCCGGGCAAGGCAGAATCGTATAGATCCATTCAATAAAATTACTTACTATAGTAAGTACTATAGTACTTACTAAATTACGTAATTAAGTACAGTGTCAACCCCCCCCCTTTTTTTTTAAGAGGGGGGTTAGTAGGATGCCTCGCTTTGATCCTTGTCCATTCGATCATCGCGAGAATTACAAAAACACCCAGGAATACAAGTTGCAGCCAGATGGGCATTCCCGCAAATACGCTCAGGAACACCAAAAGCAAAGAAACAATGAGCAAATTCCACACAGTGTCTTCCTCCTTTATAAGTCGAGGATTTTCGCGATTCTATTTTGATCAAACCCTAAAACTGCTTCTTCTTTGCCGTCATCAAACACGATAATACTCACCGGAACCCCCATTTGCCCCGTTTTTTGAATCATCTCCACTCCCTTGCTCGGATCTGCCGCCACATTAATATCTGTAAAAGCAATCTTCTTTTCAGTGAGCCAATCCTTTAACAGGTGGCAATAACCACAAGTAGGGGTGGAATAAATTTTGTATTCTTTTAATTTCTTCATTTTGGATAGATAAGACTTATTACTGGGCGCTGATGGACTCCGGCACCGTTTTATCGACCGGAGATAAATTGGCCAGCATGTCTTTTGCCATCATATCTAAGTTGAACTTTTGATTCCACCCCCAATCCTGCCGCGCTAAGGTGTCATCAATGGTCTGTGGCCAGGAATCGGCGATAATCTGTCGCTCATCTGGTTGATAAACACATTCGAAATCGGGTAATTGTTGCTTGATGATAGCCGCTAATTCACCAGCAGAAAAACTCATCGCCGTAAGATTATAACTGGGCCGGTGCCCTATAAGAGAGGCGTCCGCCTCGGTAATTTGGATTGCTGCCGTGATGGCATCGGGCATATACATCATTGGTAAAATCGTATCTTCCCGAACAAAACAATTATAATGTTTACTCTTTAAAGCCTGGATAAACATATCTACCGCCCAATCCGTGGCACCACCGCCGGGAGCAGTTTTATAACTAATGATTCCGGGATAGCGCGCACTCCGAACATCCACGCCGTATTTAAGAAAATAGTACTGGCAGAGCAGTTCTCCCGCCACTTTGGTTAAACCATACATCGTGGTGGGATTGAGAACAGTGCGTTGGGGAGTGTTGATTTTGGGAGTATCGGGACCGAAAACGGCGATGGAACTCGGCCAAAACACTTTAGTAATTTTATGCTCCCGCGCCACATCCAACACATTTTTTAATCCGGTAAGATTAACCTGCCAAGCCAAGTCGGGGTATTTCTCACCTTTTACAGACAACAAACTAACCAGATGATAAATAGTGTTGATCTGATATTTTTCAACTATGCGAGATAGGGCTTCGCGATCCAAAATATCCAGTGTTTCGAACGGACCCGAATTAGCCAGCAAACTGTTCGGTGAAGTGGTGTGACCGGCCGCCACTACATAGTCTCCGCCATATTTTTGGCGCAAGGCCAGCGTTAACTCGGAACCGATCTGCCCGGTGGCGCCTGTCACTAAAATGCGCTGTGGTGACAATGATGTCGGGTCTATCATAATTTACCTCCCTTGGGTTTGGATATAATTATATGCTGACAAGGCGGATTTAGCACCTTCGCCAGCGGCAATGACCATCTGTTTAAACGGTACGGTGGTGGCATCACCCGCGGCAAAAATGCCCGGAATAGAAGTCCGATTAAGCTCATCAATCACAATTTCTTGCTGATTATTCAGTTTAACCAGACCGATTACTGCTTGGGTGTTGGCATCTCCGCCAATTTCAACAAATACGCCCTGGACAGACAATTCTTCACTTTGATTATTAGCCGCCTGTTTGATCTTAATTCCCGTTACCACTTTCTCGCCCTTAATTTCTTCGACGATGGTATCCAGTTTAATCTCCACCGGAGATATTTTTAGCTTGTCCAAAAGTGCCGCCTCTGCCTTAAACGCGCGATTCCGGTGAATTAGATAGACTTTACTGGCAATCCCTGCCAAAAGCAACGCGGCATCCACTGCCGCATTGCCACCCCCAATTACTGCCACAGCCTTCCCGGAAAATAGGGGAGCATCGCAGGTAGCACAATAAGCTACTCCTTTACTGGTGAACTCGGCTTCCCCAGGAACGTTTAATTTGCGCGGGGTGCGACCTAAGGCCAAAATAATTGCCGTGGCCGTTTCTTCTTGGCCAGAGACCATTTTTACTTTGAATAATTTTTCTGTGCGCTCAATGCCCACAACTGTCTCATAGCGCAACTCGGCTCCTGCTTCGACAACCTGAGTTTTCCAATTGTTCACCAAGGTAACACCGTCTGTTTTAGCTACACCCGGAAAATTGTCTACGCAAGCAGGTAAGATGGCTTGGCCGCCTAATTCTTTACCTAAAACTAAGGTCTTCAAAGCCCGCCGGGAAGAGTATAAAGCGGCCGTCAAACCAGCCGGACCAGAGCCAACAATAATTACATCGTAGGTCATTTTGCCAACAATTAGCTTCTTTTAGTATAACCCCCCACTAATGTTACACAAACAAATAACGGCTCCCTGCCAAATGACAGTAATGAGCCGTTATTGATAATACCAATCTCTGGATAAAAAATTTAGAGTTCGACGTCCTCTTCGTCCGCACTTTCCTCGGCTTCTTTCTCTCCTATCTTTTCTGTACTCTCTTCTTCCTCGCCGTCCCAATCATCATCGTCTTCATCTGACTCTGCTGATTTAGCAGGCTTGGGGCTTTCTTCTGTCTCGTCCTCCATTGGGGACATCTCCAAATCGTCGTTCATTTTTCCTCCGCTTAATTAATAAAATTTCTTGATATATGCACCTACATATTTTCAGGCATAACGTTAATTTAGCATAGTATTCTTTGCTGTCAACTATTTACCAAAAAACACCCTGCAAGGCATATCCCGATCTGCCACAGTACCAGTCTCCGCCAGCTGGTGGATCCGGTACACGGCACTCCCACTTTTTATTAACCTATGTATCATGGCAACACCATAAACCCGAACAAATATGTGTGGTTCGTGGTAGCCTGTAGGAGAATCGAACTCCTGTTACAAGGATGAAAACCTTGCGTCCTAACCACTAGACGAACAGGCCATGAAGGCGGGAAAACCTTGCGTCCTGACCACTAGACGAACAGGCCATAATGGTGCCCCCAACAGGATTCGAACCTGTATTTACTGCTTAAGAGGCAGCTACTCTGCCATTGAGTTATAGGGGCTTATCTGTTTAAGTTCGCAGGACGCGAGATCTTTGTCAATGATTGCCATTTTTTCTCTACAAATTTAACTTTTGGATCAATCCCTTTGAGAGTTTTATTTATCCAGCCGAAAACCTTATGTTTACGATCAGTGCTCTTAGGAACATATATTTTTATTGTGCCATAATAAAGATTATTTTTCTTATATCCTTTGTTTAAAGGTTTTACATATGTTTTGCCAAAGTTTTTCAGAGGAATATCAGTAAGATCAGACCAGAACTTTTTGATCTTTAAATCATTTTGCTGGGAATAAATATTTAATCTAGCCCTTAGAGTTTGAGCTGGGATTTTAAATATTGCTTCCACCCAACTCACAAAAAAAAGAATAAGATAAGGATCGGAGTTTGTTATTTCAAATGAATTTCCTTTGCTCCCTTCAGCCCAATACAAGGCAGTCCCCATTAAACGATAGGCCTCAAAAGACAGGGGAATTTCAATTTCTTTTTCGGCCGCTTCAATAATTTTGTCAATCTCTCGTAATCTTCTTTCTCTTTGGCTTTGGGGACCCCTGGTCAGATTCTCTATTTGATTTGTATAAAAGCGCTCTCTATATTCTGGTTTTAAATGAACATTTCTTAACCAATAACTAAGGGTACTCTTGGGAATACCCAACTTTTTATTAATTCCGTTATAGCTTAAACCACCTTTCCTAAATTTAATTGCTTCAGCTTTGAGTAGGGCGTAGTCCTTATCCATGTACCTCCAATTATACCACACAGGACAATCGAACTAAATAGGTTCGATTCCTACTGCTTTGATTGTTAACTAGTGCACATTGGATAATTGGTAATTGCGACATAGTCGTTTTGTGGTACCCTCGGTAGGAATCCCCTCCGTCGCCCGCAAGTGGTACCCGTGACAGGGCTCGAACCTGTAACCTTTAGCTCCGGAAGCTAACGCTCTGTCCATTGAGCTACACGGGCTATGGCGGGCAGGGAACCTACACCTCAGGATCCGGAATCCTACGTTCTGTTTATTGCCTGCCCCGCGAAGTCCAATCTATATCAGAAGAGACTAATGATCTATTTCTGATGAGACTGGACGCAGTGGGGAACTACGAGGGCCATTAGAAGCAGAAACAATGCTTCAACTTATCTTAATTATTAAGATATTACTGTGGTGCTTGTCTCGGACCCAGAATTATACCGGCTTCTAACGGCCCGAGGGCGCTCACTGATCAATTATCAAAAACTACCGTTTCCCAACTAACTTAGCAGCCTGCCCGTGCCGATTTACTGCGTCTGCGAGAGACCTTAACGGCCAGGGAGAAAGGCAACTCCTCCAATAGTGTAACATCTTCTACACAAGGAATCAGCTTGGTCGGAGGGGACCAAAGGTACCGCTCTAAATCAATTGTGAAATCATTATTTACCTTGATTCCTTCCATCTCTAAATCAAATTTGTGGGCTAACTGTCCCCCTCGGGTATAACCGGAAGCCAGGCCCCCAAATCGATTAACTACCCGCTGGTAAGGAACATCCTTGAAATCTGACCAATGTAGCACCCATCCTACGTACTGGGCCGCCCTAGGATATCCCAAAAGAGCCGCTACCTGCCCATAGGTCATAACCTTGCCTGGTGGGATCATTCGCACTATCCGATGCACTGCCTGGCTGAATTTAGCTTGGTTTATCTTCCCCATAACATTTACGTAACGCCAGAAGCACCGGGGGAGCCTCTGTTATATTATCCGCTCCGCTAAAGTGAAAGAAATCGTTTACTTCTATAAGATCAGCGTTCAGTCGGTCTGTGATATATTCGCCCTCTTCTACCGGAACCACCTCATCATCAGCGGAGTGTATCACCACAAACCGCTCGGATAAATCGCGGATATGCTCCCATTGCAATCTCTTGTCAACAAAATCCTGCACTTCATCCATACCAAATTGCCGGACAAATGGCGCTACTAAAATCACGCCTTTAAACTGCTTTTCTGATTTTAAATGACTCAGGTAATGCAGAATGGTCGCGCACCCTAAGCTATGACCAATAAGAATAGTTTTTTCATCTGGTTGACCAACTTTTTCCTGGAGCGTGGCTACCCAATCAGCTAATGCTGGAGCTATAGCGTTAGGCATTTGCGGAATAATCAACTTGATGTCTTGTGCCGCTAACTTTTCTAGCAACCATGGAAACCAACCCTCTTCCGGGTACCCTTCCCAGCCGTGAATAAGATAAACTCGTTTAACCAGCATAATTCTTACTTATTTATTCCGATATTAAATTCGCCGATACATTGCAGTGGGGTGGCTTAGGGGATTCGAACCCCTGATAGCAGCTCCACAAGCTGATGTGTTACCATTACACCAAAGCCACCATATCAAACTCCTTCGGAGTTAATTTAACCAATCTTCACCAGTCTTCGCTTCCTTCGGAAGCTACGCCTGGCTCTGCCAATTTATCCAATTTCCAATTTAGCTTCAACTCTTCAATTGGTTTATTGGTGCACATTGGATAATCGGTAATTGCGGTGAAACCGCCCTGTGGCGTCCTCGGCAGGAATTTCATCCCGTTAGATGTGGCCCCCTCGGCAGGAATCGAACCCGCATCGTCGCCTTAGAAGAGCGCTGCTCTGTCCGTTGAGCTACGAGAGGAAACACATCTAACGGGACAAGCCCGCATCGTCGCCTTACCCACCGCCGCTCGGCACCCTCGCAAGGAATCGAACCTCGATCGAGAGATTAGAAGTCTCTTGTTCTGTCCAGCAAACTACAAGGGCCAGCTGTGGCGGGCAAGGAAGAGCGCTGCTCTGTCCGTTGAGCTACGAGAGGAATCACATCTAACGGGACAAGCCCGCATCGTCGCCTTACCCACCGCCGCTCGGCACCCTCGCAAGGAATCGAACCTCGATCGAGAGATTAGAAGTCTCTTGTTCTGTCCAGCAAACTACAAGGGCCAGCTATGGCGGGCAAGGAAGAGCGCTGCTCTGTCCAGGTTGCCTGTCCTCCATAGTGATATCTATATCACAAGCGGCTAATGACCGATTTGTGATGAGATTGCTTGCCAGCCATAGCTTTATGCGACGGCTGGAACGCAGGAGGAAGCTACAAGGGGAAATAAATATCAAATTAGCGACTAATATCAATATACCTTAACCGACAATGTTTTCCTTGCATTGTCGTCCCTGCCTACCGGCAGGCAGGCTGGCATCGTCCAGGATCTTATAGTATACGATTCCCTGGCCGGGCAGGCTGGATGCGTCCGCAAAGCGGACTTACCAGAATGACGAGAAGGAATAAAAAAGCTCTGTCTATAACGCCAGGGCTGTTACTAAATAATATAGCTAAAAATTAACAGACTGACGAAAGATTGTTTGACCGGAGCATCGATCTAATCTCGGTCGGCATCATAATAAAAAACTGGAGGAAACCCAGTTGGGGGACAGTCAGAGTTTGGAAGATTTTCTTGGCAGAACGGTTAACCTTAACTTCTGCCCAGGTTGGATAGATCTCGTGCAATAACTCATGAACCAAAGTAACCACCCGATCGTTAACACCGATATCCTTATTGATGAATATCTTGAGATCGTCCGGAACAATGTAGCCCTTTACCCCACGAGCAAACCCTTTTGCTTTGCTCTGGGAGACATTGCTGGTCAGGATTACTCGATAGCCCGACTCGAGCAGAACTCGTTTTAACTTATTAAATATCATTTTTGTCTTGGTTTTGGTTAGTTTTGGATAGGGTTTAACTATTTAACTATTATATCATAAAAATAAAATACTGTCAATGATTAAATAACAGCTCTGAGCCTATCAAACATCAGATTAAACCAGTCAACTTATCCCCAAGTTTTCTGGTGTAACCAGGCAAATTGCCCCTTTCCCCACCCAAATCGCAAACCGAAGCACGGAGTGCTGTTTGTTCCGCCATCCGACGGATTAGAGAGGAGCAGCGACGGAGCGGCAAGGTTTGTTTTTTATTAATCCGGCGGAGCCAGGCGTAGCCCTCCTCAATTTCCCTGAATGTAGCAAGCTGGGCACTAACCATGCACAGAAATTGGGGAGGGGCGGAGACTGGAGCGGGTAACGGGAATTTAACCCGTGTCTTCGCCTTGGAAGGGCGACATAATAAACGTTATACGATACCCGCATAGGCATATTTATTATAGGCAAAAACTGGATGAGACCAAACTCGCACCCTAAAAATAGGGGACAAATTTTAATGTTACCCCTCAGCGCCAATTAGTGGATCAGTGTCCGCAAGGACTTGCCCGACTTAAAACGCGGCACCTTGGACGGGGGGATCCGAATGGGCTTGCCGGTCTGAGGATTCACCCCATTGCGAGCGGCCCGAGAGCTGACACTGAAAGTCCCAAAGCCAGTGATGGTCACACTCTTGCCAGCAGCAAGATTGCTCTTCACGGCATTCACAAAAATATCCATGGCTTGAGTGGCCGTTTTCTTGGGCACATTGGCTTTGCGAGCAATCAGCTCAACGATTTGCGATTTATTCATTTTTACCTCCCAAAGGATAACTTCATCTTAATTTTAAAACACTGCCCCCAGGCTGTCAAATTAGTTTTTTAGCCGCTCCAAGTAGTTCTGTAGAATTAACACGGCCGCCGCTTGATCAATATTCTCCTTGGTAAGTTGTTGACCTATCGCCGCCAAGCTATCTCGCGCCATTTTGCTACTCAATCTTTCGTCCATATATTCCACACTGATGTTCAAAACTTTGATCGCCTGCTCGCTCCATTTGCGCGTGTAATCAACTTGTTGTCCTGACTGGCCACTCATAGTTGTAGGCCAACCAATAATTAATTTTTTAATATTTTCACGAATAACAATTTCTTGCAACTCAGAAAAAGTGCCACTGCCATTTATCAATGTGGACAATCCTACGACAACTTTATTTTCTGTGTCGCCTAAAGCTACCCCAATCCTTTTCTTGCCAACATCTAAACCTAAAACCCTCATATATTTAGTCTAAAAGATTATTGATTGATATAAGAAAACATTATCTTAATATTGCTCTCCAACAGAGGTAATTTTTTGACCCAAAATGGCCAGAGAGTAATTTTATAAGAAATAATATCCGGGATGCTATTAAACAAATTCTCTACATTCTTTAGACTTCGATTGGCTAAACTTTCAGATAAATCAACCGCACTAATCTTGGGAGTTATCGCGCCATCCACCATTACAGTAAAGTCAATAATGTGAGTAATGAAATCGGCATTATCTAAAACTAAGCGCACACCTTTAAGCGTTTGCGGAGTAAGCTCTCGATTATTAGGCACCACAATTTCCACGGTATTTTGCATAATATCATCTAACTGACCTTTGGGAGGAAGCAAGGTCCAACTGCGAACATGAATGTCTAAATCAAAAGTTTCTTTGGTGGTACCCGCTGGGACAGACGGCACGATGTTAATAATGTCGTTTTGTACAAGGTCAGGGATTAAGTCTTCTTTTTTACCAGCCGTAGTTTCTAACTCAGCCTCTGCATCGATAAACACATTTTTACTAATAGACTCTTTGGCCGACTGCAAGTCCTCCTCGGTAACCAACTTGACCTCTTCGTCTGTGCCACCTACAAAAGGATCGTCATTTTTGCCATATACTAAATCGATGCCAGTAGCTCCTAACCCCGGAATGGTCAATTTGGTCTCCGCTGGTAAGTTACCCACACTGCCTCCAACTTCGGCCTCTACTTTGATCTGGGCCCGACCAGGAACCAGTTGGCTGCCGCTCTGGCTGGCAGAGGAAATCAAAACTTCAGATTGGCTTCTAAACACCATGCCTTCGACAGTTACAAAACGGGTTTGGGCTCGCAAACCTAAGGGCTTAGCTGCTCGGGTATAGTTATAAACTGTTATCGTACCGGAACCCGGATTACCTCGATTACCTATTCCAGTGGCAGAGAAAGTTTGAGTTAATTTCTTTTCCACCATCACAAATCTCCCTTTAAAAACATTCTGCCCAGCGGCCTCCCGGTCAGTCTGATCGGCTAAAACTAAATCAAATTGATGCGTGAATGGCTCGGACCTAACTTCTAATAAGACGGTGGCACGAGGGGCTACTAAATAAACTACCAAGCCCAGAACAACCAAGGAACCAGCTAACCAGCCTGCCAACATCCCTTTGTGCCCCCAATCGCGAGGAGGATGCCAATTGGAGAACAGGCGGAGCGGGCGAAAAAGAGTTAATTTTAATGGGGGATGAGAAACATTCTCTTCTGCTACAATGGCCGGCACTGGTCGCCGAAGAGGACGCGATAGCGGAACTTTTCTTTTATACTTGATCTTCACTTCCGTGGGAGAGCGCGGGGCAACAGGCTCAGTTGGCAAAGCGGTAGCTGATGCTACTACCTCGGTGGTTTCTTCGTTCAAATCTAAATCGCGATACACAGGTATACCCGCTCGCTGAGCTAATTGTTGCCCTTTAACATCCACTGTCACGATAGCCAAATTTTTGTGTTGGCGCTGGAGCTCTGACCTAATGATCTTGAAATTAACAACGCTATGGAACAGAACCGAGCTTTTGGGAATAACCAAAATAATGTCATTCGTATCTAAACGTTCTAATTTCCCCAGCGTAGAGTAAATATCGTTGTTGGCATCTAAATAAATAGCTTTGCGTTTCATCCCGTTAGAAGCAGGGAGCCCAGGGCTCCCGACTGGTTAACAATATGGCATCTGATAATAAATTAGTTATTGAGTGATTCATAGAGTTTAGTGTTTGATAGAGTGCTTCTAACGGGATTCACCCCTTAATTTCACTGACTTATTTCTAACGGGGTTCATACATCTATTCTATCAAGAAAACCTCTCTAAGAAGAGAGGTTTTCTTTTGGATTGTTAAACGAAAGCTAATTTTTATATCAGGCTGCGCAAGAGAAACTTTTTAGTGAGAACCGTAGCCGCTAATGAAGCGAATAGAGCCATCGCCCAACTCACTGCACTACCAGTACTCGTCAAAGGAATACCATTATCATAGTCTGGCTGGCCAGTACCAGCGACCCAAAGATCGTTGGCATAGACCCAAAAGCTATTTATTTGGGAGGTCCAAACCAAAGCCTTGCCTTGCAAAATAGTATTACTGGGTGCAGGGCTGTTTACTCTCACTTTAATCGTTAGAGTCTTAGTGTAATTAGCATAGAGAGTACCTACATTCCACTGAACAGTGCGACCAGAAATCGTGGGCACGCCATCTGTTGAAGTAACTGAAACAAACGTTGTGTATTTAGGCATTTCAAAGCTGGCAGATGCATTGGTCAACGCATTGCTGCTGTCATTGTTAGTGAGCTGCAGAGTAAAAACGATAATGTCATTTTCGTAAGTAGTGCCTCCATTTTCATCTGTGGCAGATAAAGTTGCTCCGAGACCATAATTATACGGATAGGGAGATGTGGAAGAGATTACCACGTCTGCATAATCTATCCTTTCAATACCATCACGATAGGCTCGGACTCGTACAACATCGTGATAACTCCCAACACTGCTCCCGGCCACAAAATAACCATCTTGGTTTAATGTCCCGATATTGCTCATCAAATCCCAGCTATAGTCAGCTGATACGGCTTGACCGTTAGCGTTATAAGCTTGGGCGTTAAAATCAATAGCCGCACCAGTATTAAGATATGCCGTTGATGGACTAATGCGCACCGAACTAAAGACACCATCAGGCTGATTCCCATCATAAACATAGATAGTGGCCAGAGCGTACCGGTCGCGGCTTCCTTGGATAGCCCGCACCTGTATCGTTGCTGTACCAGTCAGACTGTTGGCGCTGAATAATCCGTTTTGATCAATACTGCCAGGGCCAGAGATAACCGACCAAACATAAGACACACCATCAAACACGGGATTGCCGTTGGCATCATAAGCCTGCGCGTTAAAATCGTATTGCTGATTGATGTGCAAGTTAACTGAATGAGGCGTAATCTCCACTCTTTCCAACAGGGCTTGGCTAATAATTTGACTAATCACTACTGTCGCATAGGCTGATTTGCTAACTCCGTCTTTTGTCGCCGTCACCCGCACAGTGCTTGGGAAAATACCGGCTTGATAATTTGCTGTAAAGTGACCGTTTTGATCAATGCTTCCCCCACCATTGACTATGGCCCAACTCCAGAAAACTTGGCTGTTGATTACCTGACCCAACTGATCGTAGGCCGTTGCACCAAATTGATAAGTGCTGCCCTGTGCCAAAGCGATTTGAGTAGGGTTGATACCTACGGAAGTGAGAGTAGAAGCGGCCGCCTCTTCATAAATCTCCGCATTCGCCATCGCAGATTTTGCCACTCCGTTATACGTCGCAGTTACTTTTACCAAATTAGTGTAGTTCCCGGTGCGATAATCTGCTGTAAATAACCCGCTCTGATTAATACTCCCTGCTAAAGAATTAGTCACTTCCCAATAGAAAGATAATCCAGGACCCGTAGTGTAAGCCGTGCCGTATTGATCATAAGCGGTTGCTACAAACTGTTGGCGTTGGCCGGTATGTACTCTCGCGCTCGCGGGATTTAACCGTACTGCAGTCAAAACAATTACTGGAGGAGTTGTAGTCTTCACCGTAACCGTGGCGTAAGCTGTTTTTGCTACTCCGCCATAAGTCGCCGTGACTTTAATAACATTATTATAAGTACCGGGGTGATTATCCGCAGTGAACAAACCAGTCTGGGTAATTCCACCTGCTTGGGTCTTGGTTACATCCCACTTAAAGCTCACTCCGCTTGTAATAGCTTTACCGTCCTGGTCATAAGCAATACTACTAAATTGTTTTTGCTGACCATTTTGCAAAGTAACCGAAGCCGGGTCGATAGTAAGCCCCTCTAATTTAGTTACAGTCGCTGTCTTGTAAACCACCACTCTGGCATAAGTAGCCAAGACCCCACTAGAGAGTTTGACAGCGTTATTGTAAGTACCTGGGGTTTGTTTGGCTGTAAACAGGCCGGTTTGAGTGATATTCCCGGCTGCTGAATTACTCATGCTCCAGTTGGGAGTGATGGTCATTTGGTTATGATTCTGGTCTTCTGCCCGATAAGTAAATTGATAACTCTTTCCTTGAGCAACAGAGAGAGTAGAGGGGTTTATGTAGAGGTACGTCAATTTCTGTATAGGAGGAGGTGGAACTACCTCTTCTGATTTCAAAATAATCACCCGGGCATAGGTAGAGAGAGCACCAGCTGATAATTTAATTGCATTGTTGTAGGTCCCTGGCGTATTACCGGCAGTAAAGAGACCAGAACTGATAATGTTCCCCGCTGTGGAATTATTCATACTCCAGCTGGGATTAGCGGAAATCTGTTGGTGGTCTTGATCTTCTGCCCGGTATTTGAACTGATAAGTTTTACCCTTGTCAATCGATAGTGTAGAAGGATCAATGTATAAATAAGTTAATTTAGGGGATGGTTGATTATCACCACCATTTGTAGATTGAGTAACAATTACTCGTGCATAAGTCGCTACTGTCCCCACAGATAACTTAATAGCATTATTGTAAGTGCCTGGCGTACTACTGGCGGTAAAGACACCTGATGTAATAATGCTACCAGCGCCGGTATTATTCATACTCCACTTGGGAGTTGCCGCAATAGAGTTATGGTTCTGATCCTCTACCCGATATTTCATCTGGTAATTCTTTCCTTGATTAATCGAAAGGGTAGATGGATCTATATATAAATAAGTGACTTTCGGAGTGGGTTGGTTATCGTTGCCCCCAGTATCTCCTCCTTCATCAGCCACCGTGACCACCACCTTGGCATAAGTAGAAAGGACACCGCTCTTTAATTTAATGGCATTAGTGTAAGTACCTGGAGTGGATCCGGCTGTAAATAAACCAGCGGAAGTAATATTGCCAACGACAGGGTTGTTAACACTCCATTCGGGAGTAATGTCAATTTGGTTATGATCCTGATCTTCCGCCCTATAGTTCATCTGATAACTCTTGCCTTGAGCGACAGAGAGAGTAGAAGGATCGATGTAGAGGTATGCCACACTGCCGGCCAAGGCCTCATCGGTCAAATGCAAAGGTGCCGCCAAATTAGCTAACAGAAAAATACTACCAAAAATAATAACGCCAAACTTGCGCCAGTTTTTAAACGCTTTGCGCATCCGACGTAAACGATAATAAATACCCAAACCTATACCTTTGATATAGAACATTTTCACCTCCTAAGTGAATTTAGATTGTTAACTTCATCTCTAACCGCTTCCCCACCCTACCATGGACAAGGCTTGGGGGAAACCTGTCCATGATAGGAACGAGAAACGATTAGGGATGAAGTCGGGAGCGGGCTGTTAAAGCCTGCCGCTCCCGTCTCTACTGTCCATCGCATCGAGCGATGGGGGTGAAACAAAGAACAACTAAAGGAGGAGAAACCAAGAAAAGTTGGGGCCGGCAGGAAAACCTCCTACCAATGCGCCATTTAGGTCGCTTGATGCCTACTATAGCCGGCCCACCTGGAAGCTTATGGAATTCTTAAGGTTTATCAAGGGAAATCCGGCCGATCGATGACCTCCAGGCCACCGGACCGAGTATATATCTTCCCTCCATATGAAATGGTGAACTCAATATCATATGGCCCACCCGGCTCGATGAACATATTGCCGGGCTCATCCGGATCGGGGTAAGAAGGAGTTTTCCAAAGAACTGTTATCAGTTCTCCGGTACCCGGGACCCATACCCAGAAAGGGAGAATCGATGAGTCAAACTCTGCAGTATTGCCACATAGAGTAATTTTGGACCCGTCTGATCCAAATAACTCCCACGTAGCAAGTTGATACCCATTGCCCTCATCGACCTCGATCATATCCCCCTCGCAGAACTCACCCTTCGCACCGAAAATACCCAAGGTATAAGTTACAGGGGGTGGGGGTGGGGGTGGGTTTACCGGAACGCCGGTATTTTCCCAGACTCCTCCGCAACAGTCCCACCAATAGCCATTGATGGCCTCTTTAGTGGGATGGATATCCCGGCATGTTAGCGGTGGAGGCGGGATAACCTGTCCCTCGCCGCCGCCACCAGCAACCCAGATACCTACGTTGAGGTAGGCACTCGTCTCCGTGACGGAAAGCTCAATCAGAGCAAACCCCTGATTGCCATTGGCCGGCGGGAAGAACTGGATCTGGAGGTTTCCTTGGATCCTTTGATCCTGGCCTCCAGACAGTCCGAGATCCGGCAAGGATCGGCCGGATTCTGCCCCGTATACGGCGATATTCAAACGGCATGCTTCGGTCGTCTCTGTCCAGGGAGTCAAACTGCCATCCTGGTACCGATACCGATACTCATGTCGAACCTGGAATAAAGTTTCCTTTCCTTGTGAGATCGTTACCACCTGTAATTCACTCATTCCTGTCGTGATCTCCTTCCCACCATTAGGGGTAGGGAGGATCATCGCCAGCCGCCACTCAATCTGCGGAGACGGGGTAGGAACCACAGGGGTAGGTGTTACGGGAGCAGAGGTAGTGCTTCCTCCTCCGCCACGACTGCAAGCCGGAATAAGAACCGCGACGAAAAGGATTATTAACAGGGCAAAGGCCCCGACGCGCATGGTCTTCATTATAGACCTCCTTCGCCGGGGCCTTGCCCGGCGCTCGACCATTGGGTGCGCAACCGATGGGAGCAAATTGATTTCGCGAACAGAATTCCAGTGAAGAGTGGGCTATTGGCCAAATGACTCCTTAGCAAATGCCAAAGAATTGTTGTAATATCCAACCAATAGACGACCTCTACTCCACCAGAATTCTGCCCGCAAAATCCTATAAAAAACCCACCCAACAGATTGATGTCGTCCCCCATATCAGTGTCATTCCGGGCTTGCCTGCCCCGCGCATGGCTGGGGTCGAGGAATCTCATAGATCCCTCCACTCCGCCAGCTGGCGGAGGTCGGGATGACAACATAAAGCTTGATGACACCAATAAAACAGATCTGATCTGTTTTCCCCTCCTAAATTGGGTTTGTTTTTGTATTTCCTCTCGCGGTCCAGGTTATTATGGACGCTCAAGGTACAACAATTAGTAGCTCTATGCTATACCAAATCCTCAGAAATGTCAACAATATCCTCTCCCAGAGCTAATAATCGACAATGTTTACACTGCATTGTCGTTCTGGCCTCGCCCAGAATCGTATATTGTTTCCTTTACATCGTCATCCTGCCTACCCTCCGAAGCACTATCTATATTGGGAGAGACTAATGATCTATTCCCAATGAGATGAAGCGAAGGAGGGAGTAAAGTCGAAGAATCTCACGTATTTTTTCATTGTGGATAACTATTTGCCGACGTACCCGAACCTTGGTATTGTCTTGCCATCAATTTCAACCTCCTCAATAAACATCTTTAGTGGTCTCACCCACAAATCATTATTTCCGTAAAGAGCGCGGTATACCACCAAATCCTCTAGCGTTTCACTGTGTTTGGCTATCCCAACCAATTCATACTCGTTCCCTTTGTAATGTCTGTAACGTCCTGATTTCAACATATTATTTGCCACAACATTTCTTATATTTCTTGCCGGAACCGTCCATCCTTCGCTTAAAAGCTACGGAGGACTCCGCTATTCTGTACAATTCAATATTACTTGCCATGACATTTTTTGTACTTAATTGGTTTGCCAGTGGTAGGATCGACCGCTCCGCATGGGCAGGGGTCATTGCGGCCAATCTTCTCCCCTCCTCGCCTCCCCTTGGCAGGGGAGGAATTTGCTTTATCGCTAGGCGCTGTTCTCTGATCGCTATTCTTTATCTCTTGTTCTTCATCTTTAAAGTCCCCCATCGGCTCTTCGGCTCCCTTCATCGCTAACTTGCGCTTAGCTGTCATCTCTGCCGAGGGCATAGCGGCAGGCGATATCTTTACCCGAAAAATCATATGCGCCACATCCGAAGAAATAGCCGCAAGCAAACGTTGAAACATGTGGTAAGATTCTTGTTTGTACTCCGCCAACGGATCTTTTTGGGCATACCCAGTTAAGCCAATGCCCTCGCGCATTTTCACCATCGCGTCCAAATGATCCACCCACACCACATCAACCACACGCAAGTACACTGCTCGCTCGGCTTGCCGCCAAGTCTCTTCGCCTACTTCTTTTTCTTTCTCGGCATAAGCTTCCTTGGCCTTCTGTAAAAATTTATCAATCATTTGCACCGGCTCAATTAAAGCTTTGATCGCCGCCTCTTCTTCGGCGGAAATACTAAACAAGGTTTTTATTCCTTCAAAGACTTCCTTTATATTCCAGGCCGATCTATCCTGCCCGACACAATGGAAATTCACCAATCCTGTAATTTCTTTTTCGATATCCTGCCAAATCTGTTCTTTCAGGCTCTCGTTTAATAAAATCTCTCTCCGTTTTTGGTAGATGACCGCCCGTTGGCGATTCATTACATCGTCGTACTGCACCACATGTTTACGAATATCGAAGTTGTGACCTTCCACCTTCGTCTGAGCCGTTTCAATACTATTGCTAATCATCTTGTGCTCAATAGGCATATCTTCCGGTACTCGCAAAGTTGTCATCAAATTCTTCATCCGGTCCGAACCAAACAAACGCATCAGATCGTCTTCCGTGGAAATAAAGAACTGCGAACTTCCATGATCACCTTGCCGGCCGGAACGGCCTCGCAACTGGTTATCAATCCGGCGGGATTCGTGCCGCTCGGTACCTAAAATATGCAAACCTCCCAACTCGCGCACTCCCTCGCCCAATTTAATGTCCGTGCCTCGTCCTGCCATGTTAGTAGCAATGGTCACCACACCTTTTTGCCCGGCATCTTTAATAATCTCGGCTTCTTTTTCGTGATGTTTGGCATTCAAAACACTATGGGGGACTCCTTCTACTTTCAACATATCGGACAGCAGTTCAGACTTTTCAATCGCAATTGTGCCTACCAAAACTGGCTGGCCTTTAGCATGGCGTTCTTTAATCTCCCGCACTACTGCATTAAACTTGGCTATTTCATTAATAAAAATTAGGTCATTTAAATCCTGACGAACCATTGGTTGGTTAGTGGGAATAACGGCTACCTCCAACCCATAAATTTTATAAAATTCCTCTTCTTCCGTTTTAGCCGTGCCGGTCATCCCCGCCAACTTGTTGTACAACCGGAAATAATTCTGGAAAGTGATCGTGGCCAAAGTTTTACTTTCCCGTTTTACTTCCGCTCCTTCTTTAGCTTCAATTGCTTGATGCAATCCTTCGCTATACCGCCGGCCAATCATTAGTCGGCCGGTAAACTCATCCACAATAATCACTTCGTCATCCTTCACTACATAATCGCGGTCTTTTTTATACAAAGTATAAGCTTTAAGCGCCTGCTCAATATGATGAGCCAACGTGATGTCGCCGCTTTCATAGATATCTTTGACACCGAGCAATTTCTCTACTTTGACGATGCCCTCTTCAGTTAAAATCGCCGATTTCATTTTTTCATCAAGACTATAATCGACATTTTCCGTAAGCGAAGGGACGATCTGGGAAAATCGCTTGTAATATTCGGTGGACTCTTCATCGGGCGCCGAAATAATCAAAGG
>JAZDKW010000005.1:0-3858 GCA_043802665.1 Patescibacteria group bacterium
ACTCGATCAGCGGCCACACGATCCCACAAACGAAGCCGATGAATTAATTTTGGCATTAACCAACTGACTACTGAATTAAGTGCCCCAAACTCTGGATGCTTCAGATAATAATGATAATGGCTCCAATAATATCGGGTTGGCGTATGACAATAGCAGATATGCAAAGTCTCTGGTTTAGTAAGTACTCCTTTGGCTTCAGCGCTGGCACTGCTCAGCACAATATCGTAATTATCCAGGTCTAAAAGTTCGAAAGCTAATGGACGCAACTGTGGCCAAAGCTGATGCTTTTTCCCCAGAGGCATCGTCTGTAAAAAACTGGTAACGACTCGTCGATGTGCCAATTCGGGGAATAATTCCGAACGGTAGACAGAAGTAAAAATATCTGCCTCAGGGAAAGCCTCCGCCAAAGCTAAAACTACTCTTTCGGCTCCACCGCGTCCGGTTAGCCAATCCGCTACAATCGCTATTTTACATTCATCTATATTTTTCATCTTGTTAGTGCATTAGCGAGTTAGTTCCTCCCCTTTCGGAGGGGAGGTTAGGTGGGGAGTGTTTAATCTATACTCCCTCCTCCCTTTACCCCGTTAGAAGTCTTATTGATAAAAACTTATTATTAATTAGCGACAGATTACAGTTTTTGTGGCATAACTTCTAACGGGGCGAGCCCCTCCTCTGGCTCGCCTCGCTTCCGAGTCGAAGCGGGCAGGAGGGGACTCTTGTCTTTCAACTCTTATTTTTAAATTGGCGTATACTGGAAATTGTGCTAACAGGTATTAATAGGCTCCTTTGCGCATTACAACTACCCAGACTGTCTTTAAAATAATTTGGATATCCAACCACAGTGACCAATGTTCAATGTAATACATATCCAATTTTAGATATTCATCAAAAGAAGCATCAGAGCGACCTGAAACCTGCCACATACCTGTAAGCCCCGGTTTGACCATCAGCCGCCGAAAATGCTTTGGGTTATACTGGGCAACTTCATCCAAAAGTGGAGGACGCGGCCCCACCAAGCTCATTTCACCACTCAAGATATTAAACAGCTGGGGCAATTCATCTAAACTGGTTTTGCGTAACCACTGCCCGATTTTAGTTACTCGGGGATCTTTTTTCATCTTAAACAGCAGACCGCCGGCTTCATTGCTGGTGGTTTTTAGTTCACTTCTTAAAGCTTCGGCTTCGGCTCCGCCATATTGTTCACCTGTTGATAAATGAGTGTGCATCGAGCGAAATTTGTAGCAAAGAAATTCTTTACCAAATTGGCCTGGACGACGTTGAATAAATAATGCCGGTCCCGGAGAATCTTTCCGCACAATAATGGCGATCGGGATCATCACTGGAGCTAATATAATAATCGCCACTGCGGACAGCACAAAATCAAACGCTCGCTTAACAATACTCCCCCAACCATCTAACGGAGTTGGTTTTAACTCCAAAATCGGATAACCGCGCATCACCTCACTTATGACGTGGAGAGAGTGCAGTTCAGTCAAACTGGGAATGTAGCGAAACCGAATGCCGTTAATTTCGCAAAAATTAATCAATTCTAAATTCAACCCATTAGTCCCAGTCAATTCATTCGCCATAATTACCTGATCAACAAGATGAGGATCAATCAATGCCCCCATACTACTGGCCTCCCGCAAAGCCGTTGGACTGAGCAATCTAACTACCACCGAGGTACGCTCGTAGTACTTTTTAATTTCTTCGGCTACTGCCGTGTCCCCAATAATCATAATTCTCTCACGGGCGATATCACGACGAGCCAGCAATCGCTGGATTAAAGTCAACACTCCTCGCCCCAACATAACTAAAATAATGCCTAAAACCCAAGCATAGGCGGCGATAAGACGCGAAAAAAAGGTTTCTTTAGCGCCGAATAAAACCATAATAAATAGCGCCAAACTCACTGAAACCGCAATGAATACTCGGTGGAAGATCCCCCAAAAAGATTCCCGCCCTCTTACACTGTAAAGCCCTGCCACAGCAAATATTATGACCCAACCCAGAGCAATACCACCGGTTAGCCTTACATACTCTGGCCAGGGCATCATATAGGTGACTGGAGGAGTTGGCAGGATGTCCTGAACCCTTAACCAATAGCTTAGCAAGAAAGCCGCCCAGACCATTAAAAAATCTACGGGTACCTGGAGAGCAGTAAATAACAGCTGAAATTTCTTCACTGGACAATGATTTTTAGCATTATATGACTACTCTATTATAGCGGAAATTGCCTAAAAAATCCCCCCTCTGGGGAGAGGAGGGATTTTAGAAGTCGTTAGTAAGCCCTTTGTCGGACTCCCCGAACCATTATCCTTTGATTATTATTCCTTATCCACATAAACAGGGCAAGTGGTACCATAAGATAATCCCTTGTAGTTCAGGTTATTAATATTTTGTACTCCTGGCAAAGCAGTACCTGACAAAGACAAATAAAGATATGTGTGATTAGGCAAGAGGTCATAAAGCGGCTTAATGATATTAATACCCGCACCATAAATTGAAACTGCGTACCAATAAGGTCCAGATGCATTGCCGATACCAAGTCTGATGGCATAGCGCTCCGCGCCATCAATCGGCTCCCACGAGAGCACTTGTTGTGGCTTATGTATTATGTATGGAGGTATGCTTTTGCACTTATCAGGAACGGGAACGAGAAAATTAGTAGCAGTGGTTTTATCAATCTTCAGTGAAGCATCGTACTGGGGATACGGTTGGTTGTAGATGATGCCGTCTATATCGGCGCTTACAGTCCAAAACCAATCTCCATCTGCGAAAGATTCTATGATGTCAGACGGCAATGTAAACGAAGTGGCGCTACCTATCGAGACGGTTACTGATTTGCCCGTCCAACCACGTTTATACGTTATTTTATACTTGATACCGGAGTATTCAGTACCTGGGTTCGCATCCCATTTTAGTATAATGGGCTGAAATACAAATCTATTGCCATCTACACCGCCCGTCCCAGTCCTCTCTAAGTTAACCGGATAGAAATTATTAGCAATCACCACTGGAACCTCGTTAGATTTCCAATTACCGAAAACATCCTCTGCCCATACCTTATAAGCGCCCAGGTTAGCAGAAGCAGTAAATTTACCATAGATGTAAGGATCGAAAGTTCCTGCGTCTGGTGATGAAACCTTCCAGATGCCGTTACAGGGCTTTTCCAAATACTTACAGATGAACATGGTTGTGTTGTTTGGAGCTACTGGGTTTAAATGAGCAAAGCTCGGTGAAACAATATACCCTGCCGCAGGAGCTGGCCTGCTTAGCCACCCCCGCACCTGCGAAGTAGAACCAATAATGAACAACAGCGCCACTGCCGCTATAATAATCCATACATTATTATCGATATTTAGCTTAGTTTTTGTTCTGTGATGTTTTTTAGTAGCCATTTCCCCAAAATAATTGATAAAAATGATAATCGACTTCAGTATACCTAAGAAATATTCATAAGAACACCCTAATTCAACTATTTACATCATTAATAAAAAGGGAGCATTTTTAGCTCCCTGTTATTTTTACCGTTCATAAATGACCCTTGCTAATGTGGCTCGCCCACTATGTTAAACCTGGGCGATTCGTTGTATAGAAGGCCATCTTCGGTAGTACACTGTACTATATACCGATCGGCCTCCCAATTATTGATTAGGACCCCAATATAGAATTCCCCGCCGTCTGTGGTAGTGGCAAATCCACCCCCCCGGATGGCCGCACCGCCGCCCTCCGGGTATTGGTAGATCGCTATACCAATTTGTTCCCCCTTGGGAGCAGGCATACCATCGACGAGGTATGTCCCGTCGATGATCAGGTCTTCGCCGATATTCCATACACTATCGGGCAGAGGCGACC
>JAZDKW010000006.1:0-37552 GCA_043802665.1 Patescibacteria group bacterium
TTGCCACTTCAAGAATTACTTACTTAATTACGTAATTAAGTAAGTAATTTTATTTGATCTATAAGATTCCCTGGCCGGGCAGGCTGGACTCGCCTGCTGGCTCGCCAGAATGACCCGCCGTCGCTCTTCGAGCTATGGCGGGCTGACGCGAGAAAACAGGGCTTTGCTGATTACGCTGTAGCTGAATCCTTTGCGGGAGAGATAGGCTTTGAGTTGGTCGGGGGTTTTGCTATGTCTAAATTTTTCTATTAATTTTTGGGCGGTTGTAAATTCCTGCTCGGTAAGATCAGGGGAAGATAGAACCTCGTGGATAATATTGCTCGCTATCCCCTTTTGAATGAGCTCAGCTTTAAGATGGGTGATGCTTCTCGCCCTGGTTTGCGATCTTTCTTTTACCCAGTGTTCGGCAAATTTTTGGTCGTCCAACCACCCTTCTTTTTTTAATCTCCGAACCGCTTGTTGGATAGTTTCGGGATTAAATTTAGTTTTGAGTTTTTGGCGAACTTCAAAAATGCTTTGGGGGCGAAAAGATAGTAATTTCAAAACTTTATCGTAGGCCTTGCCATTGATGTCTTGCTTTTTTAATTCCTCACAGAGTTTTTGTGGTATATCTGACCCCACTTTCAGGTTATGGGAGATCCAGGTGAATTTATCAATTCCGGTCAAAAACTTATCGTCCACAAAAATATTCACCCGGTTAGGATTAGCGCTTTGGCTGACTATTTTGGTGATTGTCGGCATTAGCTTATAATAGGAGTTAGTATTTTTGGTTTCAGTAGTAGTGTTTCTATTCTTAAGTTTAAGCGGAAACATAAAAGTATCAAGCCGTGAATAAAGATTTTCTAAAGTGGCACAACCAAAAACAAGATCTCCACGAAAATGGCCCCCGAACTTTTTACAAACAACGCGAAGTTTGGTGGTGTCGTGTCGGATTAAATATCGGCTTTGAGCAGGACGGGAAGGGTGAAGAATTTGCTCGTCCGGTGTTGATAATCAAAGGCTTTAGCAAAGAAGTATTTTGGGGTTTGCCCATTACTACAAGTCCGAAATCGGGGCCGTATTATTTAAATTTGGATTTAGGGGACGAGACAGCGAGAAAAGCGGTTATTTCGCAGATCCGACTGATGGACGCCAAAAGACTGATTGGTAAAATAGCGACCCTGAATAAAGATGATTTTGTTAATATTAAAAAAGCAATCATCTAATTGCTTGAATGATTACTTTGTTGTCTGGAGCGATGGCGCTCCGAGGCCGAAGCCATTTATGATTAAATTATAGATGATTCCATCAAAAAAGTAAAGATTTTTTGTTTATAAGGAGAATAATTGGAAAAACGTTATCTCACAACTTCTATCCCCTATATGAATGCCGCTCCGCACATCGGTCATGCTTTGGAAGCGATCCAAGCCGATGTCTTGGCGAGGTGGTATCGCTTAAACGGCCATCCCACTTGGTTTTTAACCGGCACGGATGAACATGGGGCCAAGATTGCTAAATTAGCGGCCGATGAGGGGGTGGAGCCCAAAGTAGTGGCAGATCGCAATTCAGCCATATATGCCAAGTTCCCAGCCTTGTTAAATTTATCTACTGATGATTTCATCCGAACCAGCGACAAGGAAAGGCATTGGCCAGGGGCCCAAAAACTTTGGAAGCAATTAACAGCCGCCGACGATATCTATAAAGATAAATACACTGGGCTTTACTGTGTGGGTTGTGAGGCATTTGTGACAGAAAAGGATTTAGTGGATGGGAAATGTCCCTATCACAAATCGGAGCCAGAAAGGATTGAAGAAGAAAATTACTTTTTTCGGTTATCTAAATATGCCGATCAGATTGCAGAAAAGATTAAAACTAAAGAATTAGAGATTATTCCGGAAGGTCGGGCTAAAGAAACTCTTAATGTCATCGCCGAATTAACTGACATTAGTTTTTCGCGCCCAGTATCCAAATTACCCTGGGGGGTGCCAGTGCCGGATGATCCCAGCCAAACAATGTATGTCTGGTGCGACGCACTTGCTAATTACATTTCTGCGATCGGCTATGGTAGCAAAGATGAGACAGAATTCAATAAATGGTGGCCAGCCGATTTACATGTGTTAGGCAAAGATATTATGAGATTTCATACCATCATCTGGCCGGGAATGCTCCTGTCCGCGGGTCTGCCTTTGCCAAAAAAGATTTTGGTTCACGGGTTTATCACATCCAACGGTCAAAAAATGAGCAAAAGTATCGGCAATGTGGTTGACCCCAAAGAAGCAATAGATGCATACGGTGTGGATGCCCTGCGCTATTATCTACTCAGAGAAATTCCCACCACTGATGATGGTGATTTCTCGTGGAAGCGGTTTGAGGATCTTTATAATCACGAATTAGCGGATAATTTAGGGAATCTGCTATCTCGGGTAATTCAAATGGCTGAAAAGTTTTGTGGTGGGAAAGTGCCGCAGGTTTCCCCTAATTTATCTGGTACAGCAGAAGCAGTAACGGGAGTAGAAAAATATTTAGAGAGTTTAGATTTTCAAAAAGCTGTCCTTGCGATCAACCAACTGATCAGTCAGCTTAATGTTTTAGTGGATGAGAAAAAACCCTGGGAATTGGCTAAAGCTGGCAATCAAACTGAAACAGATGCGGTTTTGTATCAATTATTAGAGGGACTGCGGATAACGGCTTTACTTTTGGCTCCGTTTTTGCCGGAAACGGCCGGGAAAATATATTTTGCTCTGGGTTTAAGTGATGTACATCAAATTGATAATTGGCCGGAAGCAGTTAAATGGGGTCAGCTCCCAGCTGATACGGCTCTGCGTCCCACTTCTATATTGTTCCCCAAAAAATCCTAAACTATGCTGTATCCTTTTTTGGCAGTACTGTTCGATGTAGTCACCCTGATTACTACCAAAAGGCTTTTTCGTCGCTTTGGGGTACTGACCTACCGATCATTTGCAGTCTGGTTATTTATTTGGATTATCGCAATCGGTTTAATTCTATTTCCCTGGTTTGCGTCTATTCAACCTGCCGCCATAGAGCCGAAATATCTCTGGTTGCTATTAGCCGTAGCTTTTTTGGCGGCTAATTACAATCTTCTGTACTACTTCAGTTTAGAGCGTGAAAAAATTACTGCTATTGAGCCATTTCTGTTAGTCAGCCCCATAGTTACCATTCTAATTGCGGGCCTGTTTTATGCCAGCGAGCGGTCATGGCATGTATATGTGGCGGCGGGTGTAGCTGGATTAGTCCTGGCTTGGTTGCATCTGAAGAGGCACCGTCGTCTTAAGTTAAATTTCTCAATCATAGCGTTAGTGGGGTTTGCTGTTCTTTATGGCTTAGAGGCAGTCGTACTCAAACAATTATTAGTGGTCTATTCACCCCTGGCAATGTATCTGGTGCGGGCGATAATAACTGCTATCTTTTTGCTGGTTTTAGAAAGAGGTCGATTGGTCCGCTTAACTCCCCGGCAAATCCCTTATTTCTTGCTGATTGCTGGAGCGGCAGTTGCTGCCAGCACTGCCATCTATTCAGCGTACCGAGAAGTGGGGATTAGTTTGACCATCTTCATTTTGCTCCTTTCCCCCATCATGGTATATTTACTTTCCGCCTTGTGGTTGAAAGAGAAATTAACTTGGAAGAATCTATTAGCCAGCGGTGTTATTATAGGGCTTGTTATTTGGTTAGCGATTGCAAGATGAACCCCGTTAGAAATAAGTCAGTAAGACTGGATAATAAGCTTATATCTTAATTAACTAAACTAATTCCACAAGTTCATACTAACTTAGCACATAAATTTCTAACGGGGTGAACTACGTAGATACTCACTGCCATCTTGATTTTCCTCAGTTCCATCGCGATATGGAAAAAACTATTTTGCGTTCTTTTCAGGCCGGATTGATTTATTTAATCAATGTAGGAACGGATATTCGCTCGTCGGGAGAGAGCGTCAATTTAGCTGGCCGATATCGTGAGATCTATGCGGCAGTGGGCGTGCATCCACACGAGGCGCGCAAACAGGGCACTAACTTGTCCACGGCCCTGTCGCCTTGGTTGCGCAATCCCAAGGTAGTGGCCGTAGGCGAAATTGGTCTGGATTATTACCGCAATCTATCCTCACAAACCCAACAAAAAGCTTCTTTCATTGAACAGTTGCAAATAGCCAAAAACTATCGTCAGCCAGTGATCTTGCATTGTCGAGATGCCTACCGGGATATGCTGAATATCTTAGACGAATTCTATCTTCCTTACATAGAAGATCGCTTGCCTGGGGTGGTCCACTCGTTTTCTGCGGGTCCGAGCTATTTGCAGGAGTTTTTGCGGCGTGGTTTTTTTATCGGCTTTAACGGAATGATCACTTATCCCGATCATGAGAGTCTCATGGAAGCGGTGCGCTATACCCCTTTGGATAAATTGTTATTGGAAACAGACGCTCCTTATCTCCCCCCGGAAGGGCATCGTGGTACTCGCAATGAACCGATGTGGGTAAAGGAAGTAGCGGCCCGGGTGGCTCAACTTAAACAGGTTAATCTGGAAGAAGTGGTTACCCAGAGTACCGCTAATGCGATACGTCTCTTTAGGTTACAATAAAACTATGGAAGAAGATCGTTGGGCCCCAGTATTCTGGTTGCAATCAGCCCGTCATAAGGCCTATTTAGTTGGCAATCAGTCGCGGAATGCTGTGCTGGAAGAGATGCGCTCATCCGAAGAAGACATAGATATTGCGACTTCAGCGCGTCCTGACCAAGTTGCCCGAATACTTGCGAGGCATCAAATCGTTCCGGCCCGAGTCGATGTTAGATTCGGGGTGGTGGCTTTTCTCTGGCAGAACAGTGATTACGAGATTACCACTTTCCGTGAAGATATCTACGACCCCCAATTTAATCATATCCGTCGGACTCCGCTGGATATTATTTTCCACAAAGATATTAAAACCGATGCCCGGCGTCGAGATTTTACGATCAATGCTATTTATTGGAACCCCAAGAACAATCGCTTTCTTGACCCAATGAAGGGAATACCTGATCTAAAAAACAAGGTATTGCGTTTTATTGGGGATCCGGAGATACGAATTAAGGAAGATCCCTTGCGGGTTTTGCGAGCGGTGCGGCTTAAACATAATTTGGGATTAAAATACGCACCAGCTACGCGCAGGGCTCTGATTGAAAATGGTAAATTAATCCACAAATTGCAACCGTCGCTTCTAAAAAAGGAGTTCAGCAAAATCCAAAATCTGTCTAACTACCAGGCCGCTAAGCGCGATCTTCAGAAAATTGGAGCCGTCTTAAAAGTTTAGTTACTGGTGGGAACGGTAGCAGTTTTTTTGACTGTCTCCCATTGGTCGCTGTCATCTTGCACGACAATGCGATTAGATTCAATCGCAATAATTTTATCCACTCCTAAAATTAAATCAGGCTGATTAAATATGCCCAGTAGCCCTGGACAGACATAGATTTTTTGGATAGAAGCATCAATAGTTTCAAATAGCAGATCATCCACACTCCCCAATTTTTTTCCTGCCTGAGTAACTACTGGGTTGCCAAGGACCCGATGTTTTTTCCGCATTAGTTTTGGCAGATGTAAAATCTCTTTAGGAGCGACCAAAGCTCCATCGTTGCGCACTACTACGATCTTGGGTCCGTACTCCACAATATCGATAGGAACTATCGCCAAAGAACGGGCAAACGGACGGTTCGGTTTGACCAATAGGGCACTAATCTGTTTTTTATCCGGATTAATCACCCAATTAATAACTTCCCCCAGGGTCTGGCTGTTATCCAAATCGACTACTCTGGATCCCATTACTTCGCTTATTGGTTTGAGCATAACTCTCCCCCTTCTTCTTTTAACCAGCTCGTTCTGCCGAGCCTTGAAACCGCTTTAATTATACTCTAACCTGCCTTGTCGCATCGTTCGCGAACGATGCGACTTGTCAAGATTCTCTGATTGGCCTACAATCAAACATAGTCTAAAGTTCAAAAAAAGATGGTAAAACAGTGGTTAATTTGGGGACTAACTGTAAGTTTAGTGATATTAGGAGGCTGCGCTGTTAAGACAAAAGAGCCGCCGGTGGTGTTTGAAAAGATGACTAAAATGATGAGCAAATTAGAGCAGATGGAGTTTTCCGGTGATTTTGAGGTAGTTGGTACATCCAATTTGCCTTTGCTTCAAGGCCTTAAGGATTTGCAAATCACTGGTACGGGTCGTACCAATCTTACTGATGTTAGTAATGTTCGATATCTCTTGAATTTAATCATTAGCGGTCAAAGCCAGGAAGGTACTACCCGGATTGGAGCCGAGCTACGCAGTTTCCCTGAGAGTAGTTATTTCCGTCTCACAGATATCGATGTTCCCTTGGGCCTTCCTTTCTCTCTGTCAGCGGACAATAAATGGTATCAGATTAAATCGGCGGGCCAAAATAAAGATTGGTTGGGTTCCAGCCAACCACTCACTAATACACAAGTGCAACAGATCCGCGTATTGATTGCTCAAAGCAAGCTGTTTAATGTGGTACAAAAATTCCCCGATGTTTTGGTGGGTGGCACGCGCACATATCACTGGCAAGTAGCAGTGGGCAAAGAAGCGGTCACTGAATTTTTCCAGGCTTGGGCCAAGATTGCTAACCCGCCGGATAGTTTAGATTGGAAAAACTGGGCGAATCGCATAGGTAGTTACCAATATGAATTCTGGATTAGTAAGTATGATTATCGGTTGATGAAAGTAAATGTTGTCGGGCAGTATGATGATTCCCTGGAGCACCAGATGAGTTTTGCTCTGACGATTAATCTGGATCGATTTAATGCGGCGCAAAGCATCGATCAACCCACTAATGTCCAAGAATTCAATCTTCGCCAACTCCTCGGGTTACCAGCCTTACCATAGTAGCTGATATAATTTAGGTATCAGTTAAAAATTCAACATCAAAAATGTCATCCTCTGGCTTGACCAGAGGATCCAGAAAAGAAAACAAACAAAAACATTTTCTTTTTTCTGTCTGGATTCCCGTTTTCACGGGAATGACAAAACAACAACTTGAAACCCTTTTTTAATTTGTAATTCACAATTTTAATTGCGCTTTAGCGCCTCGGGCCCATAGCTCAATGGTAGAGCAACAGCCTTTTAAGCTGGGGACGAAGGTTCGATCCCTTCTGGGCCCACCAAAAATTGCTATGCACTGTAAGTGAATGGCAATTTTTGGTTGAGTTTAAAGAAGGGAGCGAACCAGGGAAAGGGGTCGGGAAAACGGGAGTTTTCCCGCAGTGGAGGCAACCCCGCCCCAGTTCAGAGATCTTTCGACTCCGCTCAAGATGACAAAATAAAAAACTGGGGCGGGGTGTCGGACCTGCCTGCCGGTAGGTAGGACCGCAAGGGTCCGAGGAGGAGCGATAGCGACGATAGGTTCTAGTCCCACCAGTTGGTGGACGGATCCCTTCTGGGCCCACCAGTCTTCGCTCCTTGCGGAGCTTTGCCTGGCTCCGCTAAATATATAAATTAATCAGAAAGAAGACTGTCTGCGAAGCGCTATCTATATTGGGATCCTCCTTCGCATAAAGCTTCGGACGGACAGGGAGAATAATTTTCTATTCCCAATGGGATAAGAGCGAAGCGTGGGCTGGTTTTAGTGGATGCCAGTTTTTGGTTATTCTCGAAGGGATCGAACCTGGGAAAGGGGTGGTCAACGGCTCAACCGGTTGAGCCGTTGAAATCTGATATAATAAATTATTCTTGCCTGGTCGATAGGCATTCTGATCTTTGAGAAGAGAGGTGCTATATGCAAGGGACCTGTAATCGTTGCGGGAGATTTGGTCGCGTACATCGTGATGGCACTTCTAGTGAGCTCTTGTGTGACACTTGCTATGCTCGGATTTACCGAGAACTGTGTAAAAGCGACCCTTCTCGCCATGAACGCTGTTGCCAATGCCGACAAGATAGACCGGTAGTTGCTCGTATCCCAGCAGGGCCACTTTGCGCAAGTTGTTATAGTGCGGCCTACTATCGCGATGTCTCTAATCATGAGTCTTGCAGTAAATGTGGGGCAATCAAATCAGTGGCCACACGCGATGAATCTGGTCAACCTATTTGCCAAAATTGCTACGCGAATATGCGATACCACAACAAAGCTAAGTACGAAGAATGTTCAGTATGCCACGATTTAAAACCAGTGGCTACTCATGATGAGTCCCGTAAGCCCCTTTGTGCCAAGTGCCGTTCTAAGCAGAGGCGGGGAAAGAAATAGGATGCATCTTGACTAAAAAGCCTCCTCATAGGCGGCTTTTTTCTTTGTTATAATATTAAAGTGTTCTGGGATTGGCTTAAAACCAGATAACCACCCGGCCCTAGAGGCCGGTCGGGGCAGGTTAGCTCCTGCCCCTTTTTCTTAAATAGTCATCCTTTGGTTTATGGGCCTCAGCTGCTCGGTCTCTCCACCGAACGGCTCAACGGGTTGAGCCGTTTGATTTGAGGGATTTTTTGTTTGGATAATGGTTTTCTATGCGGTAAAATCTATAGTATGGTCGATAAAACCAAAAGCAATTTTATGCTTAGAAAGTTAAAACAGGCCGGCGTGGTAGTAGCGGCGGTTTTACTGATCAGCCTGTTTCCTGCCACCACAATAGTATCTTCTGCCCAAGCTAATGGTGCCCCAGAAGATTCGCTGTGGCCAATTATGATTCAAAAGAGCCCCAACGATCCGCGTTTTTCCGAACAAATCAGCCTTAATCAGATTCAAATTCCATCTGCGTGGGATGTAACGACTGGCAATAGTGAGCTGATCGTTGCCATCATCGATACAGGCGTTAATCCTGATCACGAAGAACTACAGTCTCGTGTTTGGATTAATAACGACGAGATACCCAACAACGGACGTGACGATGATAACAACGGCTATATTGATGACTACCAAGGGTATAATTTTATGAATAATGCCCCTGATATTTTAGACCAAAACGGTCACGGTACAGGGGTAGCCAGCATCATCGCCGCCAACACTAATAACAGCAAAGGAATGTCCGGAATAAACTGGAACTGTAAGTTAATGGTGCTTAAGGCCCTAAACAGCGCTGGTGGAGGTGAGTACAGTGATGTTTCCAAGGCTTTGCGCTATGCCGCTGATAACGGGGCCAGAGTCATCAATATGAGCTTTGGCACTTATTTTGATAGCACCGAACTTAAAGCGGCTGTGGATTATGCCTTGTCTAAAAATGTGGTTATTGTGGCTGCCGCCGGTAATAACAACCAAAATCCCTTACTTTATCCAGCTGCCTATCCAACCGTGATTGCGGTTGGAGCAGTGGATAGTTCTGGCCAACGAGCCTCTTTTTCTAACTATGGCAATAATTTGGATATGGTAGCCCCGGGAATTAATATCCTGATGGCTAATTATGTTGGTACTAATGCTTATGCCTTTGGTTCGGGCACTTCTTTTGCCGCCGCTCATATTTCAGGCATAGCTTCATTGATTATCTCGCGCAATCCCTCGTTGTCCCCCTCTCAAGTAGAGAACATTCTAAAAAGCACAGCCACTGGGTATGCGAACGCGGCGGATTATGGCAGTGGATTGGTTAACGCGGCTGCGGCTTTAGGATCACTCCAAATTACTGACCACATTACTGCGAAGATCACACCAACGCCTTCCTCTGCCCCTGCCGATGGTACCACTATGGTGCGATTGGTTGTGCATGTTACCAATAATGATTTTCCTCTGTCCAATCATCAGATTCGGGCTTATGTAACTGGGTCAACTATTATTAAAGGCGAGACTGTAGATAAGAGGGATATTTTGGTTGGTACCACAGATAATTTTGGTATGGTTAGCCTCGATTTGGCTTCATTATTGCCAGGCCAAAAACTTTTAGTATTTTCGGATGCTACGGCAGGGGCAAGTTTAGGTGACATAATAGTAACTTTTAATCCTATTGGAGGCGCACCTAAGTACAACGCGGTTTGGGTGGATCAAAATCGCCCTGGAGTGGTCAAGCCGGAAGAACGCATCACGCTTTGGGTAGATTTGAAGAACACCGGCAATATGCCCTGGGTAGGCAAAGATAGTGCCATCACCGGCCAGTTTCGATTAGGCACGGCTCACTCGCGAGATCGGGTTAGTCAATTTTATGACAGCAGTTGGTTATCAGCCAATCGCGTGGCTACCCTCCAACAAGATTTAGTAGCTCCCGGCAGTGTCGGGCGGTTTACTTTTACGGTGCAGGCGCCAATGCAATCCGGAACTTACAAAGAATATTTTAATCCCGTGGTGGAATATGTAGGCTGGATTTCCGATATGGGGATTTATTGGGAACTTAATGTGGCAGAAAGCGGGATTGACCCAGTGGCGGCGCACTATGATGCCGAGTTTGTCTATAAATCTGCTGATGTCATTTTGTCCCCTGGTCAAACAGCAGATCTGCAATGTGAAGTGCGAAATATCGGGACAGCCAAGTGGGTAGATATGAGAACCTCCCTATACGGGGCAGTTAAATTAGGCACGGTTAATCCGTATGATCGTAGCAGTATATTTCAGGCCAGTAATTGGTTCAGTGATAATCGGGTAACCGATACCGGTTTTGTTGTTGAACCCGGGGCGCGCTTATCCCTGACTTTTACCATCAAAGCTCCTCTTCAGCCTGGGGTTTATGCTGAAAATTTTCGTCTGGTTTCCGAGTATGTAACTTGGTTCGGACCGGCGATAGGGTGGAAAATTACCGTACAATAAAACTATGCAAGGAACATTGTGGCATTTAGGACAGGCGGCTATTATTGGTTTGGTGCAAGGCCTCACCGAATTCATTCCCATTAGTTCATCGGGGCATTTGATTGTGGTGCGCGAGCTTTTACATATTGATGATCCAGGCAATTTTTTTGACGCAGTACTACATTTAGCTACACTACTCGCTGTTCTTATATATTTCCGGCGGGATTGGTGGGATATGTTGCGTTTGCCTCGGGGCAAAACTTTGGTGAAAGGCGAGATAGTGGCCAATCGGCGATTATTGTTTTTGATTGCTTTGGCGACAATTCCGGCATTGATAGCTGGATATTTTGGAAATTCATGGATTGAACATAGTTTTCGTTCTCTTCCGATGGTAGCGGGGTTGTTGTTAGCTACCGGGCTGACTTTTTGGGGGGTAGAACATTGGCTGAAAATTGTTAAAACCAGTCAGCCGTTATCAAATTTTAGCACTTTTAATATTGGTTTAGCCCAAGCTATTGCCATTTTTCCCGGGATTTCCCGCTCGGGCATGACGATATTGGCAGGATTATACAGTGGGCTGAATCGAGAGATGGCCGCAAGATTTTCTTTTTTGTTGGCCGTCCCGATTATTGCCGCCGCCGGAGGGTATAGTTTGTATCAGTCTATATCCCAAGGGATGATCGGGCAGGATTATGGAGTGTGGTTAGTGGCATTTGGTGCGGCTTTTATTGCGGGTTGGGCTTCCATCTATTGGTTATTGCAATTTCTTAAACGCCATTCTCTTATTGGATTTGCTTATTACCTAATTATTGTCGGAAGCGGCTTGTTGGTATATTCCTTTTGGCGCTAACTTTATGTGGGATTCTCATTGGTGGATAGTCGCATTGGCCGCTATGACCCCTCTGGGAGAGTTGCGTATTGCCATCCCCTTGGGCATTGGGCTATACGGGTTGTCCCCGCTTTTAACATTTGTTTTAGCGGTAGCCGGAAATGCGGTGCCTGTAATTTTGTTGTACTTTTGCTTAGAACCTGTAACTCGATGGTTACGCCGTTTAGCCCATCCGATAGACCGATTTTTTACGTGGCTGTTTGCTCACACTTATCACAGGCATTCAGCGAAATTCGATCGTTATGGCAGTCTGGCCCTGCTTCTTTTTGTTGCTATTCCTCTGCCTTTGACTGGTGGTTGGACTGGCGCCTTGTTAGCCTATTTGTTCGGCATCAAATGGCATTATGCTTTGCCTAATTTGCTTATCGGAGTGATTTTGGCAGGAATTATTGTTACTTTTTTGACTCTGGGTGGAGTGTGGATTTTCGGGCTATAATGGGTGTATGGTAGGTAAAATTGACGATGGGATCCGGGTGGCCGATGCCCGGCTAAAACCAGGAGAAGAAGAATTAGACCGCACTTTGCGGCCGAAAACTTTTGTCGAATATATTGGCCAGGACAAAATTAAACAGAGTTTAGAAATTGCAGTTCAAGCGGCACAGCAAAGAAAAGAACCATTAGATCATATTTTGTTGTTTGGTCCTCCGGGGTTAGGTAAAACTACTTTGGCGCACATTATCGCTGGTCGCATGGGTGGTTCGCTTCGAGCAACGTCTGGTTCTGCCATCGAGCGTCCCGGCGATCTGGCTTCTTTGGTAACTAATCTTAGCGACGGAGATATTTTATTCATCGATGAGATTCATCGGTTAGGCCGTAATGTCGAAGAAGTGCTGTACAGCGCAATGGAGGATTTTGCTATTGATATTATTATCGGCAAGGGTCCAGCCGCAAGGTCACTGCGTATTGATACGGCTAAATTTACTCTGATCGGTGCCACTACCCGGGCAGGAGCCCTTTCCTCTCCTTTACGGGATCGGTTTGGGGCTACTCACCGTTTGGATTTTTACGAAGAGGTGGACATTGAAGCAATTGTACAACGCTCCGCTAAAATTTTAGGAGTTGATTTAAAGCCGGAGTATACTCGTTTAATTGCCCAAGCTTCTCGCCGCACTCCGCGCACTGCTAATCGGATCTTAAAGCGAGTGCGCGATTTTGCCCAAGCTAAAAATAATGGGAAGGTTAACCCTACTATCATTCACGAAGCTCTTACTTTGATGACGATTGATGACAATGGTTTAGATGCGGTAGATCGTAAAATTTTGGATTGTTTAATCACCCGGTTCCAGGGAGGACCAGCCGGTATCGCCGCCATAGCGGCGGCAATCGCCGAAGAAAAACAAACCATAGAAGAGGTTTATGAACCATATTTATTGCAAGCAGGCTTTATTAATCGCACTGCTCAGGGTCGGGTGGCTACTGCCAAAGCCTACCAACATTTAGGCAAATTAGTGCCTCAACCAAAAGAATCGGTTCAGCCTGCTCTTACCGATAAAATTTAATACGATGGGCCTGGTTTTACTGGTTATTTATGTTCTTATTTTGATGTTGGCGATAGCTTATGGCGCTATCATTGTTTATCATGTTTTCAAATACCAGCGCCAGTTGACTTTAGTCCAGGCCCGGCGCGCTATCGCTTTCACTACGGGTTATATCATCGTGGCCAGTTCGCTGATCGGCCTTTCTTTGGTGGTGGCGGGAGTAATAGCGATATTTTTTAATGTTCAACCAATTTAATGAATATTTCTTCTCAAAACGACTCCAATCCACCGTACGCTACTGGAATTTTATTCTATCGCCGCCACATAGTAGATTTAGTGGTTCCTTTTATTATGACGGTAGTTATGTTGATTATCGTTGGTATAGCCTTAGTAGTTTTGATCAACATTGCACCTTTGGCCTGGCAGACCTATCAACCCGAAGTGGTTATGTTCACGGGGTTAGCCTTGTTTTTTATCTTGAGCTACCTAATGACTCAATGGCTCTTTTGGTATTTTGATATTTGGATCGTGACCGAAGAGAACCTAATTGATTCACAGCTAATTGCTTTCTTTTTGTATAATCGTTCCGAGCTTTCTTTGCGCCAAATTCAGGACATCACCGATCGCACTGCTGGTCCCCTCGCCACTTTGTTTCGCTGTGGCGACATTATTATTCAGACTGCCTCCAAGCAAGGTTCATTCCGTTTGAAATCTATTTATCGTCCCCACCAAGCTGTCAAAGATATTACTGACTTAGCCCAACGAGCAACCAGTGTCAAGGCGGCGGCTGGTTATGATTTTGTGTACACTCCCCCAGCGATGCGGTTAGGAGAGTTGTTGCTGACCAAGAATTTAATTACTCCCGATCAATTAGAAATGGCCTTAGCCGAACAAGCAGTGTCTCGCAAACTAATTGGCCAGATTCTTTTGCAACAAGGCTTTGTTAGCAAGGTTGATTTGTTGGGTGCTCTTAGCGCTCAATACCATATCCCCCAAGTTGATTTGAGATATTTTGCTGTGGATGCGGAAGTTGCGCGGTGTCTAAATTACAATACAGTCACCAAATATCATCTTATGCCCATTCATAAAACTGCTAACGGCGTGGTGATGGTAGCGGTGGCACGATTGTCGGAAGAATTAGTCAAAGAGGTTCCTACCGCTTGCGGAGCTCCAGCATTTTTTGTTTTAGCTGACGAAGATATTATTAGTCTGTTGATTCAACAATATTATTCTCCAATACCACTTTCGTGATGGGTTAGTGACTGCTCTTGACAAAATTGTAAAAGTGTAGTATAATAAAGTATTAAATAATAAGATAAAGTAGTTCTCTGTTCCTTCATCTGTTAAAATTAAAAAAGAAACAAAATCTAATGTCTATTTGGCAACGCATTAACTACTATTTCGGGGATCGGCGCAACTACCGCAGAATAGTCGCGGGGAGTTTAGGGCTGGTTCTGGTAGTGGTTATAATTTTATTTAACCAGGATTTAAGCCAGATGTGGCGCTGGTTGCGCGGTCAAGCAGAAGAAGGCCCATCGTGGACTACTGACACCAGACTAATCACCGGTGGGACTGCCCACGGAAAAACGATTGAAATAGATCACCCTAATGGCAACCGCTATTTATATGTGATTGGTGGTGCAGAATATTACACTGTAGGCGGAGAGAAACGACTGCGTCTTTTAGACACAGTCCAGCGAATTAAATTGGATAGTGATGGAAAGATTGCCCCATCGGTGGCTTGGGAGGCCGCTCCGTCTCTCTATACCGGTCACGCCGAATTCGCAACGTATTATTTGAATTTATCGGATAAGCATTGGCTCTATGTTATTAGCGGGGATATTCATATCCCCGATATTGATGATGATGAGATTGATAATCCTCTGCTCTTCTCCACGATTGAAAGATTAGATTTAGACAACGAAGCGAATGGTTGGCAACCAGTGGCTTTGCTTACTGGACTTAATTTTTATCCGGAGACGGTTGAGTTTGGCGGCCAGTTCCATATTGTGGGCGGAGTTTATGGTAATATCTTCGGCAAATATCTGCCTACAAGCTACTCTTGGTACAACGATCACTACCAAGTAAAAGATCCGCTTCTGCCCGATGACGATAAAACGAAATGGAATGAAAAATATAAAGTTCTGCGCACGCAGGACAACGGCCGCAGATTAATCGGTCCAGTAGGATTAACACTAAAAGATGGCGGAATCGACGATGATATTCTTGATGGTGGCACAGATGTTATACAGGGCCCAGGCCAAGATGACCTTAACTTAGGGATGGATGATGGCCAGGTGCACATTGCGGCTGGCAATGAACCCAATATTGCCGATCAATTTTCGCAAGCGCTCATAAGTGGCGCGTTTGCTACCACAGTAAGTGAGCACTATTCCATTAAATTAGATGATTTTTCCAGCCAGCATATTGGCGAGTTGGGCACCAACCAAAATGCCGGAGGTTATCCAGAGAGCATTGAGACTTCTGGTAATGATTACTATGGAAAACTGATCACCACTTGGGAAGAGTATGGCAGTTCCGGCGGGAAAGTTGCTCATTTAGGCCATTTGCGCATTGTGGTTGATCTTTTCTATCCTGCTCCTACTGGTACTCCATATTTCTATGTTTATCCCGCTCCCCAAGGGCGCTACGGACATAAATTAGTAGTGACAGGCACAGCCACGGACCAACGGTTGTATGTATTGGGTGGCGCGACCTGGTCCACTCCCATCATTCGATATAATTGGGCGGGAGAGGATTATTTCTTCCAAACAGAAGCTTATACGTTTTGGGTGTTAGAGGATGCTATTGATCCCATCACTAATGGTATTCTATTCCCAAACGATCTGTATCATTATAAATTTGCAGGTAACCGTGCCTACGAATGGTCCCCATCTAATTTGATTTGGAAGGGCACAAATCTTGACTCTGCCCTAAATATTGAAACTTTTGATGAGGACTTCTTCCCGGCTCCTGACCCTGGTGCCTTCTTCAGCTTGGCCAAATTGGAACCTCAACCAGGTGTGATAGACTGGTTGATTACAGGTGGACTGGCTAATGAAAATAACAAAGGATTCACTGATACTTGGCCGGGAGCGGAAGACCCTGGAAAGTTCTGGCCGGCTTTAAGAACCACTTATCCTGCAGGTGGTGGATTGTCTAAATGGGGAATATCGGTAAAAGTTTCGGATCGCTCAGAACACTATTCGGCTGGCAATACTTGGCAAGATTCAACTTCCGGGGATAAACTAATCCCGAGTTTTAATGCCAGTTCTTCAGGAATCGGTGGTTATGCTATTGTTTTAGGTGGCCAAACCACTTTCCAAGGTTCGGCAGAAGGTTCAGATGCTCCTTATAATAATGATTATGTACCAGATATTTCTGATGTTACCACGACCCAGACTCGCCGATTTGATTTATTAACTGATGGAAGCGGTCAGTGGAGCAAGATCAATTCTACTGACAGCGACTTTCACATCAACAAAGCTTTTTATGATTTCGGAAACGTTATTTCCAGCGTCGGTGGAGTTTCTGGGGGGAAAATTATTTATCTCTATAAAGTCGGTGGTGCCGAGCCTAATCAGGCTAATCCCACTCTAAGTCGCCAGGTGGAATGGCTCGGACCTTTTACGTACGGTAGACCGGGCGTGGTAGATCCTTCTCAATCCACAATTGTTATTAAGCCTCTACGCGACAGTTACACCGAAGTTGACATAGATGGGGTAGACACAGAGGTGGCGACAGTATGGAATGATCACTATGATTACGGTACCGCCACTATCTTTCTGAAAGATTACTACGGCGATCCAGTAACAAGTGTCGGTGACAATATTGTTACGGTGAGCTTATACACCAGCCGGAGTAGTGCGCCTGCCATTGATAAATACGGGTCCCCTGATTACTATCGCGACGACATCCGGATTATTGGCACTCCTTATTCTGGTAGTGTTCCGGCAGGTTGGCAAAATCAGTTAGTGGAGGTAGATGGAAATGGCCAAGCCACGTTCAGGCTACTGTCCGGTTTCGCGACTGATGCCGATACGGGCCAACCAATATTTGAAGAAGTGCGGGGCTATGTTTACATTGACAATGCCAGTGTTGGCACTGGCGAAAAACAAGAAGGGGTTGGGTGGGCGCCGCTCATCTTTACTCGCGAAGGGCATCCTTCCGCTTTGTATAGCGATCTCACTGCCGATCCGCATGTTGTGAAGGCAGATGATATAGACACATCTTTGCTTGAAGTCACTATTAAAGACTACAAGAACTTGCCCATTCCTGGATTCACCGTTTTGCTTACATCTAATCGCAACTATTTTGATCCGGACACTTCTCCCGATCATTTTGCCAACCCCCAATTAATCACCGATGAAAAAGGCCAAGCCCAAACCATAGTAACATCAGACTTGCGTGGATCAAGTATCATCTATGGTTACTATACTATCCCGAATTATGAAAATCCTCCTGATTTGCCCCCGTATTGTAAATACAAGACTACAGTGGTGAAATTCACATTAGAAGGCAGAATTTTGTCGCTTTCGCCGAGCTCCGGCAAACAAGGCCAAGGGCAAACAGCCCTCTCTCCCTTGGAGGCCGTCGGCCAAGACACTTTATGGACAGCAACCGAAACTAATGATAACTACAACACTACGGTAAGTTTCGTTGCCCCCAGCAATAGATTCAGCACGCCAGGACAAGATATTAATAATCTCCAGTTAATCGCCGATGGGATCTCTGCTACCCAATTTGTTGTAGATGCCAATACCGCCAATGAAGCGGTAACGATTGAAATTATTGAAGGTGGAGGCTGTTTGGTCCCAAGTTCTGATTTCGGTTGTGCGGCCAGCAAAACAGTTTATGCCAACGCTAATAAACAAGCCACCTTTACCTACCAAGCCAGCGATACAACGGGTATCTTAAAGATAAAAGCTACTTTCTCTAATAACTCCACCAGTATGCTGTGGTTACCCTTAGTAGAAGCTAATGGATATTTAGAGATGGTGTTAATAGCGGACCCTAACTACTTAAAAGGGACAAACTCTTCTTCCCAGATTTCCGCTCTTCCCACTAATTTTGGGGGGTTCATCCTAGCCAGCGAAATTAATTGGGATACCTATCCGCCAGTCACGGATGACCCTACAGGCACTCTTACCGAAGTTAATCGGGGTACTACCGATGCTTTCTTGGTGTTGAATTATAATCAAGCGGATGTTAAGACAATTATTCATATCTTTGTTATTGGTGTTTACAATGGTAAAAAAATTGTTGGGATGGTGCCGATCTATCATCAGAAATCTGCAGGAGATGCTAATAACATTATCTTCAACAACCACGATGCCAATGGCCAACCGAATAATCTAACGGTGGCTGACCTTGGTAATAGCCAACAAAAATTAACAGCGCTGGATGGCATCGCGATCGGTCTTTCTGCCCAAGTAGGAGTGTGGACTTTTTGTGTGAACACTTTAGTTAGCGAGCCCGATCCCATTAATGGCGGCAATATGGATGTGCTTTACACGGAAACCGCACCGTTTGTTGTCTATCCCAGTGATTATGGTGACCAGGCTATTATCGTTCGGCTGGAGCCTAACCAGGGTCTGCGGGGCCAACAGGATTTGCGGGTAGGAATTATTGGCTTGGGCACTAATTTTGTAGATTATGTCGGAGATGCTCAATCAGTGGTTACCTTTACTCCGTTCAAGCCTGAAAATGGCGGTGATACAGGAGGCGTTACAGCTACCGTGATTCCTGGTATTGATCCGCCTACAGGCTACACCAAACTTGAATATTTGACCGTAGATATAGATATCACCGAGAAGGCTACTATGGGTTATTGGAATATTCAGGTAGTTAGCGGTGGAGTTAACAATCCCGATTACAACGAAACAGCCGAAGGAACAAAATTATTCTTTGTAACTACTTCCACTGGATATTTTGTCGATCTAATCGCCGAACCCAATCCCATTGTTCGATCTATCAACAATCAATCTGATCTTACTGCTACGGTTGGTCATATTAACGAATTTACTGGTAGTATTGATTATCAAAATAACAAATCAGTTACTTTTGCCATTATTGATACTGTCGCCGATTCTGATTATGGTGAAGTCGATCAGGGTCCTTATGACACTAATGGTTCAGGATTGGCAAATAGTACTTACACTGTTAATACCGGAATTGTTGACGACACCGATACGATTGAGGCGGCGGCGAAGATCAGTGATACAGTGACGGTTTATGGAACAGTGGTTATTACCAAGGTTGGAGTTGGTTCAACTGATCCAAGCGGTCTAACCTCTACTCTTGAGCCACAGAGCTCAGCAGTCCCGACTGATCCAGATGGCGATGGTAATCCCTTCGTGGAACTTACCGTCACGGTTCGTAATGGCATAGGGACACCACTTGCTAATAAATCAGTGGTTTTAACCACCGATCGCGGTGCGTTGAAAGACAAAATCTGGCCTTCTGCCACCCAGACGACTGATGTTGATGGCAAGGCTGTCTACCGAGTTAGTTCGGGGCAAACTGGTTTGAGTGCTGTCACTGCTACCATAGAAAATACAATTATGCTCCCGGGTTGGATTAAGTTTGAAGCTGAAGGAGTGTTGGTTGCTCGCCATTTTGAGGTGACAGTACCTTTCCAAGCTCAGGATTACGACAATAAAGTCTTGATTATTGCTAAAGATAATAATTGGAGTAGTAATGGTGATCTATGGTTCAAAAAAGAATGTACCAAGAATGCACGCAACGCCACCAGCCCCGACCAACCTAATTACTGCCCCCTTTTGAACAGCGGAGGCAATAATTTGTTATTCTACTTCTACTCTGACCACACCTATACTCTCTGGGCGAAAGGCAAACAGCACTTGGCGGTAGCCAATGTCAACATTTCTTCAGGGACTACTCCCACTGACGATGCACCTATTGTTGTTGACTTCACCACGGTCAACGGTGGCCGCGGGCTATTAGCTGGCGACATTGTCACCGCTTCTGGAGTCTCGGAAGTTTATCCTGGTTATCATGACAATGTGGTTAGTAAATTAGTTCCTCTGGCCGACGACCTCAAGCTTTTGGTTGATAGTTGGTTCAAAATCACTGATATCTATCTACCCGATATCAACTTTGACGGGTTGGTCAACTCTATTGATGTGTTGTATGGACTGACCAACTTGGGTAATGGCGCTCCAAAACCATAAGAGATTAGCCATTTAGTAAAATAAAACAAAAATGAAAATCACTTACCCCAAAAACTATTGCTTACCCGCTTCCACGATCTTCTTCGCGGTTGGTTTTGCTTTGTTGTTGGTTATTATTTTGGGTCATAAATATATCAATCAGAACTATATGTGGTTTGGCCAGCGTTCTGATGTGATGATTGTCGGACAAGGCCAAGCTAATCTTCCACCTCAAGAAGTGGTTAACGAGGTAATTCGTTCATCCAAAAATATCGCCTCTTCCACCACCTCTAATCCTGCCTCTGCGGTTACTGGCCAAAATCTGCCGACTATCGGCAGCTTCTCTCAATTTATTGTCCAAAATTAACGCCGAATTCGGGGTTGGGTAATGTGGGGCTCTCTTCCATAGACAGGCAGTACTTGCCGGAATTTTTTTGATTTGGTGGTCAGGCCCAGCAGTTGGTGCATTCGCTCTTTGGTTTCTCCAACCAAATTAGCTTTCCCAATTATGGGTACAGAGAGTGCATAGCCAAAGGTATTGGCCACACTAATACCCACTCTAAGCCCAGTGAAAGAGCCTGGTCCCAAATTAACCGCCACCCATTTTAATTGCTCTGGTCCGACTCCATTGGCTTTTAACAGCTGGTCAATTTTAGGCAAAAGTTCCTGGGATTGATTACGCTCCGATATCCAAGTAACAATTTTGTTTAAACCTTCCCCTGCCAAGCCGATCCCAGCATTGTCAGCAGTAGTGTCAATCGCTAAAATATATGTTTTCTTGGGCATATTTGAAACCAGAGATTAATATATCGGCTCCTCCTCACTGTCATTCCCGACCCAATTACCTTTCTGGTAATTGGAATTATTCGGGAATCCAGACCAATAAGATATTCTTTTCTATTTGTTTTTCTGCCTGCCTGCCCGCGGACGAGTCCGCATGACACGGCCAGGGGATCCTCGGGTTCCATCCTTCGCCTATCCATCTTCACTAAAGTTACGCCGAGTAAAAAAGGCTACAGAGGACTTACGCAAGCCCGAGGATGACGAGAGGCGGATACTATCTTTATTTGCCGGTCGTCGTTTTTGCCAAGCGAGATTTTGACCCAAACCGTGTTTTTGGGCAGGTGTTCTTTTATTCTATCGGCCCATTCAATCGCCACAATGTTGTCTTCGGCATTTTCTAAAATCTCTCCTATAAGAAGCGGGTCAGGAGCCAATCGGTAAACGTCATAATGATACAAGGAAAATTTTTTCTTGGGGACAACATATATTTTTTCTAATACAAAAGTCGGACTGATTACTTTCCCTTTAATGCCCAGTCCTTTAGCCAGCCCTTGGATGAGAGTGGTTTTTCCGCCACCCAAGTCTGATTCAAAAGCGATAATTGCAGGAGGAGATAATTTTTTACCTAAACTCTCCCCCAACTTTTGGGTCTCTGCGGCGCTACGAGTGATGTAATTTCGGATCGCCATATTTTTTGAGGTAAGAAAGTATTATGCCAGAAAGAAACAGGCTAATCCAGCAGAACATCGGCCAACGGGCAAAATGTCCGCTATCAACTAAATACCAATCACTGTCGCCTTCAACGGAAGCAAAACTGATATCGTTGGCCTCCCCAGGGGTAGTTTCGTTGGACCAGAACCAGTGATCGTTGGGGGCCAAAACATACGCCTCGCCTTGTTTCGCTGACCCGGCGTAGCTAACCTCATCAATCAAGTTATCATTAGGGTCCAAGAGTTGGACAGCTTCTCCTCCGGAATTATTTAGACGAATATGGGTAATCGGATACTCCAACAGCAGATACTGATAAGGTTTTAACAATGCGGCATTTTCTTCCTCGTCTTCCTCGTCCGTTGCGGCGATAAGCATTTCTGTGAAATCCATAGCGGTGATGACAAAAGTTTTTCCACTGGCGTCGCGCAATTTCCACCCGGTAATATCGATTGCCTGTTCGCTCGGGTTGTACAGCTCAATAAATTCGTTGTCGCCGGCGTTTGGATTGGGCAGAATTTCGCTGATAATAATTTGTTTGGGAATACCGGAATCCCCTGGGCTAACGACAGCTTTCCCATTGGCCGTAGTTATTTCAATTTGGTTGGATGGAACATCATCGGCGTTATAAGTTCCCTCAACCGTAAAATAGTAGCGAGTCTTGGCCGACAAATCTTTTACCAGATACTCGGTATTGTTGTAGGAAGTCTGACCGATTTCAGATCCAAGTTGGCCCGATTTTCCCGATTGATAGATTTTAATATCTCCAATAGCGCCCGGAAGATTAATCTTCCAGATCAGCATCACTGATGTGGCAGCGATGTCGTCGGCCTCTAACTGGATAGTAATCTCGTTTGGTTGTAGACTCTCGGGATCTTGGTCTATTTCGTTTTCTTCATCCTCTTCTTCGGCAGTACTTTCATAGATGTTGGCCGCGTTAGGTGTCACCCGTTTGGACCATTGCCAGTTGCTGTTAATTTTGGAATAAGAATAACCGGTCGTTGCAGTGCCATAATTTGGCGTACTGTCTACCAAGTTATCATTCGGTTGCAGAAGGCGGGCATAATCCCCTGTGTCGTTGAGGTAAAGGTGAGTTTGCGATTTAAAAAAAATGAGATATTGATGCGGAGCAATGATGGTAGTAGCGCTGATGGTATATGCGGCCGAGCCCCCCGGCGACTGATCATCTAATTTCCAGCCCTGGAGATTAACGGAACCATCCCCTGTGTTATATAGTTCGATATATTCCTCTTGACCAGTAGCAGGGTGAGGATAGAGTTCGCTCAAAATAATATTGTCAGAATAAACCGGTATTTCTGGTTCTTCTTCAAGTTCCAAAATTTCTACTGCATTGATGAGAATGGCTGGCTTATCGGGCTGATCAAGATTAATAATTATTAAATCCCATTGCCCTGTTTCTGCATCAGGAGGGATGTGGAAACGAACTTGCGTGAGAGTCGTGAAAGGGGGAAAGTCAATTCTTTGCCATTCGGTAGCTGGGACAGTGTTACTCTCTTTCTCTAACTTAACTTGCAAATTTTCAGTGGTGGCAAAGTTTTCTCCGACAATTTCTTCAATAACAAAATCAGTATCTAGTGTTACTGGGGCTGGAATTGCTGGCACCATGTGATCGATAGTCGGGACTGGCGGTGGCTCAGGTGAATTAACTTCTTTTGGAGTAGCTTTGTCGAATACCCCGGGATCAGAATCTAGATTTTTGGATTCGGTTGCTTCGTGCCAGCTGTTTTTTGCATCACCATCAGCAAAGATCGCGTCGCGCTCCATGGATGTTTTGGCGCTATTACTACCAAAAAACGGATATCCATCTCCTCTGTCGCCAGCAGTATCAATGACCTGACTAGTAGCGAAGGGACCATCATAAATACGGATTTGTAAATTGCTATTGGCGAGAGTCACACTGCTAGTTTTGTAATCGGGCTCTACACTCAAAACTGACGGCGGTTTTTCCGAACCAGTTGGATCATCAGGCCCATAATGGGAAATCAAAAAATATCCTTGTTTTGGGATAATGGGTGTTGTGAAGATTTCTGGGTCAGGATTGACATCAGCTGGAATTGCCAACATTAAAGCTTCCTTGTCGGAACTCTTGATATATTTCGTAATTTGCCAATCAGCGATCGGGATATCACTATCAGTGGTGTTTTTTAATTCTATCCACTCGTCCGAACCATCAGACGAACTTCCAGCCCAAGCGATCTCGTTGATGATAACGTCCGGAATTTCAGGCTCAGTTGGTTCTGCACGGCCTTGTAATGGTTGCCAAAAAGCCAGTACTAAGCAAAAAACCATTAGACAGGTTCCGATTTTTTTCATTTCCCTCCTTTCGTTGTTTTTTTATTGTTTTTATCCGCTTGTGTTACCTTTGCTTTATTCTTCTCCCAACCCCTTTATATTTGTTGGTTTTGTTCTTGCCCATAGATTCTAATTTAATGATCCCTATCTCAATAAGAACGCCTCTTAAACACAGTACGTACTGTGTTTAAGAGGATTATTTACCTTTGCGTATTCTTCGTTGGAAATAGAGTGTAGTCGGATCGATGCGATCCTTAGGAGCAGAGCGACGAGGAATTTTAGTATGCCGTGAGATAATATCCCCCAGCAGTCCCTCATTCTCATAAAGGCTTTGTTTGACTAATTGAAGTGTGCTTTTGGAAGCCTTGGTCTCAGCACTGATCTCCTCATAGGTCATATTAGCTAAAATCATTTTGGCTATGGCAATGCGGCGGGTGATGTTCACTAACTCTTTTTTGGTAAGCAGAGCTTCTAAAAACTTCTCCATTTGGTTACTCGAAGTTGCAGAAACGATACGAGATAGTTCTTTGATGGTAGCGGGATCAACATAATATTCACCCGTCCCCCCTTTTGTTAGGGCTTGTGATTTAGTCTTGGCTCTTCTTTGGTCTGATCGGATTGATCGCATAATTTTATCATAACACAGTACGTACTGTAGCACTGATGACGATTTTTTGGTAATGAGGCTTTGGCTCTGAAAGAGGGAACGAAGTTTTGAAAGAAGTGGCGAGGCAAGAGGGAGCGAAGCTTTGAAAGAGGGAACGAGGCTTTGAAAGAGGTAGCGAGGCAATGTTGAAATAGGGATTGAAGGAGAGGGGCTGAAATAAAGACTGAAAGAGTGAAGACAGTGAAAAAAGAGACTGAGCGGAGGGGGCCACAAAGAGCCAGAAGTAACAGGGGTTGTTAAGCAATAGTAACAAGGGGTTAACATGGGTTGTCAACCTCGCTTTTGGCTTCCAGGGCTGATTTTAGCGAGGGTGTTGATATGCCATAACAACCTCTAACAACAGGCCACCGAGCCCGTTTAGGAGGGTTTTTTGAACAAGGGGCTAATTGGTCACTACTTTCTTTGACACGCTCCCCCGCGTCTGGTAGATTAGGGTTGTTGCGGTCACAGTTTTATAGGCATCCCGCAACGCTATATCAACCATATTCAGGTGTTACACGGTTGGCAACTTCTAAAAATTTCCATGCAATTGAGCTTAACTTTCTTCAGCTTAAAGACAATTGAAGGACAGATCAAACGGTTTCTAAAGGGATAGTCTATCCAAATTTTTAGATGACGCCATCCGCCTGAATTAATTCAGAGGGAGATTAAAATTATGGAAAGCTGGTTAATAATTCTACTTTGGTTGTTGGGGGGAACAGCGTTAGGCTACTATCTGCGTTTGGTACTCACTCAACGCAAGGTTAGTCATGCCGAAGCAGAGGCCGATAAGATCATCAAAAAGGCCCAGGAAAAATTAGAAGAAGCGGCCAAAAAAGAAAAAGAAATTGTTATTTCGGCCAAAGAGGAAGCTTCCAAAATCCGGGAACGGTTTGAAAAGGAAGAACAGCAACGTCGCACTGAACTATCCGAATTAGATAAACGTCTGCGCCAGAAAGATGAGAATTTGGATAAGCGGGCGATGGAGTTGGATAAAAAACAAGAAACCATTTACGAGCAAGACAAAAATATCAAGGAGGTTAAGGAAGAAATCTTAAAAATTAAGGATCAACAAGAAGATAAATTAGCTTCCATTGCCAAATTGACCAAAGAAGAGGCTAAAGAACTGCTGTTGAAGCGGACAGAGAAGGATGTTAAGGAAGATATCCTTAAACTGATGAAAGATATTGAGAGCAAGGCCAGAGAAGAAGCCGATGCCAAAGCTCGCGATATTATCGCCACCGCTATCCAACGTTATGCTGGAGAAACTGCCTCCGAGATTACCACTAATGTAGTGCCAATCCCTTCAGACGAAATGAAAGGAAGAATTATTGGTAAAGAGGGGCGCAATATTCAGGCTTTTGAACGGGCAACCGGAGTGGATTTGATTGTGGATGACACTCCCGATGTTGTCGTAGTATCTTGTTTTGATCCGGTGCGCCGGGCGATTGCCAAAAATGCCTTAGAGAAATTAGTTTCTGATGGCCGGATTCAGCCTGCTCGGATTGAAGAGGTGGTAGAGCGTGCCCAAAAAGAAATTAATAACGAGATTAAGAAATCCGGAGAAGAGGCAGTAATGGAGTTGGGCTTGACTGGATTGCCCTTAGATTTGATTAAATTGGTCGGACGGTTGAAGTATCGTACCAGCTACGGCCAAAATATTCTTCAGCATTCCGTTGAAACGGCCCATTTGGCTGGTTTGATGGCTTCTCAGATAGGTGCCGATATCAGATTGTCTAAATTAGCCGCCCTGATGCACGATATCGGGAAAGCTTTAGACCATGAATTTGAAGGTGGTCACGCTGAACTCTCTCGGGATATCGCGGTGAAATATGGATTGCCCAAAGAAGTTATCCAAGCGGTAGAAGTCTCTCATGAAGATGCCGGTGGGCCTAAAAGCGCTATCGACTTTATCTCCATGGCGGCAGATGCAATTTCTGCATCTCGTCCGGGAGCGCGGCGCGAGAGCCTGGAACAATTCATTAAGCGGTTAAGTGATCTGGAGAACATCGCCAAGAGTTTTCCGGGCATTGATCGGGTTTATGCCATTCAAGCTGGTCGCGAAGTGCGAGTATTGGTCATCCCAGAAGAAGTTGATGATTTAGGTATTATCAAATTAGCCAAAGAGATGGCCCAAAAGATTGAAAAAGAGATGACCTATCCAGGCACAGTCAAGGTGAATGTAATCCGCGAACTGCGGGCGGAGGAGATGGCTAAATAATAATCAATCAATAACTCGATGCTGAGTATTCATAAAACTATCCTGCCTAATAAACTACGGGTAATAGTGGCGCCGATGTCATCTATTGAATCGGTGTCGGTGTTTATTACCATAAGAGCGGGTTCCCGCTTTGAGACTATCAAGAACAACGGTATTGCTCATTTTTTGGAGCATATGTTCTTCAAAGGAGGAGACCGCTACAAGACTCCTTATGATGTGGCCGCCGCAGTTGATGCTGTCGGAGGAGAATTTAATGCCTGGACCAGTCCGGAAACAGTTGGTTATTACATCAAGGTAGCTAAGGAGAATATCTCCCTGGCTTTTGATGTGTTGTCGGATATGTTGCTTAACTCCAAATTCAAAGACGATGATATCGCCAGAGAAAAAGGAGTAATCGTCGAAGAATACAATATGTACCGGGATATCCCCCGATCGATTTTGGCGGACGAATTCCAAGAACTGATGTACGGAGAACATCCTTTGGGCAGAAAAGTGCTGGGAGATATGAAATTTATTCGCTCTGTTAGCAAAAAAGATTTCGTCGATTATCGCAAGCAACTATACACTGCTTCTAATGTGGTGGTGTCGGTAGCAGGAAATACGAGTATGCCGGAGGTAAAAAAATTAATCAGTAAGTATTTAATCCTTCCCGGATCCGGCAAGAAGAATACTCCTATTCCCTATAAATCACAGCAACCACCTAAACCGAAGATAAAAATTATAAACAAGAAGACAGAACAAGCACATCTCATTTTAGGAGTACCTGCTTTAAGTGCGCAGGATGCCCGTAAATACGTCGCAGACATTATCGCTGTAGTTCTTGGCGGCGGAATGAGTTCAAGGCTTTTTACGAGCATCAGAGAGCGTCACGGATTAGCCTACTATGTGAATGCTACCCACGATAACTACGCCGATGCCGGTGATTTAACCATTTCAGCGGGAGTTAACATCAAAAAAATTGATTTAGCTATCCAGTTAATTATAGAAGAGCTAAAAAATATGATGAATTCACCCATCTCGGCCGAAGAATTGAAGAAAAATAAAGAAGATATCATCGGCCAACTGGTTTTAAGATTAGAGCGCTCGGACTTTATAGCTCGAGGCTTGGCCAATCAAGAGCTAATCGCCGGTAAAGTCGAGACTATTAAAGAGATTAAGCGAAAATACCGCGCAGTGACCGCAGAACAAGTACAAAAATTGGCTAAAAACCTATTCGAGACTAATAACATTCATTTAGCTGTCATCGGTCCTTATACAGACAAGGCTAAATTTGTTAAGTTAATCAAGTAAGCACACTTGGGCAGTCCTTACCTGCCTGCCGGTTTACCTGCCGTTAGGCATGGTAGGCAGGGACAAGCTCAGGATAAATTAACAAGTTAATTTATTAGAGGAGAAGATGATGGAAAAAACTTTTGTTATGGTTAAGCCCGATGGAATAAAACGGGGTTTAGTCGGGGAGGTTATTGCTACTTTTGAACGATCAGGGCTCAAATTAGCGGCGATAAAGATGCTTCAACCTGAACGGGGTTTAGTGGAAAAACACTATCCGAGCGCAGATCAGTGGTTGGGAGGTGTTGGCCAGCACACTGTAGATGGTTGTGCCGAGTTAGGCATGGATGTAATCAAAGAGTTTGGTACGGCTGATCCGATAGAAATCGGTAAAATGGTAAAAGTTTGGTTGGTGGACTTTATCACCAGCGGTCCGGTGGTAGCTATGATTTGGGAAGGGCCTCTGGCCGTATCTAATGTTCGCCGGTTATGTGGCAATACCCTTCCTAACAAAGCTGAAGCTGGTTCTATCAGAGGAAAATATGGTTTAGATTCGGCAGTCTTAGCTAATGCTGAAAAAAGGCCGGTTTTTAATCTGGTGCATGCTTCTGGAAACGTAGAGGAAGCAAAAACTGAGATAAATCTGTGGTTTCCAGAATTAGCATAGCTACTTAAAGCCACTAATTTATAAAAAATACTGTCCTATCCCCTACTTCGGGTTATTTTCGCATAATTCAATATTCTTCATTTGACTTTAATGGCGGATTCTGGCAGAATTGTAACCTGAGAGCACAGACAACATAATTGACCCAACAACTGTACTCTCAACGGTCGGAACCCCATCGTTCGTTTACATATAGGGATTCTTCCTGATTGAACTTAACTTGGAAAAGTTAGGGCCAGCAATCAGGGAGTTGCGAGGGAGACCTGGGCCATATTTATTGAATAAAACAAAAACCATTTGAACCGGGATTGTTTTGCTCGGGTCTCCCCTTTTCTTTTGCCCCGTTAACTTAGAGCTGGGCCTTCCTTCGAGCGGGTCCTTCTCACCAATTATTCCCCCATCCCCGCTCACCCTCTTCCGAAACGGTATTCCTTACCCTAATCCCGCAGGGTTCTTTACCCAGCTAAGTTAATACATAGGTCTCAGACAGGCTCCCGCCATAGCAGGCACACCTCATAACATCCCTAAAGGACACAGATTGATTTGGAAGCTGTTGTAAGCTGTGAAGCGGGAAATTACCCTGGTAGTGATCACCCGATCTACTGCCGGGGTTTTTTTTATTTCCTTCGCCACCCTATTGTCAGTCATCCCAAGCGAAGTCGAGGGATCTTTGTCTTTCCCGTCATCCTGAATTTATTTTAGGATCTTAAACTGGGGCGGGATCAAACATAGCCCTCACCCACAGAGATTTTACTCCCGACTTTACTAAAGCTACGACGGGCAGGCATTTCATAACGCCTCTCCCTGCCTACCATGCCTAACGGCAGGTAAACCGGCAGGCAGGCTCCAATGCCCGACTAAAAAAACCGTCATCATTTGCTCAATGGGATAGAAAACAAAACCACCCAAACTCTAATGACCGGGTTTAGGGAAAGGTGCTTGGCATAAAATTGAGGATCGTGGTGCGATCAAAATGCATTATAGTATCACTCTGGGCCGAAGTTTCACTTCGGCCCAATTTCTGGTCCATAGGTGGTGAGCAAAAGGGGGACAAGGGTTGTTAACCCACCTCAACACCTCGGCGAAACATCGCTCTCATGGCGCACTTTAGGGTTGATAACCCATGTTAACCCCCATTTTTCCAAAATTTCTACACCTAAGGACAAAAAACATTTAGACAGTTGTCTAAATAAGAGGTTAACATGGGTTGTCAAGTGGTTCGACGGCCGTCGAACCTTTTTGGGCTTTGGGTTAACAACCCATGTTAACCTCCAAAGGAAAAATCAGCCGACTACTATTCATATATATAATATAGGACCAGAGCCTATAATGCCTCATTGGCATACCAGTGATTATTGACGGAGGTTAACAACCCATGTTAACCTCAAAGTGGAGAGGTTGACATGGCATGTTAAGTGGTTGATAACCCATGTTAACCTCCGCGAAGAATTTTTGAAGAATCATAGGAGAAGAATTGGGAGGTTAACAACCCATGTTAACAGGTTGTTAACCCACCTCAACACCTCGGCAAAAATTAGCTATAGGACATAACTTTTAACTTAACAACCCATGTTAACCCTCGAAAAAGCCGCAGAAATGGTGACAGACGCCAAAGAGCGGTCAGAAAGTAATAATGAAGTTGCTATAACGGTCGTTTCTTCCACTCCCGATGATACTAAAAATCAAATTCCAGAAGGTTCTTCTGTCCCGGACATTTCTGATCCAGAAGGAAACCTACATTCTCTTACTGAAGTAGCTCGATTTTTGAAAATATCTGAAAATCGGGTTCGTCACTGGGAAAAAACTTTTAACGAAGTTCTGTCTAACCACCGGAATCAGTATAATCATCGGATATTCACTGATGCTGATGTTAAGGTGTTGGAACGGATAAAGTTTTTGCAGGATTCTAAACTTTATACCAAAGAGGGGATTGTGGCTCGGTTAAATTCAAAGATCCGAGATAAGGGAACAGGCGCAGTTACCGCGACGGAAAAGCAATTCCAACAAAAGCTATTAATTGCTCTCAACACCTTGGCCTCGGAGGTAAAAGGATTGCGGCGCGAGGTCCGGGAAGACCTGAAAGGGGATTTGAAGAAAGAATTAGACCACCTTACGTTATTGTTGTTTCCTCCTAAGCAGGAGAAAAAGTGGTACCAATTTTTCAAGAAGTAATAGAAAAATTCCCCTCCTGCTGGAGGAGGGGTTGGGGGAGGAGGGAGTATATTCCCCGAGCTTGCGCTAGTCCTCCGTAGCTCGGAGAGCGAAGGATGGATCGAGGGGCTACCCGATAACCTGTCATTCTGAGCGTAGTCGAAGAATCTGGTCGTTTTGTAAAACGACCTTAATTCTTGCCACTTTTCCAGAAAAGTGGCGTAAAAGCTCCGACCAGTCACCTTCGCTCTGGATAAAGTAAAATATAGCTTTCCGGCTTACGCTAAACTCGGCCGATATGCCATCGGCCTCAGACAACCGCTTCGCGGAGCGCTAATTTTACTAATCCAGTACGCTCAGGTTCCAATGGTCGGGATAGGGAAGGATACTCAAGCCCCAATGCTCGGTCAGGGAAAACTCCAATGGTGAAGGACAAACCCAAAAAAAGAACCAAGAATGAACGGCTCAACGGGTTGCCTGCCCGGCCAGGGAGCCGTTGAAAATAACCCCACCCATCCTCCCCTTAGTAAGGGGAGGTGTAGGAGGGGATTGACGGTATTATTTATATAAAAAAACAAGGCACCGGTGGGTGCCTTTGTTAGGTGTGGTCTATATTTCAGATTGTATCATACGGGTTTTGGTACTGGATGGTCCTTAAGTCGCGCCCTAATTGTTCTTCTTGTTGTCGAAATCTCTCTCTGATCCGAGCACACAACTGCATAACTGTTGTATACTCGGGATTGCAACGCTCAACTATTTCTACAGCAGCCAGAATTTTACCACGGTGTACAGAGTCGCACTCTGATTTCTGCACAATCCCTAAAAGAGCTTCTAATGCACCCTGATTTTGATCGCTCATACGGTCAAATGTTCCATGGTGGCCAATAATCTCGATCATTTCAGCTACCGCTTCATGCATTTCAATCAGTTCCATTATATTTTCTTCTTGATCGGGCATTTTTGCCCTCCTTCTCCTTGGTAGGAGTGATTTTTTAGGTACTTCCTGAGGTTTCTTAAGCAACGACCATCAGGATTATTATAGTCTAGCACAGGAAAAATGCTTAGTCAAGCTTGTGATTGGCGGTATAATGTTGGGGCAGTGATATGTTAACCCCGTTAGAAGCCGCTTTCATGGATAACCAATATTCAAATATGTTTATAGTATTAATTCATCAAATGATTATTATATCTTTAGCCGGCGGAAACGAAGGCGTTTCCTGCTTCTAACGGGGTAAATTATGGCGAAAAAGGTAAAACTTACCAAGGGTATCCCCTCGATCCATCCTTCGCTCTCCGAGCTACGGAGGACTAGCGCAAGCTCGGGGAATATACTCCCACCTCCCCCAACCCCTCCTCGGGCAGGAGGGGGATATTCGGCTAAAGGGAGATCAAAGGGCTGGGATTGGAGGGATTATTTTGTGTCCAGCCCGCTAAAGGTTATTCCTAAGAAAAAACGGACCGCTCCAGTGGTTTTTGTAGCGATGAGTGGGGGAGTGGATTCCTCAGCCACAGCCTATCTCCTGAAAGATTGGGGGTTTGAGGTCGTGGGGGTATATATGAAAAACTGGTCTTTCCCCATCAAACGGATTGAGGAATGTCCGCTATACCAGGATTATAAGGATATGGTCAAGGTGTGCAAATTTCTCAAAATCCCTTATCAGGTGTGGAGCTTTGAGCAGGATTATCGCAAACGGGTAATTGACCCCTTCTTCAAGGGGTATGAAGCTGGGCTAACTCCTAACCCAGATATAATGTGTAACACCGAGATCAAATTTGATGATTTTCTTAAAAAAGCCCTAAAATTAGGTGCGGATTATATCGCCACCGGCCACCATATTAGGAGCCGTTGTGCCAATCCGAAATCATTTAAACTCACCTCTGTCATCACAACTGTTCCTTCTGTCATCCCGACCAATTCTTCTGTCATCCCGACCGGAGCCTCGCCCAGGGCGGGCGGAGTGGAGGGATCCCGAGATTCTTCGACTCCACTTCGTTCCGCTCAGAATGACAAAAAAAGTGTTATAGATCTTAAATCAGTGCGATCAGTGGTTCAAATCAGTGCGATCAGTGGTTCTAATCAGTGTAATCAGTGGTGCAAGAATTATCAGCTTCTCAAAGGAAAAGATCCCATCAAGGACCAGACATATTTTGTTTATAGATTAACGCAGGATCAGCTTAAAAAGTGTATCTTTCCGGTAGGGGATTTTATCAAAAAAGATCTTCGGGCGATGGCTAAGAAGGTTAAACTCCCGACTGCCGGACGACGCGATAGCCAGGGGATCTGCTTTATCGGGAATATTAATGTAAAATCTTTTCTTAAAACCAGGCTATCTGAAAAAGAAGGGGATATTGTGACCAAAGAAGGCAGAAAGATCGGCAAGCATGAAGGCGCCTGGTTTTACACGATTGGCCAACGGCGGATCGAAGGCTTATCCGGGACAGTTAAACCCTTGTATGTTATCGGAAAAGACATGAAGAAAAATCAGGTAATTGTGGGAGATGACAAGGATACTTATTCCAAAATCGCTCGTCTAAAGGATTTTCATTTGATTAATGCTAAAACCATTATTCCTCAAAACTTAATGAAGATCGTGCTTACGGCTAAATCGCGGTACACTCCTTCGGTAACTCGGGGGAAATTGGGCAAGGACAAAAAAGGCTACTTTTTTGAATTTGTGAAACCGGAGCGCGCCATTACCCCCGGCCAATCTCTGGTTTTGTACAAAGGCGATATCTGTCTCGGCGGCGGTATCATAACTGGCGCTTTGTAATTATTTTTATCATCCCAACCTGTTCCTCCATCATCCTGAACCGTATCCTGTCATCCTGAGCCGTATCCTGTCATCCTGAGCTTGTCGAAGGATCTCGTACAATAAGGTTATGAAGGAATATTATGTTTATATTATGGCGAGTAGGTCAGGAGTCTTATACATTGGGGTAACCAATAATCTGACCAGAAGAATATATGAACATAAGAAAGAGCTTATCCCAGGTTTCTCTCAGAAATACAAAACTAAGAAGTTAGTTTATTTTGATTTCTGCCCCAGTATTACCGATGCTATTACTCGAGAAAAACAGCTCAAAGGATGGGTAAGACAAAAGAAAGACAATCTTATTAAAACAATAAATCCGACTATGTCGGATTTATCCAGATCCTTCGACTATCGCTCAGGATGACAAATAATGAAAAGCGGATGTATGGAAGAAAGGTATTGCTATGGCATTTTTCGTGTATAATATTTATGGAATCGGTTAATCGTTGGTTACTGGCAGCAGAGATGCTGTATAGAATTATGGCTACTGGTTGATGCCAGGCCAAGAAATATTACAAAGGTTTCCTCCGATTAATGTGATTCTCATGTCAGCGAGCCCCTTCGGGGGCTCCTTTGCTTTCCCCTAATCCGTCAACTTGTTTCCCTTTGTGTTTTTGAGTTCTCATAATTGTCACCACGGTGATTTTTTGTTCTGGTCCTGCGTCAGACCAAGATGAATAACCAGGCGCAACGGAATCAATCAGAAAAAGATATGATAAAATCAGGGTATAGTGAACATATTATTTAAATATCCAAAAGGAGTAATTTATGGGGTTTATACTATGGATCATCGCAGGTGTTTTAGTTTTAGGAGGAGGTACGGCCGTGGTAGCGGACAGTGCCGTTCCGGGCGATCCTCTCTACAATCTTGACCAAGCCATGGAACAGTGGCAGGAAAAATGGATATCAGGGTCCGACCAATCCAGGGCGAAATTTAATACCCGATTAATAGAAGAGAGAATGCAGGAGTGGGAGGCCTTGCAGGATATTAACCCAGAAGAGTTAACCTCCAAAGCATTGGAATTATGGCAACAACATAATGAAGATGCCGCCGAAAGAATTTCCGCCAGAGTTGAAAGGCTACATGTTTTGCAGGCCGACCTGACTAATAAATTAGCCGAGGAGACTAATACTCAAAAGCAGGCTGTTTTACAGAAGCTATTAAACAACTTGGGTACAGCTGAAGAAAAACGTATGGAAAAGTTAAACGAAGTTAAGGAACGAGCATTCCCGGGCATAGACGCGATCTTAAAACAAGCGGCTCATTTCCAAGTCTGGAAAGAACTCCCTCAGACGGAGCAACTGCGTATTCGTGAGCAGGTGCGGAATACTTACCGCGAAATGAAAAATAATTTCAAGGGAAAATCTGATAACACTACGACCAACTCTACTCCAACCAACACTGACACTACCTCTTAAAGTAAGGCGAGTTTCTTAATGAGCCCCTTCGGGGGCTCATTTTCTAATGTATTGCTTTTTTCACTGCTTTTCCGTATAATCAGGTGGACAAAATTTGGTATTTTTATTAGGGCTATGGCAGTCAAATTGTCAAATAAGTCATATTCAAATTATTGGCTCCAAGAGCTGATAAATAATCATATCTGTAACAAAACAACCTGTTTTATCGTTATATCTAACGTAAGAGTTTAATGCCCGTTTCAAATCTACATCCTGCATCTACAGAAACCCCTGACCATTTAGTGGCCAGGGCGGCTAAGGGTGAAACATCAGCCTTTGGCGCCATTTATGAACTCTGGGCAGGACACATCTACCGGTTCGTTTATTTAAAAATTAGAGACGAAGATGTGGCTGATGACATCACCGCCGAAGTTTTCTTAAAGGCCTGGAAAGCGATTAAAACTTTCCAACCTAAGGCTGATACGAAATTTTCCACTTGGCTGTTTGCCATCGCCCGCAATGCGGTGATCGATTACTATCGCACAACGCGCCAAACCATTCCTTTCGACAATCTGCCAGAAATTGTGGATGTTGAAGGGGGCACAGATTTGTACCCGGAACAGAACAAACTGCAAACGGCGTTGGATGAACTGCGTCCGGAATACAAACAAGTGTTAGTACTGCGTTATGTGGAAGATCAACCCATCGCCAAGGTTGCCCAAATTATGAAGAAGAAAGAGGGCAACATCCGTGCTCTTACACATCGAGCTTTAACCGAGCTCAAATCACGTTTATCTTAGTCCAGACTCGCCCTGCGAATGTGGGGACTCGCCCTGCGTTTGTAGGGGATAGCGATTGCGCCGAGAAGGATTAGGAGACTGGGGGATTGATAACCCAACCGCGTCATCCTGAACTCGTTTCAGGATCTCCGTCACTGATATTCTCGATTAGCTCAGGAAACACTGGTGCAAGAGATGCTGAAATAAATTCAGCATGACGGCAAGAAAGGGATCAATCGTCAGTTAAAAATTTATCAGATATTTAGATAGCTTATTCTAACGGATAAGCAGTTATTTTTATTAATTCATTTATTTGCCGTCATTCTGGTAAGCCCCAGCATTCGCGGGGCGCATCCAGGATCGTATAGATCTTAACTTATACGATCCTGGACGAAGCCAGGATACGCAGAAAAGGTATGTCTGCTACTTTCGAACAATTAGAGGCCCAACTAAAAACCTTAGGTGAAAACAAGGGGATTTTGACTACTTCCAAAAAACAGACTATCCGGGATCGAGTCTTCCAGTCTATTGGTCAGGTGGAGTTGGCAGATGCAATCGCAACAGGAGAAACCAAGGCTGATTTAGCGGTTTCTCTAACGCATCTTCAGAAGGCTTTGATCCCGCATCGCTTGAGTTTTTCGATGCCTGCAACCGTCGCCGTAGTAATCCTTATTTTTATGGGTTCCGTGGTCACTGGTGCCGCCGCTCAAAGCTCCCGGCCAGGTGATATTTTATTTAATGTGAGAAAAGTATTAGAAACGATTGAGTTGGCCATGGTGACCAATCCAATTAAGAAGGCGGCCGTTAGTTTGGATATTGCAGATCAGCGCTTGAAGGATTTGGAAGCCTCGGTAGGCACAGAAGCCGCCCTTAACATCATATTGAAAGAAAGCCAGATTGCTTTAGTAAGTGCTCAGGCCACCTTACAAAAGGCGCAGGTGGGTGGTGACACAGAGCAAACGGTGGCTTTGCTGGATAAGCTCAATGCTTTATTAAACGACCAGAAGATTCTGTTGGAAGATATTGAAAAAGCTGAACCGAGTGAGGATATTAAGCAGACAATTGTGGCTATCCGCGATGTAATTGCCGGAGGAACAGAGAAACCAGGGGGCATTGCCACGACAGTTGTCTCAAACCCAAGCGGTAGCACATCTGTAGTGGCCCCTGGGGTGGTTAAACCGGCCGTTAAACCCGCACCCGATATCAACAAGCCGCCTGTTTTAGCAAATGCCCTGGAGGGCTTCCAGACGATAGCTGGTCGTTTGGGCACTGCTAATGGTAAGCCGGCTATATTTATGACAGGCAACCAATATTTGATTATCGCTTCATCTCCAGTATCTCTGCAGGAATATATCGGTGCTGGTAACGTTGCTTTTAGTGGAACGATCAAAGACGGATATATGACGGTTTATAGAGTTGTAATCAACGGTAATGTTTTGGCTGATACACCTTTCCCTCAAACTAATCCTGTAAGTACCGGTGGTGCTAATATGACTGATCAGACAGAAAATCCAGATCAACCAGCAAATCAAGAATAATAATTACCTTTTCGTCATCCTGAACTGACGGGCAGATCCTTTCTTTATGCCGTCATCCTGC
>JAZDKW010000007.1:0-6815 GCA_043802665.1 Patescibacteria group bacterium
GAAATTTATTCAATCTGCTGATCAATTTGATGCTGAATTAATCAGCCAACATGCAGATAAATTTAATCCTGAAAGATTTCGTCGCGAAATAATAGAATTAGTTCAGCAAGAATTAAAAGCATGCGGAAAACTGTAGATATCTTGGGTATTAAGATCGACACTTTCACGGCAGTGCAGGCCTTAGAATATATTGTGCAGTTGGCTGACGATGGTCGTGGTCACTATGTTGTAACTCCCAACCCAGAGTTTATTATGCAGGCGCTCAGTAATAACGATTTCCGCGAGATAGTAAATAACGCCGATTTGGCTCTACCTGATGGAGTAGGGATTTTGTGGGCGGCTAAATATCTTTCTATGCCCCTTAGTTCTTGCCGCTGGTTGGCAACCCCCCAAGCATATTGGCGATGGTTATGGCTGGGAGCCTGCATTATCTTTAATCCTAAACTATTAACAGATGTGATTCCCGAGCGCATTACTGGCGCAGATATGGTCTGGGAATTGAGCAAATTGGCGGCGGAGCGGGGTTGGGGAGTCTTTCTTCTGGGAGCCGCTCCCGGCGTAGCCAAAGAAGCGTCCGAACATCTTGAATGGCTCTATCCTAATTTAGTTATCGCAGGGGCAATGGCTGGTCCGCCCTATGATAACGAAGCGGAAGTCGTAAAGCAGATTAATGACAGCAAACCCAAATTTGTCTTTTTGGCTTTTCCTGCCTCCGAACAATTGCGTTGGATGAAGGACTACAAGCAGCAATTTCCGGGCACAATTATGATGGGGATAGGCGGAGCGTTGGATTTTATTACTGGCGGAGTGGCGCTTAATGCCCCTACCGGGAGTGCTCAAAAGGCTCGGCGAGCCCCAGAGTGGCTGCAGAACAGGGGATTAGAATGGGTTTGGCGCTATCTCACTCAACCCTGGAGAAGAAATCGCATTAAAATAGCGGTGCCGGGCTTTATGCGCCGGGTTGTACTATTTAAGTTAAATTCCTCTCCACATTAGATAGGCTGATCTTTTGTTACAATAGATGTATGGAGGAAGAAGTCGTTGCTCAACAATCGGTGCGTGTTAGGTTTGCTCCCAGTCCGACCGGAGCTTTGCATATTGGCAGTGTGCGCACGGCTCTATTTAATTATCTGTTTGCTAAAAAAAATGGCGGAACAATAATTCTCCGAATTGAGGATACCGACAAGGAACGGAGCCAAAAAGTTTTTGAGAAAGATATCAAAAGCGGTTTAAAATGGTTGGGTCTTGATTGGGACGAGGAGTACAAACAATCTCGTCGGACAACGCTGTACAAGAAATATCTGCGTCAGTTGATTAAGGCAGATCAGGCCTATCTTAAAGATGGGGCTTACTATTTTCGCACACCGACTACCGGTCAAATCGTTATCCCGGATTTAATTCGCGGACCAGTTGAGTTTGCGGCGGATAGTTTTGATGATTTTGTCATTGCCAAAAGCAACGGCGATTTTGTTTTTCATTTTGTTAATGTGGTGGATGACTGGCAAATGGGGATTACACACGTTATTCGTGGTGAAGATCACTTATCTAATACCCCCAAGCACATCTTGCTATTCCAAGCTTTCGGAGCAACACCCCCTCAGTATGCGCATATCCCGCTTATTTTGAACGCCGATCGCACCAAGATGAGTAAACGATCTGGAGAAGTGAATTTTTCTGACTACATTACTAAAGGATATCTACCCATCGCCGTAATTAATTTTTTAGCCCAATTGGGGTGGTCTGACCCGACTGGACGTGAATTTTTTGATCTGGCAGAATTAGTCCAAGTATTTGATTTGGAGCGAGTGCAAAAAGCTGGTGCCGTTTTTGATATCAAGTACCTAAACCATGTTAGTCACCACTATCTTTCCCAATTTCCTTTTGACGCCTACTACAAATTAGCTAAAAAATTTATTCCCTTTGCCGGCACTCCTGCCTACCATAAAAAGGTTCTGCATTTGTTGCAAGAGCGCGCCCAGTATTTAGGCGAGCTTCCTTTGCTGATGGACTATTTCTATCAACCAGGGGATTATGCCAAAGATCTTTTAGTTTTCAAACATAGTACACCTGCTTTGACCGCCCAGGGTCTATCCACTTCGCATAAAGTCTTGTCGGCTTTGGGTAAATCGTCTTGGAAGGGGACAAAATTACAACAAATCTTAGATGATACAATAGCAGCGGAGGGGCTATCGGCGGGGGATTTATTTTGGCCGGTGAGAGTGGCACTTTCCGGTTTGTCGGGGAGTCCCAGCCCTACGGAGCTATTGGAGACTTTGGGCAAAGAGGAATCATTAAAACGATTAGAGACAGCAATAAAGAAATTCAATGGCTAAGAACAAGATCAGCATTATGTATGTCATCGCCGAAAGCGCTATTACCGGAGCGCCGCGGCATCTATTAGCTTTAGCCGACCATTTGGACTCGCGGGATTTTAGCGTGTCGGTTATTTCACCTCAAGGTCCTTTGGCTGATGAGCTTAGTCGAAAAGGGATCACCACGTTTTTAGTTCCAATGCGTTCTCGATCGGATATGGCCGCTGTCAGTGCGATTAACAAGTTATTGGCTAAATATGACCCCGATATTATGCATGCGCAGGGTCAGCGAGCTGGTTTGCTGGCTCGGCTGGCGGTAAAAGATTTACCGATCAAGGTAGTTTATACTGAACATACTTGGACCAAAGATTTTCGTCTGGAGAACCCCTGGTTGCATTGGGCGCATATTCGGTCAATGCGAATGTTAGATCGGATTACCGATATGACAATCGCTGTCTCCCAGGCCGTGGCAGATTTCTTAATTTCAACTAATATCACTAAACCCGACAAGATTAAAGTTATCTACAACGGGATTGATATTGTTGCCGATAAAACTTTAAGCGACGATAGCAGTAAGCTATCCGATAAATATGGTTTAGGTTCCCAAGATGTAGTGATTGGCACCATCGGCAGTTTGAATATTCAAAAAGATTCCGCTTCGCTGTTAAAAGCGATGCCCAAAATTCTTAAAAAATTACCATCCGCTAAATTGATAATCGTAGGGAGCGGTCCCTTGCAGAAATGGTTGTATGGTTTGGCAAAGAAGATGAGAATTGAATCGGCGGTTGTTTTTACCGGCACCTTGCCCCGCGTGGATAAAATTCTACAGCTGTTTTCTGTCTTTGTCCTCTGTTCACGGTCGGAAGCATTCGGCATCTCCATTTTGGAGGCGATGAAAGCCCACGTTCCGGTAATTGCAACTCGTGTAGGTGGGATTCCGGAGATTATCACCAACAACCGCAACGGCATTTTAATCGATCCTTGCGACCCGAAACAACTTTCGGTAGCAGTAATGAAACTTCTTAACGACAAGAAGCTACAGAAAAAGTTAGTTATTGGTGGTGACGCCACTTTACATAAATTCACCATCACTACGATGGTGCGCGAAACCGAAAAACTCTATAAACAACTCCTCAAAAAATAATTCCGTATTCGTCATCCCGGACTTGATCCGGGATCTACCCCCCTATATTTCAGGATCCCCAAACTATATATAATAATTTGTCATAAAAATATGAAACAAATCAAGGACGTTTTAGGGACAAGCATCTTACAAGCCGCTGGCGCCAGCGTAGTAGTCTGGCTGTGGTCGCAAGTGATGATCTACGGCAACCAGTTCGGTACTAATACTCCAAATACTATGGCATTAGTTGCCATCCCGTTAATCTTTATGGTTACCGCTGTTTTGGCCGGGGGAGCTGTATTAGGCTATCCGCTGTATTTGGTATTGCACGAAAAGAATTGGGTTAAAGCCATCACTTTGGTATTGATTACCTTAGTCTGGTTAGCTATAATAGCCACTCTGTTGGTCCTTAATCTGACCAGATAAATTCATACGGATTGGGACGTAGCCAAGCGGTAAGGCAACGGGTTCTGGTCCCGTGATCGAAGGTTCGAATCCTTCCGTCCCAGCCAAACCAATGTTGCGGGAGCCCTGCCGATATAGGTTTGCCTGCCCGAAACGCTTCGCGTGTGCGATGCGGGCGGGAATCCTGGTCCCGGAGCCATTCGACAAGCTCATGGCTTTGCGCCAAAATGCAAATATGAGCTGGTTTGTTTATATTCTTCTTTGCGATCAAAAAACTTTTTATGTTGGTTCAACGGATAATTTAGAGCGACGCTTATACCAACATCAAGCAAAACAATCTTTTTATACGAAAAAGTTTTCTGATATTAAGTTGGTCTATCAAGAAATGTTAAACTTTTGCAACAGTTAAGCAATGTCCATGAGATTGACGAATAATTCCGGGAGCCCTGTTATCCTGAGCCCCTCAGCTCTGCTCGGGGTAAACTCTGTCGAAGGATCCCTCCCCCGGAGCCACATAGGAGATAATTAGCTCCCAGAGCAGATCATTCTTGACAAGAATTGTTTTTGGGTGTATGCTTTTTTGAGTGTAGATTTGACATATATATGAGGGAGTCCCGCAGAACAAAATCCTACATATGTTCTCAAATAAAATCCCCGAGCAGCGGGAAAACTGCGACTCAGCCCCGATCGCGAACGATCGGAACATGTCTAGAAATAGACGACCAGAACCGCAGAAGTATCACCCCTGGCTTATCATCGAGAAGAAGGGGTCGTCAAGGGTGACCATAGGTCTTCTTAAGGACGTCGCAGATGCCGTATCACGACCTTTTGTGGACGCTTTCCTGACGGAGTTGCGACAATACCTCAAGCGGAACCGAGCCATCGAAGACGCGGAAGAGATCATTCTTGTACATTTCCTAAATGTACAGGGAATGAGCATTTCCGCTCACTATCTCGAGGTGGGATTTAATATCTGTGGTGCTCCTGGTACGGGTCTTAGCAAGGCCGGACCAGTCGCTACAATCGATCTGCTTCAGCGGAAGATTTGCTGGCACCGGCTGACGCAGACCGATAATCACATCTACCAGGAAATGGTAGCCCACCCAGACCTTTTCCGGGATACACTGGAAAAGGCTCTGCACGAGATGTTCGGGTTTGTCTTCTAAGGCAAAGGCCCTAGGAGCAGATAACGCACTCCCTTGAACCAATTTTGTAACTTTAAACATGACATGAACGCCCCCATATATTTGGGGGTTTTCCATGTCAAATTATTGTCAGACAGTTTCTAACATCCTCCACCCAGGGGAGCCATGGCCAGTATGGGAAGATTCAACAGCTCAACGTGTTGAGCTGTTGAAAACAGAAAATAATCAGATCTGATTATTTTGCTTGGGCACATTCCAGTCTAATTGATATCAAAAACCGCAACCTATTGGTTGCGGGTGTTATTTTTGCTGAGGTACTCTTTAGCAGTATAGCCAATTCTGTTGAAATCTTGTGCTAACCTTCCGATAGCAAAAGCGTCTTTCATTAATCTTTCAATTTGATTGGTCTTTCCGCTCTTTTTGGATAATGTCCACATCTCCTTAACAGCTATAAGCATAAGTTTAATGTGGTTTCGGAGCGGAGCGAAGAACTCATTTCGCCACTCTTTGAAAGTGCCAATTTCTCGCATTCGCTTCAGTGCCCGTAAACGGAGCTTGTCCGAATGCGTAATGAGACAAACGTCGGCACATTGCTTAAAGCTAAGTTCCTCCCAGACATCTTCCGGAATGTCAGGATCAATTCTGTCAAAAATAGACATACTGGCTCTCCAAGGTGCAGGATTTATTAATATTGTATTATTACATATATATAAATAATCAACAAGGGGCTTTTGGTTATATTTTAAATCAGGGATATAACTACGTTCTACCTGGTCTTATGTAATCCCCTCAACGCTACTCACAATGCGGGACTATATTAATTTTATCGCTACAGTTTCCAGTAATACTGGGCTCATTCCGGTGGAGCTTAAGTTTAGTTTACAAATCGTTCGTAGCCTCGCATCCGTGCGGGGCTTTTTTGTATCCGGCTATATTAATGAACCAAAATGTTCTCTACTATGGAAGTGTCTGGTAAAATTGGATTATGGACACTAACCAATATCTTCACGAAGTAGTTATCACCGCCATTATCAAAGATGGTGATAAATATCTCATCACTCGTAGATCCCCCAATAAAAAACGTTTCCCTGGGATGTGGACAGTCCCCGGAGGCAAATTAGAAGCCAAGGATTACCTGGGTTTAGAAAAAGACTCGGAGTTTTATTGGTATAACGTTTTAGAACGAACTTTAGCTCGAGAAGTAAAGGAAGAAGTCTGTATCAATATCAAAAATGTGGAATATTTGACCAGCTTAGCGACGATACATCCCGATGGTAGCCCTTCGTTGGTAATTTCTTGTGTGGCCGATTACGCTGGTGGAGAGATTGTTTTGCAAATGGAAGAGGAGGATAAATTCGCTTGGGTAACTTCCGAAGAAGCAAAAGAGTATTCCCTGATTGATGGCATCTACGAAGAACTGGTGATGGTAGATAAGAGAATGAAAGGCGAGAAAGTATTGTGGCAGAGATTCCAAAAGGTTGCCAAATAACATAGTTCAGATAAAGGTGCTGAATAACAAATGGATTATTTGGGGGATTGCGGGAATTACCATACTCGGTTTGGTAATTTTTCTAATTTTTTATGTGATAGGGAATAGACCAATTTCATCTCCAGATAATTCAACTACGGATTTATTTAATACTGTTGAGAATGCGGTCCCTAATACAACCCCCTCTACTCCAGCCAAACCGAGCACACCTAAACCCCCTGCGGCCAACCAGACGCCCTGGGGGCAAGGGCCCAGCGATCAAGGCTCTACTACACCGCCTCCCAGCCAAGCTCCCTGGGGGCAAGGGCCCAGCCAATAGCTGTTTTTCCTTACCTGATATG
>JAZDKW010000008.1:0-40530 GCA_043802665.1 Patescibacteria group bacterium
GTTTCTTTGAAAGAAGTGTGCTTGCGGCAGACTTTGCAGTACTTTTTTAATACCAAACGATCGGGAGTATTGGTATGGTTCTTCCGACTATGATAGACATGCTGTTTACACCCTTCACACATCAATTTGATGATGGGGCGCTTTTCTTTATGGGATGTTTTCTTTTTGACTACCATAGTGTTGAATGATTAATTTATACGGAGGGGAGATCCTTATTTTCCTTTACTCCCACCTCCCCCAACCCCTCCTCCGGCAGGAGGGGAGCTTTCTGATCTGCTACTAAGCGCGTTTGACTTGGAGAAAATCTAACTCGACGGGGGTTTCGCGGCCAAAGATAGAAACCATTACTTTAATTTTACCTTTAGCTTCGTCCACATCACCCACGGTGCCGTCGTATTCTTTGAAAGGACCATCGGTAATATGTACTAAATCGCCGATTTTAAGATCGATCTTGTGCTTGGGCTCTTCTACGATCATCCGTTTCTTGATAGTTTCCATCTCCGCATCGGAGATTGGCACTGGGATTGTCCCAGAACCAATAAACCCGGTTACGCTGGGGGTGTTACGCACTACATACCAAGAAGCTTCCGTTACCATCATTTTTACCAGGACATAGCCGGGAAAAATCTTTTTTTCCACGGTTTTGCGCTTGCCATTTTTAATCTCAATTTGCTTTTCTTTGGGTACTAAGACGTGAAAAATATTATCTTTCATATCCAACGATTCAATCCGTTGGCGCAGACTGTCGGCCACGGCATCTTCGTAACCCGAATAAGTATGCAGAACGTACCAGTGACCGGGTGTTCCGGCATCAAAGACATTAGCAAGAACAGTATCTCCACTCTCTTCTGTGTCATCATCTGCTTCAGATTCATCCGTTTCTTCGTCATTCCGTCCGTCAGCTGGTGGATTGCCTGGAATCTGTGCAAGAGATCCTGCCTGCCCGGCCAGGGAATCCGAACTTAACCCTTCGGGATTAGTCGGTTCAGGATGACGATGGGTAGATTCCTCGACTTCGCTCGGAATGACAAGGTGGGGGCTCGGAGTGACAAGGGAGGGGCTCGGAATGACAGGAGAGGGGGATTTTTCTTCGGTTTCTGCTACTTCATTGGTAGTTTCGGTTTCTGGCTTCTCGTCAGCAGTGGTTTGGGGAAGACGCACAGGATCTTCCGGCGATTCGTCTTGAACGGGTAGATTTTGCTCTTTATCAGTCATAATCACATTATTGAGCCGGGGTGGTATCAACCTGGATATCCCCTGGCTGGATCTGAATGGGTGAAGAGGAAGCAGATGAAGCAGATGACTGGCTCCGCTGTGCTAACCACGCCAGGGCACCTTCCATGCCCTTAGAAATGCCGATGTCCACCAATCCGATGAATAGGGCAAAAGCGGCAGAGAAGATGAGCACCCCGACAGTCATCCGCAAAACATCCCTACGGGTTGGCCAAGTTACTTTTCCCAGCTCGTGAATAGCTTCTTTGATAAATTGAATAATATTTTTCATCTTAACGTTTAGAGAATTGCGGAGCCCGACGAGCACGCTTAAGGCCGTATTTTTTGCGCTCTTTTGCCCGCGGATCCCGGGTTAATAATTTATTAGTCTTTAGAGTCTTTCTTAAAGTGATATCAAACTTCAATAACGCACGAGCTGCTCCATGCCGGATAGCTTCGGCTTGACTTTTAGAGCCACCGCCGACTACTTTAGCAGAGATATCAAAGCGGTCCTTCACTCCAACTGCGATCAATGGTTGCCAGATTAAATCTTCCAAATTGCGCGGGTTTAAATATTCGGCGGCTGGCTTGCCATTAATCTGAGCTTCGCCGCGCCCTTCGTACAATCTCACCCGAGCCGAAGCGGTTTTACGCCGACCAGTGCCGTAGTGATACTTACCTTTAAAAATAATTTGAGTCGTAGTCATATTATAATTCTAAATTAACAGGTTTTTGGGCAATATGGGGATGTTGATCATCTGCATAGATTTTGAGGTTAGCTAAACGGAGTCTTCTTAACTTGTTTTTCGGCAACATTCCAGACACAGCTTTTTGTAAAACCAGTGTAGGATTTTTCTCCATCAGATCACCTAAAAGCGTTGTCTTTAATCCCCCTGTATACCCGCTATGGCGATAATACTTTTTCTGCTCAAGTTTTTTCCCGGTAATTTTTACTTCTGCCGCATTTATCACAACTATTTTAGTTGGTATTAGCACCGCCGGGTCAAAAGTGGCGCTGGTTTTACCAATCAATACTTTAGCCAATGCAGTAGCTAACCGGCCAAGATTTTTTCCAGCGGCATTGACTAAATACCACTTTTCGGAAAGCTCAGCAGGCTTGGGTCGTTTGGTTGTGCGCAGTTGTTTAAACATATTCCAGTCTGGCCATTGGTGCATTGTCACCCGGCCGAGATTTTAATTTAATAACCCTGAGATACCCACCAGTTTTTTTGGTGTAGCGGGGAGCGATCTCCTTGATCAACTTTTTTACCAACAATTCGTTGTTATAAAGTCGGCTCATCAGATATCGCTTAGCGGTCAAATCCGCCTTTTTAGCACGGTGAGTTAATCTTTCTAAAATCGGTAAAGCGGCTTTAGCTTTTGGCAAAGTAGTGCTAACTTTTTCATATAAAATTACCGATAGTACCAAGTTGCGGAGCAAACTTTCTCTCCGTTTCTTTATTCTGCCAAAAGTAGATGCTTTGGGTCGCTGAGACATAACTTTAGTTGAATTCTAAACCTAATTCATCAAGTTTATCTGCAATTTCCATAAGGGCACGTTCGCCCAATCCCCTCATTTCAAACAAACTATCGCGGCCAATTGCGAGAATATCCTTAACCGTCTTGATATTGTTCTGCACTAAGGCGTTAGTCGTGCGGACTGAAAGATTAATCTCTTCAACAGAAAAGTTTTCCGGATTTGGTTTGCCTCCCACTTCACCTTCAAGTTGTTCGACATCCTCCGTCACCGCATCCTCCATAGACACCGGTACGACTGGTAGTTCAATGTCTACCCGGAAGATGTTGAACTGCTCTAAGAGAATATCAGCGGCAATTTTTAGGGCATCGCGGCAGGAAATTGTTCTATCCGTTTCAATTTCTAAGGTTAGTTTATCGTAATCTACTCTTTCTCCTACCCGAGTATTTTCCACTGCGAAACTGCACCGTTTGACAGGGGAAAAGATGGCATCCACTGCGATCATGCCGATGATAAACTCGCGGTCATCAATCGCTTCACTGGGTACGTATCCCCGACCTTTTTCCAAACGAATGTCCATCTCTAAGCTGGCTTTGCCGCTTAAAGTGGCGATGTGGTGCTCGGGATTAACTAACTCAACCGAACTTGGCAAAACGATGTCCTTACCAGTTACTTCACCTGGTTGCGCTTTCAGAGTAACCATCACAGGACCCTCTTCGTGCATAATAAACCGTAGGCCTTTTAGATTTAGCATTATCTCGACCACATCCTCCTTAATCCCCTCGATGGTTGAGAATTCATGCTCCACCCCCGAGATTTTGAAAGCAGTCGCAGCCGCTCCTGGCAAGGAAGTAAGCAGAACTCGCCGCAAAGCATTACCCACCGTTGTGCCATAACCCGGATAAAACGGTTCAATCACAAACAAGGCACTGTTGCCCTCTTCTTTGGTCAATTTGATCTCTGGTAAATTAATCGCTTCCACGCACCCTCCAATAATTTAAAACTATCTTGAATAAAATTCGATGATTAATTGTTCGCTGAATGGGACTTCGATCTCCTCGCGGGTAGGCAAGGAGGTCACTGTAATCTCTAATTTTTCCGGATTCACTTTCAACCACGAAACAGGAGTGTTGTCAGCGGCAGTGTGGCTAATAAAATCATTTAATTTTTGCTTACCAACATACGTAATCGCATCACCGCTTTTGACTAAGATAGAGGGTATATTCACGCGTTGACCATTTAAAGCAAATTGCTGATGGGCAACTAATTGGCGTGCTTGGGGATGAGAGTTGGCTAACCCGCTCCGATAGATAACATTGTCCAGACGAGATTCCAGGATCGTGACCAAGTTCTCACTGGCTGAGCCAGTGCGACGGATAGCTTCGGCATAATACCGCCGGAGTTGTTTTTCGGTAATATGATAAAAGATTTTTGCCTTTTGCTTGTCTAACAGTTGCAAACCATAGCTGGTGTGTTTTTTAAAACTACGAGTATACCCATGAACACCTGGCGGTTGTTTGTGGTGACTTTTAACAAATTTAGCGGCTGTCGTGCGATCTGCTGCCATCGCAAACTCTTCGCCGAAGCGCCGCACCTTTCTCATTTTTGGACCAGTGTATCTACTCATGTTAGAAGCTAAGCTTCAATTAAAAATTATGAATTAATAATTAAAAATGTAGGGAGATCCTGAATCGAGTTCAGGATGACGGATAAATGTAGCCCTTCGACTTCGCTCTGGGGCTATCAGTGAAATCAGTTTTTAATCAGTGGAATCAGTGGTTTTATACTCTTCGAGCCTTTCTTGGACGCGGACCATTATGGGGAAGGCGGGTGACGTCTCGGATGGCTTCAATCTGCAAACCAACGGTATCCAGTGAACGAATCGCCGCATCCCGGCCCGACCCTACACCCTGAACATAAACATTGGCCTTGGTCATCCCCATATCAACCGCTTTGGCGGCCACCGACTTAGCGGCTAATGATGCCGCGTAGGGAGTAGACTTCTTGGAACCTTTAAAACCGACTCGGCCAGAAGTACTCCAAGCCACCACGTCTCCTTTATCGTCCGTGATAGTAATGATCGTATTATTAAAAGTAGATTTAATAAAAACTTTACCTGTCGTTAACGTGCGTTTAATAGCCTTCTTGCGAGGCTTTTTCGCCCCTCCTGCCTTAGATTGCTGTTGCATCTTGGCCTTGGCCTGGGCTTTCTTCTCTCTCTTTTCTTTTTTCTTCTTTCCAGCCATAACTTTATGTCTTCTCCGAAGACTTCTTACGTCCGCTTCCTACTGTCACCCGTTTGCCTCGTTTGGTCCGTGCATTAGTCTTAGTAGTCTGGCCCCGAGCAGGAAGATTTTTCTTATGCCGGTCTCCTCTGTAGCTACTGATTTCTTTCAGGCGTTTAATATTAGTAGAGATCTCTCGGCGTAAATCTCCCTCAACTATATAATTCTTCTCTATAATCTCCCTGATGCGGTTAGCTTCTTCTTCAGTAATAATATCTGTGCGCTTATTGGCATCCACATTAGCAGCTACTAACACCTCCCGGCTTCGGGTTAATCCGACACCGTAAAGATAAGTCAAAGCGACTTCGATGCGCTTACCTGCGGGTAACTGGATGCCTAAAATTCTAATCATAATTAACCTTGGACTTGTTTATGTTTAGGATTAGTGCAGATCACCCGCACTTTGCCGCGTCGGCGGATGACTCGGCATTTCTGACAGATTTTTTTTACCGATGATCTGACTTTCATCCCATTAGAAGCAGGGAGCCCAGGGCTCCCGACTGGTTAATAATATGACATCTGATAATAAATTGGTGATTGAATAATTCATGAGGGTTAACAATTGGTAGTGTACTTCTAACGGGATAAATTTACTTATTTGTGGCGATAGATAATCCGACCTTTTTCCAAGTCATAGGGACTAATCTCCACTGTCACGATGTCGTCCTGTAAGATCTTAATATAGTGCATTCTGATTTTGCCTGAGATATGGGCCAAGATAATGTGCCCACCCTCAATCTCCACCCGAAAGTTCGCATTGGGTAGAGCTTCTAATACTTTTCCTTTGACCTCAATAACCTGTTTGGCCACCATAAGAATACTTTGCTATTATACCTATTATATTAACTAAATCAAGGGGTAAAATCTAAAATCTCTTGAATGGGAGTGAGGATTTGACTCCCCTCGGGAAGAACCGCTAAAGTTTGCTCAAAGTGAGCGACCGGTTCCTGATCTGTCGTATGGACACTCCAGTGGTCTTTTAAGGTGAAAAACTCCTCGCGGCCAAGGCCAGCAATAGGCTCAATGGCAATAGTACTACCCGCCGGCAAGACCACTTTTTTATCATGCCCTACAAAATTGGGGATCACAGGATCTTCGTGCAGATCGCGGCCAACACCATGACCAACGAATTGCCGCATAGTGGTCAATTTACTCTGGCGGAGTGATGTTTCTAAGGCCTGAGAGATCTCTCCCACGGTAACGCCTGCCCGAACTGCCGCTGTACCAGCCAACAAGGCCCGATAAACTCCCTTAAGTAGAGGAAGGTAATTATTAATGTCTTTCCCGACGATCCAAGTCACTGCCGCATCCGTATGCCAACCTTGATAAAGAACACCGAAGTCCACGCTAATGAGATCGCCTTCTTGTAGCTCATAATCATCCGGAATGCAGTGCACAATGCCATAATTAACTGAGGTACACATCGCCGCCGGATAACCGCGATAACCCAGGAAAGAAGGTTGGCCGTCTAATTTGGCTGTCTCCTCCCGGGCAATCTGATCCAAATTTTTCAATGATATTCCTGGTGCTAAATGTTTTTTCACTTGCGCCAGAACTTTGATTAGTCGGCGTCCACCCTCGGCCATAATCGCTATCTGGGCCGTAGTTTTGACCTGAATACTCATAATTTTTTGACGGCTTCCCAGATGTCTCGCGCCACTGCTGGGATAGCCTGGTTGCCGTCGATAACAATTAGACTACCTTGTTTCCGGTAATGATCAGTTACTTCTCGGGAACGGTCACGAAAGACCCGAATCCGTTCTGCGACCACCGCTGATTTAGCATCATCAGCGCGATTTTCTAACTTTGCCCTGTTAATTAAGTGTTGTTTAGCCACAGCCACCGGAAGATCAATAAATATCATCACAGCCGTGCGATGGAATTTTTCCTGGATCTTCTCTAATAACCTAATTTGTAATAGACGCCGTGGATAACCATCAAAAACAATGCGACCAGAGCGAGAAACGCGCGCTACAAAATCATGAACTAACTGAGACGAAACCCTTTCCGGGACTAATTTCCCCTGATCCATATATCTCTTCGCATCCTGCCAACCGGACCATTTTTTGGTCACAGCTTGCCGTAACAATCCCCCCATATTCATATGTTTTGCTCGCAGGCGCTTGACTAACAGCTCGGCTTGAGTGCTTTTGCCGCTCCCGGGACCACCATAGATAATAATGTCTGGTTTAACCTTAGAACTCGTCATATTTTTTCATAATCAACTGGGCACGAACCTGGCGCATAGTCTCCAAGGCTACACTTACCACAATTAGAAGACTGGTGCCGCCAATAGTTAAGCTGGGCATCTTTACGAAAGCTTGTACCACTAAAGGAAGTACGGCGATCAAACCCAAAAATATTGAACCAGCTAAAGTAATCCGATTGCTTATATAAGTTAAGAAATCTATTGTGTTCTTCCCTGGACGCACTCCCGGGATAAAGCCACCGGATTTCTGCAAATTTTCAGCTACATTAGTCGGCTTAAAAATTACCCAAGTATAAAAGTATGTAAAGAAGATGACCAATACAAAATATAAAATACCGTAGACCCATTGGCTTTGTAACATTTGTTGAGTGAATTGAGCCACTGTCGCTAACCACTGGCTTCGTGCGTTCATAAAGATTGATGCAATCATCCCGGGGAATACCAATAACGATAAGGCAAAGATGATAGGGATAACTCCCGCTTGGTTTACCTTAAGCGGTAGGTTAGAAACCACCCCCGACATAAAACGGTTGCTACGCGCTCGTCCTGCATAGGAAATCGGGATATTACGCTGTCCTTCGGTGATATAGACTACAAAATAAATAGTTAGCAGGGCCAAAACGACAAAAGTAATGATGCGAGAAAGTTGCCCGACATCAAAGACCACAGCAGTGCTAGAAATAATTTGGGGCAATCGAGCAACAATTCCCAAGAAAATAATTAAAGAGATTCCATTACCAATACCAAATTCACTGATCAACTCCCCTAACCACATCACCAAAATAGTACCAGCGGTAACAGTCAACAAAATGGCCGCCAAGCGATACAGACTAATATCGCCGAGGATAGGAAAATCTGACCGTTGTAAAATAGAGATCATCCCGTAGGATTGCAGGAAAGCCAGCGGCACTGTGAGATACCGGGTGTATTGATTAAGTTTGCGGCGGCCATAATCTCCCTCTTTCTGCAAAGCTTCCACTTGGGGAATTGCCATCGTCATCAGTTGAATAATAATGGAAGCGTTAATATAAGGAGCAACCCCCATCAAGGCAATAGAGAAATTACTTAAGGACCCTCCGGAAAAGATATCAATCATGCCCAAAAACTGATTTTGAGCAAAGAGTTCTTGCAATTTACTAACGTCTACTCCTGGAATTGGGATATGCGCCACGATTCGGAAAATAACCAATAGCCCCAGCGTCCATAAAATACGTATCCGCAGATCCTTATGTTTAAAAAGTTGGAGAAAAGATTGCCACATAATAGCGAGATTATTTAATTAAAGTTATTTTACCGCCAGCTTTTTCAATTTTTTGACGAGCAGAGGCAGAAACATCGTTTACCTCAATTGTCCAAACAGCTGCGACATCCCCCTCGCCTAATATCTTTACCCAATCAAACCCATCAAGATAGCCCCCGCTACGCAACATTTCTAAATTAATTGTCTGATCAGAAGCAAATTTAGACAAATCCCGTATATTAATAATAAGTACTCGCGGACGGTTAGGCCGCCGAAATCCTTTTTTCTTGGGAATAATTTGGACTAAGGGTTTTTGACCTCCTTCGAAATAAGCGGGGATAGACCCACCAGTCCGAGCTTTTTGTCCTTTGGTGCCTCGCCCAGACGTGGTCCCACGACCAGAACCCAACCCCCGACCTACGCGTTGGCGGCCTTTATTCTTACTTTTAAGAGCTGTTAGTGTATGTAAACGCATAATTTCTACTTTGCTTTTTTATTGTGAGAATGAGCAGGGACAGTAACCGGAACCTCGACATGAGCCTGAGTCTGACCAATTCCCCGCCGACTAAGTAATTCTTTAGGATCAATTAATAAATCAAGGGCTTTGATAGTAGCAACAGTATTGCTAAGTTTATTGTTAGATCCCAATGCTTTCCCTACTACATCTTTGATGCCAGCCAGTTCTAAAACTGCTCGCATTGAACTACCAGCGACAATCCCAGTACCCGCGGGGGCTGGTTTTAACAGCACGGAAGCCCCCTTATAGTGAGCGCGTACTGGATATGGAATAGTAGCGTTTTGGATAAAGACTTTATTGATGCGCTTTTTCGCCGCCGCTACTGCTTTAGCAATCCCCCCGCTCACGTCGGCAGCTTTACCAACACCGTAACCAACCTGACCTTTCTCATTGCCCAAGACAACCAAGGCCCGGAAACGAACCCGCTTTCCTCCTTTGACTACACGAGCCACGCGATTGATCTCCAAAACACGCTCTTGAAACTCTGGTTTTTCTGTTGGTTGGTGGGTAATATTTCTTCTCATCCCGTTAGAAATTTCTATTAATTATTGGTTGACTTAGTAAATAAATTACAGCCTTGATTAATCCCGCCAGTGATACAAACTATATTGTTTTCATTTCTAACGGGACTCATATTTTTTAAAATAATAATCCGGTTTCGCGAGCAGCTTCAGCTATAACCTTTACCTGCCCATGATAGCGATAACCTCCCCGGTCGAATATCACTTCTTTAATACCTAATTCTTGAGCCGCTTTACCGATAATCTCACCCAACTTTTTAGCTTGGTCAATAGAGGCTGTTGCTTTTAGCCCAATCGTAGATACTGCGGCTAATGTTTTGCCAGACAGATCATCCACTAATTGGACGCGCAGGTGACGTAAACTTTTATGTACACATAACCGAGGCCGCTGAGCAGTACCTTTAACCTGAGTACGAATGCGTCGGCGTCGCTTGTTGCGTTTAATTGTACGAGAAATTTCCATTGTTTTAATTTGAGCTAACGGTCTTAGCGGCTTTACCTTGTTTGCGACGAACCACTTCGTCCTGGTATCTGATCCCCTTGCCTTTATATGGTTCTGGTTTTTTAACGTTCCGAATCCGTGCGGCCATTTCCCCTACTACTTCTTTATCAATACCGCTTGCGACAATCTCACTCTTGTTCACTTTCACTTCTACGCCCGGTAAAATTACTAACTCAACTGGGTGGGAAAACCCTACTTGCAACCACACTTTGTTATCGCGCACCTCACAGCGAAAACCAACTCCGGAAATCTCTAATTTCCGTTCGAATCCTATTGATACTCCCTTTATTATATTGGCGACCTTGGCGCGTACTAAACCGTGCAAAGCCGCTGTCTTGGGATCAACAGGACGCTGATTAATTACTGAGATAGTGTCCTCTTTAATCTCTAAGACAATACCTATAGGTAACTGCCAACTTAGTTCGCCCAACTTACCCTTTGCAGTTACGATACCACCCGCCACTGTGCAAGTAGTTTGATCGGGAATCTTAATTAATAATCTGCCAATCTTAGACATCGTTTTATCCCGTTAGAAATAGAAAACCGGGGTGTTTCCGTTGCTTAATGATACTATTGATAATTTTCTGATAAATTAGATGGTTCATGTTGGTCATAATTATTGTTCTTAGCATTTCTAACGGGACTTACCAAATCTTAAATAAAATTTCTCCTCCCAGATGCTGGCTTTTAGCCGTTGTGCTGGTCATCAACCCATGGGAAGTGGATACAATTACGGTTTCTAATTTAGTCGGCAAGCTCTTTATTAATTGAGCTTTATTCATATAAATCCGTTGACCGGGTTTACTAATCCGGCGCACTCCGCGAATAACTGGCTGTTGTCCTTGGTACTTCAATGTCAGTAAGAGATAGGGCAAGGTTTCTGGAAGTTTGATCAACTCGTACTTGTGGATCCACCCATTACCCACTAACATCCTTGCAATGGCTTCTTTCAAACGAGAAGCTGGTACTTGCACGGTTAATTGCCGGCGAGCTACCGCGTTGCGCAATCGAGTTAACATGTCTGCAATAGGATCTGTCGTCATATCTTTAATAATTACCACGAAGCTTTTTTAATGCCAGGCAGATAGCCTTGGCTGGCTAATTCCCTGAAACAAATACGGCAAATTTCGAAATCACGCAAATAACCATGCCGCCGACCACAGATTTTACACCGATTAACTTTCCGGGTAGAAAATTTGGGCTTACTCTCAGATTTACGAATTAAAGCTCGTCTTGCCATAAATTTCCCCGTTAGAAGCAGGGAGCCCAAGGCTCCCGACTGGTTAACAATATGGTATCTGATAATAAATTAAATAATGGATAATTCATATATTTATTAGGGAAGGTGGCTTCTAACGGGGTGAATTCTCTTTAAAAGGAAATTTTAATTTGGACAACAAGGTTTTTGCCAATTCATCTGTTTTGGCAGTGGTATGGATAGTAATAGCGAGTCCGAATGTCTTGTCTACATTATCCAAGCTTATCTCAGGGAAAACAATATGCTCTTTTAAGCCAAGAGTATAGTTACCCCGGCCGTCAAATGCCTCCGGGTTAATTCCTTGGAAGTCGCGTACCCGCGGTAAGGCAATGTTGACTAACCTATCCAGAAAATCATACATCCGTTGGCCACGTAAAGTTGTGATCACTCCGATCGGGGTATTCTCCCGCAATTTAAAGCCGGCAATTGATTTATGCGCCTTGGTTACCACTGGCCGCTGACCGGTTAAGCGAGTAAGCTCTTCTTTAATACCTTCGATATAATTCTGGTCTGTCACTGCCTTGCCCGCTCCGATGTTAATAGCGACTTTAACCAACTTGGGTACCGCTTCAATAGATTTGAGCTTGAGTTGAGCCTGTAAATCCCGGCGTACCTGATTGTATAATTCTTTAAAAGTCATCTTTATTACACTACACTTTTACATACTTTGCAGATTCTTTCTTTGGTACCGGTGGAACTAATCTTGTGACCCAAACGTACTGGCTTATTGCAATGGGTGCACATAAACATCACTTTGGATACCGCAAGAGGCATTATTATTTCTGTGATTCCTCCTCCTGCTTTGCTCCCCCGAGGTTTAATATGCTTTTTACCAACATTAATCCCGCTGATTTTAATCGTCTGATTAGTAGGATTCACTGCAATAATTTTACCCGTCTTACCTCGGTTTTTCCCTTGAATAACTAAGACGGTGTCGCCTTTGTGGATACGCATTAGACTACCTCCGGTGCTAAAGAAATAATTTTCATATATCCTCCTTCGCGTAGTTCGCGCGCTACTGGCCCAAAAATACGCGTGCCTCGCGGGGTTTTATCCTTATTAACCAACACCACTGCATTTTCATCAAAACTTACATAGGAGCCGTCGCGACGACGCATCTTGTGTTTCTGCCGGACAAGAATTGCTCGTACGATTTCTTTTTTCTTTACTAATCCGCGGGGATTAGCCTCTTTCACGGAGGCAATTACCACATCTCCCACATAAGCATACCGCCGCCGTGAACCGCCCAAAACCTTGAAGCATTGGACTTCTTTGGCACCAGTATTATCAGCAACTTTTACTCGGGTTCCTTCTTGAATCATCGTCTTATTTACCACTTAAGGCAGTGTCTACTTCTTGGATATCCTCCGTTACAGTCTTTTGATCACCACCAGATTTAATATCAATTACCACCCATCGTTTTAGTTTACTAAGCGGCCGACTTTCTTCAATTGTCACCCAATCTCCCAACTTGGCCTTATTCTCTGCATTATGTGCTAAGAACCTATGGGTAGTACGGATTTTTTTATGATACAAAGGGTGGCCAACGAAAGCGTCTACTGATACCACTACTGTAGAAGCCATTTGGGCACTGACGACCCGACCACTTTTGCGTTGTTTATTATTCATTGGACAATAACTTAATAATTGCTTGTTCTTTTTGGATAGTTAACAATCTGGATAAATATTGTTTAGCTGCCGCCAACGACCGCCAATTTTTAATGCGATGCATTGCCACTTCTGCCCTTAGTTGCACAATATTATTACGGGTTTTGGCTATCTCGGCAGTCAATTCAGTGATAGATAATTTTCTTATCTTAGCTAATTCCATATTAATGTCGGCTAACAAATCGAGTCTTAATGGGTAATTTATAACCAGCCAATTTAAAGGCTTCGCGAGCGGCAACTTCCGTCACACCAGCGATTTCAAAAATAACTGTACCGGGCTTAACAGTAGTTACGTAATGGCTCACCGCCCCTTTGCCACTACCCATTCTTACTTCGTTGGGTTTAGCGGTAACGGCTTGGTGCGGAAAGACCCGAATCCAGATCTTGCCTTCGCGTTTGATAAAGCGCACCATCGCCCGGCGGCCTGCTTCGATCTGCCGCGCGGTCATCCAACCCAGACCTAAAGCCTTCAGGCCATATTCACCAAAAGCAACGGTATTGCCCCGAGTGGCTTGGCCTTTCATACTGCCGCGCTGTTGCTTCCGATATTTAACTTTTCTGGGTATTAACATGATCTACTTATTAGTTTTTTCCAATTCGTTATCTTTTTCCCCTTCTTTAAAAACCCACACTTTAACACCGATCTCACCGTAAGTGGTATGAGCTACCCGATTAGCATAATCAATGTAATGCCGCAGAGTATGCAGAGGAATTTTTCCGTTAACAAACATTTCAGTACGAGCAATTTCTGCTCCGTTCAGCCGTCCAGACACAACAATTTTAATTCCCGCGATCTTCATTCTTTGAGCGGCGTTCATCACACCTTTAACGGCGCGACGGAAGGGTAGCCGCCGTTCGATTTGTTCAACAATTTGGTTGGCGATGATTGCCGCATTAGATTCGGGATCCTTTACTTCAATGATGTTCACTTTAATATCCCGCCCCAGCATCGCTTTAATTTGCTTGCGTAACTCTTCAATCCCTGACCCGCCACGACCAATAATTAATCCTGGCTTAGCGGCAAAAACATTGGTCACTACTTCATTACCAAAACGCTCGATCTCAACTCTCGCTATAGAGGCTTTGCGCAACTGACGTTGGATTAACTGCCGCAGTTTATGGTCTTCCAACAAATAGCTGGGGTATTGCTTTAAATCAAACCAGCGTGAGCGCCACCGCGCCGTGTAACCTAATCGATTACTAATTGGATTAATCTTCTGTCCCATTAATTATTAATTTTAATTGTTAATTAATTTTTTAGCAGAGTCGTATATTAATTTATATGAGATCCTGGACAAAGCCAGGATGACGACGCAAGGAAATCGTCGTCATTTATTGGTAGTTCTGGTAAATAAACGTTTGGCACTTAATCCTTTTTTGGGCTTGTTCGCCGGAGTGGGTGTAGGCGCGGCCGGGGTATGATTTTCGGAGGCAGTAGATTTAGTTTTATCTGGCGACACGACAGGCTTAACGCTGGCTGAAGATAGCGATTTATCCTTAGACTGAGCCACAACCGGAGCAATCTCTTCTAACACCACATTAAGATGCGCCATCCGTTTAAGTTTGACATCAGCCGCTCCGTGAGAGCGCAGCCAATAGCGTTTATGCCGTGGTCCCTCATCAACAGTTAATAGCTTAATCTTTAAATTATCTGTCTTAAAATTATAGTTATTAGTGGCATTAGCTACAGCTGAATTAATTAATTTATAAACCATCCGGCCAGCTTTACTCGGAACATAGCGCAAACTATTCAACACTTCGGTAACTGGCCGCCGTCGCAAATTACCCAACAAAGGTTTTACTTTTTTGGGACTAATCCGAGCAAATTTAACTTGCGCTGTAATTTCCATAATTATTATTTAGCTATTGGAGCTGGTGCGGGAGTTTCGGAAGACTTTTTAGCTTGTTCTTTAGCCATTCTCCCTCCGTGTCCCCTAAACTTTCTGGTGAAGGAAAACTCACCTAACCGATGGCCCACCATATTTTCTGTAACAAAGACCGAAATATGGGTTTTGCCATTATGAACTTCGAAGGTCATCCCTACCATTTCAGGAGTAATCGTGGAAGCTCGCGCCCAAGTACGAATTGGCTGTTTAGCGCCGGTGGCTTTCATCTGATCAATCTTCTTTTGCAGATTGGCATCAACATACCAACCCTTCTTTAATGACCTCGACATTAGTGTTTCCTCTTTTTGCTCCGCGGCCGCGGCTTAATAATATGCTTGATGCTCTTAGTTTTTCTACGTGTTTTATAACCCTTAGTCGGCTTACCGGTAGGGGTTTTCGGATGTTTCAAACCGATCGGGCTATTGCCTTCTCCGCCACCATGGGGATGATCCACAGGATTTTTGGCCTTACCGCGAACTCGGGGTCTCCGACCTAAATGCCGTACCCGACCAGCATTGCCAATTCTAATATTACTGTGATCCGGATTAGAAAGCGAACCGATGCTCGCGAACCCAATCTCCGGAACTAACCGTACTTCTCCAGAAGGAAGTTTAATTTGAGCAAAACCTTTATCAAAACCTAAGATGACAGCAGAGGAACCAGCTGACCTAACTATTTGTCCACCGCGTCCAGGTTGCAATTCAACATTATGAATGGGGATACCGGCAGGAATATTTTTGAGAATAAGCCGGTTGCCAGTTTTAATCTTAGTATTAACATTGCTCACAATTTTATCACCTACCCGTAACCCATCAGGGGCTAAGATGTAAGTTTTAGCACCGTCGGAGTATGTCACCAAAGCAATGTATGCCGAGCGATTGGGGTCGTATTCAATGGTCTGCACTTTAGCCGGTATGCCTAATTTAGCCTGTTTCATATCCACTGTCCGCCAAGCCCGTTTGGCCCCACCTCCCCGTGCTCTGACAGTGATAACCCCACGAGAATTCCGACCGCTGTGCCGCTGGCTTCCCTGCACTAATGATTTCAGGGGATGCGAAGTGGTAATTACAGCAGCATGATTAACCACGCTGATCGCGCGGCGGGCGGCATTATTAGGTTTTAACACTTTAATTGGCATCAGAAACTTTCTCCTCAAATAATTTAATAGTTTGGCCTGGCTGTAAAGTTATAATCGCTTTTTTCCAATTTTTACGCCTTACTTTGGCCCGGCCAGCCTGTTTAGGTTTACCTTTAACATTTAATATATTAACGGCGGTAACTTTGACTTTAAACAATTCTTCTATAGCTGTTTTAACCGTAACGACGGTTGCTCGTTCATCTACTGAAAAAGTATATTTGTTAGCCGCCCCCAAGTGGATGCTTTTCTCTGAAACTATTGGGTGATAGATAATCGTCGTTACCATTTATTTTAATCTGGCTATTAGGGCTGGTAGAGCTTCTGGAAGAAAAATAATGTGCCGGGCAATAGCGATATCTAATAAATTAACTTGGTCAGCGCGGCGCACTATGATGTACGGTAGGTTGCGAACAGCTTGAGCCAATTTTAGCTCAGTTTGGGCAATAATTATTAAATTACTTTTGGGATCTAAGGTTGTCTGAAAAAACTTTAGAGCATTTTTTGTCTTACCATCACTAACGTAAGCTCCACTAAGATTGAATATTTCTCCTGCTGTAGCTTTTTCTGCTAATAAAGCATTTATCGCAGGAGCAATTAGGGCCTGGTTGATCTTATGATTAAATTGACGCCCTGCGCCAGCACCAGGTCCGAAAACGCGACCGCCTCCTCGCCATACAGGAGTACGTTTAGTTCCTACTCGGGCTCGACCAGTTCCTTTTTGCCGCCAAGGTTTTTTCGTGCTACCTGCCACTTCACCCCGAGTTTTAGTATGAGCAGTGGGCCGACGCTTATTATGCTGTAAATCTACCACTAACTGAGCCACCGTTGAGAGAGGCAATTTTTTACCCACAAAATCTTCCGCTGACACTTTATCAGCCATGCTAACGAAGGTGGTTGATTTAATTGTAGAATTAGTTTTTTTAGGCATTCTTTCTAACTAAAACCCAAGCTTTGTTGGCTCCTGGCACACTTCCCTCAATTGCCAGACGTTGATTTGGGACATCAATATAGACTATTTGTAAATTTTTAGCAGTGACTCGCTCGGCCCCCATATGCCCTGCCATCCGCCGACCGGGTAAAACCCGAGCAATACCCATAGCACCAATCGAACCAGGCTGCCGATGATGATCATGGCCATGAGATCCTGGACCGCTTTTAAAATGATGGCGCTTGATTGTACCAGCGAAACCTTTGCCTTTGGAAATGCCCGTCACCATTACACGATCACCAACCTGAAAAACCGAAACATCAACTTTATCCCCCTGGTGATATGAATCCGGATTGGCCACAGTAATTTCTCGGAGTAATTTGGCTTCCAAGTTTTGCAGGTGACCTGCCCGAGCCTTGCTCTGACGTTTTGGTTCTCCTGCTCCTAATTGGATGGCCGTATAACCGTCTTTATCAGGAGTTTTTACTTGCACTACCACATTAGTGGGAACTGCCAGCCAAGTTACGCCGACAACATCCCCATTATCAATGGTGAGTTGAGACATTTCTGATTTTTGAGCAATAACACCAATCATTTTTACCTACAGACTAAGCTTTCGGCTCAGGGATTATTGCCCCACAGCAGAATCTTAGCCACAAAAATTATATATATTCCAAGCTACATTTTTACTTCGATGCTGACTCCTGCCGGCAGATTAAGATTAGTCAGAGCATCGATAGTTTTTGGTCGCGGGTCAGTAATCTCAATAAGACGTTTGTGTATGCGCATCTCAAACTGTTCCCGGGAATCCTTATGAACAAAGGTGGACCTTTGCACGGTGTAAATTTTCTTTTCTGTAGGCAAAGGAATGGGACCAACGACATTGGCCCCAGTGCGTTCGGCTGTTTCGACAATCAATTTGGCTGATTGATCAATGATCCGATGATCATAAGCCTTAAGCCGGATACGAATCCGTTGTTTAGCCGTTACATCTTTGGTTGGTTCCTGTTTTTTACTGGCCGCATCCTTCGCCATGCAAAATTTCAATTAATATTTTCTTGGCTCGTTCCGGCAATAAAGCTGAACGGGCTCGTTTAACCTGTTACTTGATGACCTTGGTTGCCACTCCTGCTCCGACTGTCTTGCCGCCTTCTCGGATAGCGAATCTCAAACCTTCCTCCATAGCTACTGGCACAATCAATTTAACATTCATTTTGACCGTGTCCCCTGGCATTACCATCTCTTGACCAGCCGGCAATTCTAATTCTCCAGTAACATCTGTGGTCCGAATATAGAATTGGGGTTTATACCCTTTAGTAAATGGAGTGTGCCGACCACCCTCCTCCTTGCTTAAGATATAAACTTCAGCTTCAAAATCAGTGTGTGGAGTGATTGAACCGGGTTTAGCCAGGACCTGGCCACGCTCAATCTCTTCTCGCTCAATTCCACGAAGGAGCGCACCGATATTGTCTCCAGCTTGTCCTTGGTCTAACATTTTTCGGAACATCTCTACACCTGTCACTACCACTTTGCGGGTAGGCTTTAATCCAACGATTTCAACCTCTTCATTAATCTTGACTATACCTTGTTCAACTCTCCCGGTTGCCACTGTGCCTCGACCTTTGATAGAAAAGACATCTTCTACAGGCATAAGGAATGGTTTGTCCAAGGCTCGCACCGGATCAGGAATATAGGTATCCATAGCATTAAGCAAATCCCAAATAGGTTTAGTGGCCGCTTCATCAGTAGGATTTTCCATCGCTTTCAAGGCTGAACCGCGAATAACAGGAATTTCTTTACCAGGAAATTCGTACTTAGTAAGAAGATCTCTTACTTCTTCTTCTACTAAATCTACTAATTCGGGGTCGTCCACCATATCTGTTTTATTGATAAACACAATCATCCGTGGCACTCCTACCTGGTGAGCCAATAAAATATGTTCCCGAGTTTGGGGCATAGGTCCATCAGTAGCGGCCACAACTAAAATAGCTGCGTCCATCTGAGCCGCCCCGGTAATCATATTCTTGATGTAGTCAGCATGACCGGGACAGTCAACGTGGGCATAGTGCCGCTTTTCTGTCTCATACTCTTGATGAGAAGTTGCGATGGTAATTCCCCGCTCGCGCTCTTCAGGAGCATTATCAATATCTTCAAATTTCTTGGCTTTAGCTAACCCTTTAGAGGCTAACACCTGGGTAATTGCTGAAGTCAAAGTAGTTTTGCCATGGTCAACATGGCCAATCGTACCGACATTCACGTGAACCTTGTTTCTCTGGAATGCTTCTGCCATATGAACTCCTATAGATTAGAACAACTTGATATACCTCTATAAAATACACTAAGAAAACGAACTAAATTGTAACTTTTTAAAAATACACTAAATATCAGATAAAGACAAGGGGTGAGGGACTGATATTTGACAAATCAATATATTTTTGTCCTAACCTTGTTTTTTGCCAATGATCTCTTGTTGGACATTAGCCGGCACCTGGGCATACTTATTGAACTCCATTGTGTAGGAAGCTCTGCCCTGGCTCATTGACCGCAGATCTGTTGCATAACCGAACATTGCCGCTAAAGGTACCAGAGCAGAAACGGTCCGTGCCGTTCCTCGTTGCCCCATCCCTTCAATAACAGACCGTCTACTGTTTAAATCTCCTGTGACATCTCCCATAAACTCCTCTGGGGTAACTACCTCTACCTTCATAACTGGTTCTAAGATGACGGGATCACCTTTGCGCACACCATCCTGCAAGGCCATTGACCCAGCGATTTTGAAAGCCATTTCCGAAGAGTCCACTTCATGATAAGAACCGTCGTAGAGGATCGCCCGGATGCCCACCAAAGGATACCCCGCCAAGACACCACGGGTCATTGCCTCTTTCACGCCTTTTTCTACAGCTGGAATATATTCTTTGGGGATATGGCCACTGACAATATTATTCACAAATTCAAATCCTCCACCCTCGTCTAATGGTTCGAACTTCATTAGGACATGTCCATACTGTCCTCGTCCTCCCGTCTGACGGATATATTTTATTTCTATATCGGCCAGCTTACGAATAGTTTCGTGGTACGCTACTTGCGGTTTGCCAACATTGGCCTCGACCTTGAATTCCCGCTTTAACCGATCAACGATAATATCTAAATGCAATTCTCCCATACCAGAGATCTCTGTTTGCGATGTTTCCTCATTAGTCACTACCCGGAAGGTGGGATCTTCTTCGGCTAATTTGCCTAAGGCAATGGACATCCTTTCCTGATCAGCTTTGCTCCTTGGTTCAATGGCAATAGAGATTACTGGTTCAGGGAAAGTAATGGACTCCAGGATGATCGGGTGGTTCACCGAACAAAGAGTGTTACCGGTGGTAATCCGCTTGATACCGACTACGGCCCCAATCTCGCCTGAATATATTTCATCCACTTCCTCGCGGTGATTACTGTGCATCCGCACAATGCGTCCTACTCTTTCTTGCTCACCCGTGCTGGAATTTAATAAGTATGACCCGGATTTTAAGCTTCCGGAGTACACACGAACATAGATTAATTTGCCGATAAAAGGATCGGTAGCAATTTTAAAAGCTAACGCGGAAAATGGCTCGGCATCGTCTGCCTGCCGAATAATTTTTTCTCCCGTTTTAGGATCAGTACCCTCCATAGGAGGAACTTCCAATGGATTTGGTAGATAGTCCACAATGGCGTCCAACATAGGCTGGACTCCTTTGTTCTTCAGGGCAGATCCACACAATACTGGATAGAGTTTATTATTGACCACTGCCGCTCGCAAGGCCTTCTTTAATTCATCAATGGTTAAGACTTGGTCGGCTAAAAATTTCTCTAATAATTTATCCTCAGTCTCGGCGATTGCTTCAATTAGTAAGCGGCGATATTTAGCCACGTCTTCTTTAAGTTCCTCCGGGACATCGGTTTCTAAAATATCTTTGCCCAAATCGTCTTGATAGATATAAGCTCTTTCTGTAAGTAAATCAATCAGACCCTTATAGGTATCGTGAGAACCAATAGGCAATTGAACAGCCACTGCTTCAGGAGTTAGGCGCTCCCAGATGGATTTAAGGCTACTGTAAAAATCTGCCCCCATCCGATCCATTTTATTGATAAAACAGATCCGAGGCACTTCGTATTTATCCGCTTGTCGCCAAACAGTTTCGCTCTGAGGTTCCACCCCCGCTACGCCGTCAAAAACAACCACCCCACCATCTAAGACTCTTAGCGATCGTTCCACTTCCACTGTAAAGTCTACATGGCCAGGAGTATCAATTATATTAATGCGGATGTCTTTCCAAAAACAAGTCGTGGCCGCCGAAGTAATCGTGATTCCCCTTTCGCGTTCTTGCTCCATCCAGTCCATCACTGCCTCGCCTTCATGGACTTCACCAATTTTGTAAGTTTTTCCCGTATAGAATAAAACCCGTTCTGTCACGGTAGTCTTACCCGCATCAATGTGAGCGATAATGCCGATATTCCTGGTTCGCTCTAAACTGTATTCTCTAGCCATAGTTTACCCTGTTAGAAGCAGGAAGCTGCTCTTCCTGCAACCCTGATTTTAATTAAACGTTAAGTTAATAACGGTGACTCTCCCCGTATCAGTTGCTGGCTTTTAACGGGGCGAGCAGGGCTTAAAACCTAGCAAAATGAGCAAAGGCCCGATTAGCCTCGGCCATCTTGTGAGTATCTTCCTTTTTCTTCACTGCCCCTCCGGTGTTGTTGTAGGCATCCATTATTTCATTAGCTAAGCGCTGGGCCATCGGCATACCCTTGCGTGCCCTGGCTGAGGCGATAAGCCACTGGAATCCAAGAATAATCTTACGATCACCTGATATTTCTGTAGGAACTTGGTAATTAGCCCCACCGACCCTTCGGCTCTTTAACTGCACCATCGGTATAATATTGTCTAAAGCTTTCTGAAAAACTTCCAGGGGAGGCTGGTGCAACTTTTGACTAACGATTTCCAAAGCATCGTAGACAATTCTTTCAGCAATGGTCTTTTTACCATTGAGCATTAATTTATTGATCAATCTTTGTACTAATAAATTGCCAAACTTGCGATCGGGGGGTAGATTTCTCTTAATGGTTTTACCTTTGCGTGCCATGAGTTTACTTTGCCTTACCAGCCGCCTCTCCTCGCTTAGCTCCATATTTGCTACGACCTTGTTTACGATTGGCCACTCCAGCCGCATCCAGCGTTCCCCGCACTACATGATAGCGAACTCCAGGAAGATCCTTCACCCGACCACCGCGAATAGTCACAATTGAGTGCTCCTGCAGATTGTGCCCAATCCCAGGAATATATGCCGTAACTTCCATACGATTAGTCAGCCGCACCCGCGCAATCTTCCGTAGAGCAGAGTTAGGTTTTTTAGGAGTTGTCGTTGTAACTTTAACGCAGACGCCTCGCTTTTGGGGTGCCCCCTTAAGCAACTTTATTGACCGGTTTTTGATCGTATTAAAACCAACCTGCATAGCAGGTGATTTTGACTTTTTAGTCATCCGGTGACGGGGTTTGCGAATTAACTGATTAATAGTGGGCATCTTAATTACACCTTAAACAAATTTTATGAATGAAATACTAAGCTATTTAAACCCGAAGTGATAGATTTGTCAATTTTAGTCCTGCTAAGAGGTTTTAGGTTTGCGCCGGACAGCAAATCCAGTGCCTGCCGGTATCAGTCGCCCAATGATCACATTTTCTTTTAATCCCCTGAGATGATCTACTTTCCCCTGAATGGCAGCTTCCACTAAAATTCGGGTAGTTTCTTGGAAAGAGGCAGCTGAGAGGAACCCGCCAGTTTTAAGCGCCGCTTTGGAGATACCTAAAAGCAATTGTTCATACGTCGGTGGTCTTTTGCCAGCGACTTTAAGATTGGCGATGATATCCTCTAACGTTAACTTAGAGATTATATCCCCGGCGATATAATCGCTGTCGCCCTCGTCTTCAATCTGCACAAGACCAAACATTCGCTGAACAATTACTTCTGCGTGCTTATCGTTAATATTTTGACCTTGCCAGGCATAAATTTTCTGAATCTCATGCAAGATATAATGCTTAGTGGCATCTTCTCCCTTAAGGCGCATTAGGGTCTTGAGATTATAATGGCCTTCTGTCAAACGATCGCCCTGTTCTACCTTCTGTCCATCAACTGCCTTGAGATACATTGCAGAAGTAATAGGGTACTCTAAAAGTTCTTTTTTCTGATAAATAATGTGTCCGGCCTTGCCAGTTAATTTAACTGTACCGCTCACGACAGCCGGTATCTCTTCTCCTTTACTGCCAGTGGCGATAATATCGCCCTTCTTTATTTTGTCACCGTCGTTAACTTTCAGAGTAATCTGTTTGCCGGATGGCAATTCCATATCTTTGATAACAGTAGAAAGAAGTTGTAAAAACTTTTTATTACTAATCTCCACTATCTTGACGATGCCATCACGTTCAGCTAACAAAGCCTCTGTTTTGGGATTACGTGCCTCAAACAGCTCCTCTACTCGCGGAAGGCCTTGCGTAATATCAAGAGCGCTGGCTACGCCACCAGTGTGGAAAGTTCGCATAGTTAGCTGGGTGCCCGGCTCACCGATACTTTGTGCCGCAATAATCCCTACCGCCTCGCCCAATTCAACCAATTTACCTCTGGCTAAGTCCTCACCATAACATTTTTGGCAAGCACCATGCTCGGCTTTACAATTGAGCAGAGATCGGATGGTAATTGTTTCGACAGAACTATCATCAATTAGTTTGGCTATTTGTTTGTCAATGTAAGTATCTGCTGGTACTACCACCTTACCCGCTTGATCAAGCACCTCTATCAAAGTAAATCGGCCTTGCGCTATAGTAGATATTCTTTCATTGATAGATTCAGCGTATTCTTTGGTGATGGTTCTTCCAGCGGTGGCACCGCAATCATCCGCCGTAATAGTAATGTCTTGAGCAACATCAACTAAGCGGCGGGTGAGATACCCGGCATCCGAAGTCTTCAGGGCAGTGTCAGCCAATCCTTTACGGGCACCGTGGGTAGAGATAAAGTATTCCAAGGGAGCGAGTCCTTCTTTGTAGTTAGATTTAACGGGCAACTCAATAGCATCACCAGCCGGATTAACCACAATTCCTTTGATACCCGCCATTTGATTTAATTGCTCCACACTACCACGAGCACTGGAATCTATCATTAAATTAACTGAACAGAAAGGATCATCTTTGTTGTAGACGATGCTTTCAATTTGGGACTTCACATCTGCCCAAATTTCTATCGACAAACGCTTGCGCTCATCAGCAGTAATCAAACCTTCCTTATACTGTTGGCGAATTTGTTCTATTTTTATTTCGGCTTCGCTAATAATTCCTTCTTTGGCTTGGGGAATTAATAAATCTTCCGCTCCGAAGGTTACACCAGAAGCTGTGGCAAATTCAAAACCAATATTTTTGAGATCATCAGCAAATTTGGCAGTTACATCGTTACCAAAAACTTCATAGATTTCTCGGATAATCTTTTTAAGAATCTTCTTCGTTATTGGTTCATTAATATAAGCCATTCCCGGCGGCATAATTTGATTAAACAGTATGCGACCCAAGGTAGTCTCTTCCAACCATTCGCCTGAGCGCCAGAGAACCTTGATTAGATCGTGGTAACCCATGCGATCATTGCCATAAGCTAAAAGTAAATCATCTACACTCTTAAAGATGGGTGGACACTTCTTATCCGCGGTAGGTACAGCTAAAGTGGCATAATAACAACCCAAAACCACATCCTGACTTGGCACGATAATCGGTTCTCCGGTGGCTGGTTTTAATAAATTGTGGACTGACAACATAATGGTAGCCGCTTCTTCCTGTGCAGCCCGCGAGAGTGGCAAATGCACTGCCATTTGATCACCATCGAAATCAGCATTAAAGGCTGGGCAGGACAACGGATGCAATTGGATAGCATTTCCTTCTACTAACACGGGCTTAAAGGCTTGAATACCCAACCGGTGCAACGTGGGAGCCCGATTAAGCAAAACATAATAATGGCTGATTACCTCGTCCAGGGCATCCCAGACTTCTGGCACCTGTTTTTCTACCATCTTGCTGGCAGTTTTGACATTATGGACAATCTCTTTGCGCATCAAATTAGCAATCACGAAGGGCTTAAATATTTCCAAAGCAATGCTTTTAGGTAATCCACACTGGTCCAAATTCAATGTTGGCCCTACCACAATTACGCTTCGGCCAGAGTAGTCTACCCTTTTACCTAAAAGATTTTGCCGGAATCGTCCTTGCTTTCCTCGCAATAAGTCTGATAGAGATTTGAGTTTTCGCTTACTGGCAGTTGAAGTAGAGGTTTCGCGCGCGGTCAAATCAAACAGAGCATCTACCGCTTCCTGCAACATCCGTTTTTCATTGCGGGTAATGACCTCTGGTGCGCCTAAATCGAGCAACTTTTTCAACCGATTATTACGATTGATAACGCGACGATATAAATCATTAAGATCTGAGGTAGCAAACCGACCGCCATCTAACTGAACCATTGGCCGTAAGTCGGGTGGAATAACGGGCAAGTTTTGCACTAACATCCATGAAGGAGAGATGCCGGCCTCATGAAAATCTTTAATCAAACGCAAGCGTTTTTGTAAACGTTTGCGTTTCTGTCCAACAGAATCCTGCAACTCCTGACGTAATTCAGCTAATTCAGCTGTTAAATTTAATTTATTTACTAATTCATGGATGGCCTCAGCACCAATACTCGCTTTGAAAACCGAGCCGTACTTTAAAATTAGATCGCGGTATTCCAGCTCGGAAATAACTAACTTAACCCGCAAATTGTTGATTTCGGTTGTCGCTGTAGCATAGGCATACTTCAATTTTTCCAACTTGTCCAATAGCTCATGACTAAACCGTTCTCGCTCAGATAGTTGCTGGGCTTCCTCCATTTTTTTCTTGTATTCATTCTTGATTGTTTTGGTGTGCTGGGCATATTCGGAAGAGAGTTGCCCCAAAGCCTGTTGGCGCAAATCGTCGTTAACTTCTGTAATAATATATGCAGCGAAATAAACCACTTGCTCTAATTTCCTGGCTGGTACATCCAACGCTAAACCTAATTTAGATGGAGCCCCACGCAAATACCAAATATGCGATACGGGCACAGCTAAGTTAATATGCCCCATGCGTTCACGACGTACTAACGAGCGTGTCACTTCTACGCCGCATTTATCGCAAACTATTCCCTTGTAGCGAATCTTTTTATATTTGCCACAGTAACATTCCCAATCTTTTGTAGGACCAAAAATACGTTCATCAAACAAACCATCTTTCTCCGGTTTTAAAGTCCGATAGTTAATGGTTTCTGGTTTGGTAACTTCTCCGTATGACCACTCTAATATTTTTTCGGGAGAAGCCAAGGAAATCCGCACCGCTTCGAACAGATCGGCAATGGCGCGCTTATCCAATGGTTTGTCAGCTAATGATTGTTCCATCACAAATAAACTTATTTTTTCTTATGGCGCCGAGGGGCAGTGGCTTCTATCAATGGTTTGCCATCGGCATCTAATAATTCAATATTGAGACATAGCCCTTGCAACTCTTTGGCGATAACATTAAAGGCTTCTGGAGTCTGTGGTTTTTGGATTTCGTCTCCTTTTATAATGGCTTTATAGGTACTGGAGCGCCCCATAACATCATCCGATTTGATAGTCAGCATCTCCTGCAGAGTATGAGCGGCACCATAACCTTCTAAGGCCCAAACCTCCATTTCACCTACCCGTTGGCCACCCAATTGAGCCTTTCCTCCTAATGGTTGCTGGGTTACTAAGGCATATGGTCCGATGGAACGAGCATGAATCTTGTCGTCCACCATGTGATTTAATTTCAATATATAAATCATTCCTACTGTTGTCTTGTGACCGAAAGATTGTCCGGTACGACCATCGTACAATTGGATTTTCCCATCCGCTGATAACCCGGCTTTAGTCAATTCTTCTGAAATACCGGACATATCAATTCCTTCAAACACTGGGTTGCACGCGTTAAATCCTAATTTAGCAGCAGCCCATCCTAAGTGGGTTTCTAAGACTTGTCCTAAGTTCATTCGTGAAATAATTCCCAAAGGATTTAAAATAATATCCACGGGTGTACCATCGGCCATAAATGGCATATCCGCCGCAGGTAATACCCGAGAAATCACTCCTTTATTACCATGCCGACCAGCCAACTTATCCCCCACAGAGATTTTGCGCATCTGGGCAATATAAACATAGATGCGCTTGATAACACCTACTTCTAACTTGTCACCTTTATCGCGATCAAAAATCTTTACTGTCACCACCTTGCCATAACCACCATGCGGCAAATTAAGCGAAGTATCTTTCACGTCTTTGACTTTTTCCCCAAAAATAGCCCGCAACAGTCTCTCTTCGGCCGTAAGTTCAGTCTCACCCTTAGGAGTAATTTTCCCGACCAAAATATCGCCAGCCTTAACACGGGCTCCGATACGAACAACACCCTCTTCATCCAAATCGGCCACAGCATCTTCTCCCACATTAGGAATGTCGCGCGTGGTAATCTCCGGGCCTAATTTAGTTTCCCGGACATCAATCTCTTCCCGTTTAATATGAATGGAAGTATATACATCATCTTTGACTAAACGATCAGAAATAATAATAGCATCTTCATAATTAGCCCCGCCCCACGGCATAAAAGCTACCAACAGATTGGATCCCAAGGCCAACTTGCCATTCCGAATCGCTGGACCGTCACACAAGGGATCTCCTTTGGCCACTTTTTGGCCAGGTTGTACTATCGGAGTTTGATGCAAGTTAGTTTCAAAGTTAGATTGACGGAATTTAACCAAGCGAAAATTGTATGCCTGCCCATCCTTGTCGCCCACTAATTCAATCCGGTTGGCATCTACATATTTAACTGTGCCTGCCACCGGAGACAGAATTATCCATCCAGAACCTGCCGCTGCGGGCCCTTCCATCCCTGTTCCTACAAGAGGGATCTGCGGCTTCACCAAAGGAACAGCCTGACGTTGCATATTAGACCCCATTAATGCCCGCCGAGCATCATCATGTTCAATAAAAGGAATCATGGCAGCAGCGATACTTAAGGTCTGTCTTGCAGATACATCAGCATAGTCCAAATGACCTACCGAAGTAGTGATCGGTTCACCGCCACCGCCTTCGCGCGCCACTACCCGGTCCACTGTAATTAATCCGTTGTTATCATGCAGAATGTTAGGCTGGGCGATAAGTTTGTTTTCTTCGCTATGAGCATCCAGATAATCAACTTTAGATAAAATGCGAGCTTTTACCGGTACATTAGTTAAATGAGGATATTTAGCCAAAGCCTCAGCAATACTTTCATTAATTAATTCGCCTCCGGGCACAATAACCTTTTGGCTATCGGGTGCTAAAATATCTCTAAAAGCCAGGTGGCCCACGGCCGCTTTGCCATCATTGGGCACTTCGTGCACTACCGGCCGGTAAGGTGTCTCAACAAAACCATAGTTATTAACTCGGGCAAAAGACGCGAGGTACACTACCAAACCGATATTTTGCCCTTCCGGCGTTTGAATGGGGCAGATGCGGCCATAATGGGATGCATGCACATCTCGCACTTCAAACCCAGCTCGTTCGTGTGATAAGCCTCCTGGTCCCATCGCGGATAGTCTACGTTTATGTTCCAGCTCGGCCAGGGGGTTATGTTGATCCATAAATTGTGATAGTTGGGAACTACCAAAGAACTCCTGCAAAATGGCCGATATCGGACGAGCATTAATTAGTTGTGCTGGAGTAACCGTATGGATATCCGAAACGCTCATGCGATCTTTCACGATGCGTTCCACCCGCAACATACCGGTCCGAAACTTCATTTGGACCAACTCTCCCACAGCCTTAACCCGGCGATTTTTCAGGTTATCCACATCATCAGCCAAACCACCTATATTATTCAACCGGATAATTTCCTTGGTGATAGCTATGAGATCTTCCAGGGTCAGGACACGAAATTCTTTAGTATTGGGAATATTAAGACCCAAGCGCTTATTGATCTTGTACCGGCCAACTCCCGATAAATCATACCGGCGGAAGTTCATAAAGACATTGTGAAACAGGTTCCGGGCATTATCCACAGTAGCCAAGTCTCCAGGGCGCATCTTTTTATATACCTCTAAAATGGCCTGGTCGGCTGACTTGGCTGGATCCCGATCAATCGTGGTTTGGATATAGTCTAACTTAGGATCAGTATTAACATCCTTAAAGGCTTCAATAATCTCGCTATCACTGCCCAACCCGAAAGAGCGAAGCAGGGTAGTGAGATAGGTCTTGCGTTTGCGGTCAATTTTAACCGTCAGGATTCCTTTGTTGCTTGTCTCTATTTCTAACCAAGCTCCCCGCTCGGGGATAATCTTGGCGCCATATTGGCCAAGGTTCAACCCCTCTGCCCGAGTAAATAACACCCCAGCGGAACGGATTAGCTGGGAAATAACTACCCGCTCAACTCCATTAATGATAAAAGCCCCAGCTTTAGTCATTACTGGTATATCTCCCAAAAAAACCTCTTGTTCCTTGATCTCCCCGGTTTCCTTATTAATTAGGCGTAGCTTAACCCGCAAAGAGGCCTCGTAAGTAAGATCAGACCGTCGAGCGGTCTCTTCATCCACCTTAGGCTCTTCTAAATAGTAGTCCACAAAATGGAGCTCCAGGTTTTTCCCAGTCAGATCTTCAACCGGACTAATCTCTTCAAACAAATCCCGCAAACCTTCCTTAAGAAACCACTGGTATGAGTTGGTCTGAAGAGAGTTGAGGTCAGGCAAATGAGCCAGATCTTTTGCTGATGCGTACCACTTATCAACAAATTGGCTGTTATCTACCGAGGTGATAGGGGGGATTTTTAATAACATAAAAAATTGCCCTTTTGATGATTATTACCAAAAAGCTACAGTGGAAGCCAACGTTTATTATTTTGTCATAAATTAAAATTAACAACTATGGCTGGGTTTGTCAACATTTTCTCCCCAACCATCCCCAAGTTGGTCCTGAAAGCGGTCCTTTGGGGATAAATCCACTCTGGTACAGCTCAGTTTACGCTGAAGTTCTTGGTAGCAACCGGGAGGTTATCCACAAGGAGGGTAAAAGTGTAGTTTCCTCGCGGCCAACTGCTCCGACCAACCTGATTTAAGCTCAACGCAAAAGGCAGATATCCACCACCGGAAAACTCGGTCATAAAATTAGTCAGGATCTCACCCGTCTCCAACAATTTCCAACTCCCCTTCATCCGAGATCCAGCAGACACATTCTGCAACAGAGCAACTGCATAAATCGTCTCCTCGCTCCGGTTAAAAGTTGTGGCAGGCAAAACAATTTGGTTTTGACTGTTAATTTGGGTCCCTAACCAAAGGTTTTTCACCATAGCCTGCTTCGCGGCAATATCCAACTCGCTTTCAGTCACAATAGTAAAACCTATCTTTTGGCCTGTCTGACGATTAATCTGGACCGTTACCTCATAATCACCTATCGGCCAACTAATATCCTGGAGTGTAATCATTGATACCAACCAACTGGTGGTCGGGGCAGTTGTACCAACAAAATCATATGGTCGACTGGAAGTACGTTTGCCAGTAAAAACCTCGGTAGCAACTATCTGATCCTGGGCTACATTACGCCAAGCTACATCCACTCGATCGCCCTTCTGGGCCGCTACCAATTCTATACTGGCATAGATTTTGGGAGCGCTGTTAGCTACTGCTACTACCTCAGCTACTGGTGAGTTGTCCGAATTAATTTGAGTAGTAATATTAATCTGCCCTAAATGGGCCTGACTGCTACTCCCCCCGCGGCAACTGGGAGCGCTCAACAATAGCCCCAGCACAACCACGGATAAAAAAACTTTTGTTAACCTAATCATTAATAAATTTATTTATCCGACATTCATATTGTGCAATGCTTCAATGCGCTTGGCAATCGGCGGGTGAGTGGACCAAAGCTCTCCAGCTATCTCTTTTGCCTTTTTGAATGGATCTACAATATACAATCCCGCGGTAGCACGATTAGCAAAGCGCAACTTATTGTTATCTGCCGCCAATTTCTCTAAAGCGCTGGTTAATCCTTCCGGGTAACGCGTAAGCAAAGCTCCCGAAGCATCTGCCAAATATTCCCGCTGGCGTGAGACTCCCAGATAAATTAGTTGAGCAAAGATCGGCGCCAGAATCAAAAAAATTATGGAGATAATAAATAAGGCACTACTGCCACCTTTGTTGTTGTTTCTCTTGCCAAAACTAACTCGCATGCCCTGGTTAGATGCGACGCTACTGCTTCTACTCATCCAGTCAGCGATTAAAGTAATTACTCCCAACAAAGTAATCACTACCGTGGATAACAAAATATCGTAATTTTTGATATGGGATAACTCGTGAGCAATCACCCCTTCTAACTCGGCCTTATCTAATTTCTCAATTATGCCTGTGGTCAGAGCAATACTGGCGTGTTTAGGATCTCTACCCACCGCAAAAGCATTCGGAGCGGAATCGTTCACTAAATAAACTTTGGGGACGGGGAGACCAGCCGTGATACATAGATTTTCTACCAAATGTACAATCTGCCGCTGTTTGATATCCGCATCGTGTTGTACTACCCGAGCTCCCGACATAGCAAGAATGGCTTTGTCACCAGCAAAATAACTCCACCAACTCATTCCCACGCTCGCTATGGCCGCCCATGCTAAAATGCTTGGGCTGTCCCAATAAACCGAAGCAAAATATCCCACTGCGATAATCAAAACCAAAAAACTAAATATCAAAAGGACTGTTTTTTGGCGATTCGCCGCAATCTGTTTGTACATGCTTGTGTTAAGCGCTGAAATCTACCCGGGGGGCTTGCCGTTCCGCCGGCGTTTCTTCTAAATCAAAGAATTCAGCTTTTTTGAACCCTAACGGCCCCGCTATAAAATTAGTAGGGAAGGTTTCTTGTCGCGTATTAAAATCTTTGACGTTCATGTTGTAAAACCGGCGAGCAGACATAATTTTATTTTCCGTATCAGACAACTCCTCTTGTAAAGCCAGAAAATTTTCATTGGCTTTAAGTTGTGGGTAACTTTCCGCAACCGCAAATAAGGACTTGAGTGTAGAACTCAAAGCATTCTCCGCTTTGGCCTTCGCTTTCAGATCTCCTTGGGGCGCCCCCATCGCCGCCGTCCGTGCCTCAGTAACTTGTGTGAACAGATTTTTCTCGTGCTCGGCGTAACCTTTAACTGTATTAATCAAGTTGGGGATAAGGTCATACCGTCTTTTTAGTTGGACATCTATATCGCTGAATGCCTCGGCTACTCGATTTTTTAATACAATCAAACCATTAAAAATCCCAATCAACCACAGCACAATGAGCACGGCCAAAATAATCAAAAACCAACCAAAAGTATTCATCAGTTTAACCTTAAGAATAAGATACCTGCCTACCTATTATACCAGCTCACTGGAAAGACTGAACCGGCAAGGCCCAGGTGTAAATAATCTTCTGCAGTTCGCTTAAAGTAAGGTAACGTGACCAGTCGTCTTGCCACCAGCCATTCTTGCGCCAAACGGAATCAGTAGAAGAGTGGTTGATAATCTCCACCGGCAACCCCTTCAGAGCCTTGATAAAAGATAGGCCCGCTCGACGCTGATGATAAGGAGAGGTGACTAAGATAATCTTGGTTAACTTTTCCTTTTCAATAATATCCCGCACTAATTTCGCATTATCCAAAGTGTTGGTGGCGGCCTCTTCAATAACAATTTTATCCGCGGGAACACCCAAAGATATAGCGATCTGTTTCATCACCGCGGCATTAGAAACCTGGTCATCTTGCGCCGCTCCTGACATAATCAACAGGGAAGCCCAACCTTCTTCAAAAAGATTCACTGCTTCTTCCACCCGCTGGCGAGTTTCTCCGCCACTCACTGCTACGATAGCATCGGCCTTTTCTAAATCATCTTGGGGAGATAAGAAAAATCCTGCCCCGATTACCCCACCCACTAACAAAACAGCGACCAAAATTAACAACCCGATTGTACCGATCACCCATTTCATTGCTCCGTCGCGTTGTTGGCCGGCTGACTATTAATTGTATTATCAGTGGTGTTATCGATCGTGCTTTCTATGCCCTCATTCTGAAGAGGTTCATTAGAGATATCAATCTTAGGCATAAACATTGCCGCGATTAATCCACGAAAGGCAAAAATAAGAAAAATAGCGCTAAAAAAAAGCGACCAAAGAATTATAAAAGCAAACGGGTCGTCCTGGTATTTTTGCTTTACCCGATACTTATACTTCCGACTTAATTTCTCTAATCTACTCATAATAACTGATTCTCCCGTCATTCTGGGGAGCCCCTGAGGCGACTCCAGAATCTTATAGATTCATTATATATTATACGATTCTGGGCGAGGCCAGAACAATGATGCAAAGAATACATCATTGATTATACAACATTATCAATATGAAAAAACCCGCCCTATAAATACAAGGCGGGTCAAGGGGGATGGAGGAGGGAAAATTCTTCCTTCACAATTTTCCTTTCTCCATAAAGTACAAAAAAAATGAGCGGGGACTCCTTCTAATTACGATTTGTTGCTCTGCCTCGGCAGAGTTACCGCACATGTTCCTGGCTTACAGCCAGGAATCATCAACTCCAGGCTACATCTGATTTTGGAATAGATATAGAAACTCCCTTTAGTGGCCTGCCGAGCAGACAACAGACATCGGATATGCTTGTCTTGCAGAGAATCTATATCCACTACTACCACTTTTGTTGGATCGGACAACAATCTGGTTATTTCCGTTTGTGCTTTCTCGGTATCGCCAGGAAAATTGACGCATACCAAAGGATCTTTCGGAAATTCCTTTGCCAACAAAGGGTAAAACCTTGTGACCCAGCCTGGAATCACCGGAGTTGTGGTTACCAAGATATGTTTTTTGGAACCCGTATCCTGTTGTTGCATTTTTCCACCCCACGTGGAAAAAAGATAGCCGGCGACTCAAAGGCCGGCCGCCCTTGTTCAGAGCTATCTAACCACAAAAACTTATGATCAGATGGCCCTGAATAAAGAATAAAAAATCAAAAATGCAAAAAAAAATTATCAAACCTGCTACCGTGTCAGAGATATCTTTTTTGAGGATGGGAGAATCTCCCAAACACCTCTGCTCCCCGTTAATCCCCTCTCAACTTTATATTTTTAGTTTACTCCAAAATCCCCTATCTGTCAAGATTTGTGTGCTCCCAGAGCTGATTTTAGCGGGATAGCTAACTCCCTACTGTCATTCCAGACCGGATTGCCGGAGGCAAATCAGCCTGCCCCGCGAATGCTGGGGGATCTGGAATCCAGACAAAAAAAGAAAAAATAATCAACAGATTCCTTATACGAAAAACCCCGCCATGGTGTGGCGGGGTTATTAACTGAAACAAAGGTCAAGCAGATAAGGGAGCAGGTCATTCACCGGCAGAATTCTTCTCCACAGTGTTTATCAAAGTCAGCACCTGATTCTTAGTCGCCGCAACTCGGCATACCTCATCCTCGAGATCGGCTTTCCACTGACCGAAGACGGACTTGATCTGGGGGATCACCGGGTCGTTAGCAGTGGGTGCTTCGACCTGGTGGGTTTCGGGAGTTTCCTGCAATACTTTCTCGACATAGTCATCAGCCCTACCCACGATTTTGGCGGCCATTAGAAGATTTGCCTCCGCATCGTTAAGATGCTGGAGTACAGCGTTAAGTCGACTCATTTTTTCTCCTCCTTTAGGAGATCCCGGCCTTTTGGGCAGGGAGAATTTTCAAATTGCTTCTTGATCCCGGCCGCATACGCGGCCTAACCAGGAAGAAGTTTAGAGACAAGTTACTTTGAACTTATCTCCAAGCTTCTGCCTGAAAAAATAAAAATTAGCAGAGGGAAATCTGCTATAGGTATTAGGCAGTTTGGTCTCCCCTCTCTCCAAACTTACAAACTTAATAGAACTAATTGTTAACCTTATTACACTTTAAGCATACTACAGATTTGCTAATCTGTCAATGATTTTCCGCTCTGGAAGCCAATTTATGGGCTTCTACCCCGATCATAGCATCGGGGCTACCTTAACCTGATTATAGGTAATTTTACAACCTAAAAACTACCGATTGTCAAATTAGGATGTTTGGACAAGAAAAAGAGGGGTACCTATGGTACCCCCCAAAAGCTTTTGAGGGGGAAAATAGCGGGGAACCACGCCACCAAATTGCACACAGCTTCAGCCGTGACGGTCGGCCTCTTTTAAGATCCGTCGTAAGCCCACATAGGGCGATAGCTTTGCCCGTTTCCAGGCGAAAGCTCACAAGAGCTGGCGACCTTTTGGTTGTGGCTGCACCACAAATTTTTCTCCCCTCCTCAATCGATACACGAACAACTCGGTATCGTTAGTTTGGTGTTTACAATTTCAAAAATGAAACAAGTAGAATAAATTAATTATAATGCAACTCTATCCCCTGTCAAATAATTCCAACCAGAAAATTGCCAATCATTAGGATAGCCGTTTTCTCTTTTTTATTAATCAGGCGAAGCCAGGCGTAGCAATGTCCATCCTACGCTTCATCTCATCGGGAATAGAAAATCATTCTCTCCCGATATAGATAGCGCTACGGAGGACAACCTTCGCTTTTGTTCAATTATAATAAACCACAAACAAAGTAGCGAGGGTTGGAGCGGACGAGCGGAATCGAACCGCCATCTTGATCTTGGCAAGATCACATAATAACCACTATACGACGCCCGCAATATTAATTATTAATTCGTGGCGGAACCAACCGTAGCCTGCCCATCCTTCGCTCTTACGAGCTACGGAGGGCAACCTTCGCCTTGTTTGATTATAACAAGCCACAAATAAAGTGGCGAAGGTTGGTGCCGCGGGACGGAATCGGACCGCCGACGCCTGCCTCTTCAGGGCAGCGCTCTACCTCTGAGCTACCGCGGCAAAATCATCTCACTACTATATTAAATCATAATCATATTGCAAATTAAGTTCCACTTGGTGGGCGGAATCCTCCTCCGCCATAAAGGCTACAGACGGACAGGGAGGACTTGTCAAATTCTCTTGGTCTCAGACCAAGATTTGCCGCCCTACAAAAGCAGAGCACCAAATCTTGGTGGGCGGAAGAGGACTTGAACCTCCACGGGATTGCTCCCACTAGAACCTGAATCTAGCGCGTCTGCCATTTCGCCATCCGCCCCTTTGGAGGTCTGGAGCGGAATCGAACCGCTATACGGGGTTTTGCAGACCCCTGCCTAACCACTCGGCCACCAGACCACATCATTTTTATTTCAAGTTTTTATGGTGGACGGGAGAGGACTTGAACCTCCACGAGATTGCTCTCACTAGGCCCTTAACCTAGCGCGTCTGCCATTCCGCCACCCGTCCATACATTATTGGCAAAGCCAGGCGAAGCTTCCGCAAGGAAGCGAAGACTGGTGGGCATTGAGGGGCTCGAACCCCCGACCTTTCGGATGTAAACCGAACGCTCTAACCAACTGAGCTAAATGCCCGGATCATCATATTTTAAAACCACATCTATCTTATCGGAAATCTACCCAATAAAAAATAGCTGACAGAAGGCTGCAAGCTAACTTGATTGAAATCATACGAATCAAGAACCGATGCTCTGAGGAGAGAAAGTGGTCCCCTCCTCCTTTGCAGGGATCAGGAACCTCACATTGATCCCTGATTCGGTTCCATCAAGCAACTTACAGCCCCCTATCAGCTATTGGTTAATTTTTTACATCCTGCCTGCCCGCCATAGCCCTTAGTCCTTTCGAAACTTTATGCGAAAGAGGATGATTGGCGACGGCGGGAGCAAGCGACGCCCCGCGCCGTATGGTGCTGGGGTCGAAGGGCTACTATTATCATTTATTATGAATCTTTAATAAAAAAAGCGAAGGGGAGTTCCGGAATAAAACCGGTGGCTCCCCTTTCGAAGATTAGGAGGTTTGATTGGTGGTGCGGGAGACAGGAACAAGGATTTCACCTTGATCCGACATCGGATCGGGGTTGGTCCAGATTTCCTTGACCTCCGCACACACGTAATCGGCCTCCGGGCCCTTTGTGCCTATACCTCCATAGTGGCATATCACATGCCAGACGGATTTGAGCCCGAACTGACCGTCCTGGCGCTTGCCAGGATGGTTTTCAAACATCCCGAACTCCAGTCCGTAGAGAGCGGCATGCAAAATCATATGCGCCGGGGCGACGGCATAAACAAATCCGTCGCGGTGATCGAGGATGTACTTGAAGAGACCACTCAGACCCTCCAAACTGACTGGGTCCTTGATAACTTCAACATCCTCTCCGTGTAGATCACGGATGGCCTGCTGCTGAGCAGGCGAAAGATCATGCCGGGATAACCAGTAAACTTTTTTCACAGCTGATCCTCCTTTTTGATTGATGATCAGGCAACTCGCAGAGATGCGCCTTCAGCAAAGACAATAAGATATATATGGGTGTCAATCCATATACAGAGATTATTTCTTTACCTACCCAACCACATCTTTGTGCTTGATTATGCCTGGTGATGCTGGACAAGCAATCCAACTCCCCCCGTTTTAAAGTACAAATTCATTGGGAGAGCGATAAAAAAGAATTTATTTCTTTTGCATCACTCTGCCAAAGAAAGAAACAAAGGGGAGCTCCAGAATAAAACCGGAAACTCCCCTTTCAAAGCGAGAAAAGGTAGGGATCATCATAATGTCAGATCTCCCTTGACGGTAAACCTGACTTCTGAATTAATCCCCCATGGCAAGGTTTGTACATCACCTTGCCATAACTCATAGGTACCCTTCATCACTCGAATGATCGGGCACCAGCAGATCTCTGTTCGAGACATAGAGACCTTTTTCTCTGCCCGCAACGGGAACTTATACTCAAGCCCTTCTACTGTAAATGGCTTGAGCTCCCTGGGCGCAGGTCGTTCATACCGAACTGCCCCATCCTCCTCGACGATTTTGAAGCAAACATCGAAGAGGTTTTCCCGCCCGAGATCGTCTATGATCTTCCATGCTTCGGCATAGAAAGAAAAAGAGTCATAAACCCCGTTTATGACCACCGCGCCATCGAAGCATTCGAATTCAATTTCCTCGATATGCTTTTCCACCACCGTCTTAGTCCTAATAGGACAGCGGAGGTCTACATGCTCCTCGGCGGGGTCATCGCCCGAAATGTATTCCGGGCGGTCATATATTTCTACCGACCGGAATTCCAAGACCATAAATACTTTTTTGGCCATTGGTAGTCTCCTTTTTTCAAGGTTTTCTGCTTTCGTCCTTCGACAAGCTCAGGACTCATCAGCTCGGACATCATCCGAGGAGCAGAGGACCAATCGTATAATATACGCGCGTTATATTATAGAGGACTGATCCTTGTGCCGCCCTATGGCGCCAATCCGGGGGTTTCCCGCAGAGGCATGAGGGCATAAGCATACACAAGGTGCATAGTAACTAAAGGAAAGTGCGACCAATCATGGTGGACCTCCTTTTTTGTGTGACCGTTGGCCCGAAATACCTGGTCACCAGAACTTTTGATTTTTCTCTATCAACAAAGATACGAGAGAAAACAAAAGCTAAACGGGGGGAGGTACACGCACCAACAACATGATGATGGTACAAAACCCGGTTAGTATTGCCGCCGGGCTCTTTGCTACCTCCCATGGATGATGCCACTCCCGACCGAGAAAAATTTCCTTGGCCGTCGGCCTGACAAATCTTATGCTTCGGGTATTCAGGTAGCTCATGCTGGCCGAAAAAAGCCAGCAAAAAAGCGTATAAATCGGCCAGACCACAAAAATATTTGTGGCCATAACCAACAAGGCATACTGCCAGTAAGACATATCTATCATTGTTTTCTCCTCAATGTTCGTCCCCCGCAGGGGCAAATTTGAGAGTTGTGCTCTCATCTGAATTCATCACCTTTTAGTTTAATTCAAGTGGTGAACTCGGATGAGAGGGAAGTTTTTTGACGAGAACTTCCAAACTCTTTTTCGGTGGGGGCAGTTCAGGAGAATTATCGGTTGATCCTCCGCAACTCACGAAGGATTTTATTTGTTTGGACTATGAACACGCCCAGCACACCCAGCACTACAAACTGAATATTCATTGGTGAGCCTGGTACCCACCACTGGGTACCACCAGGAAGTCCATTAATGAGCCACCGGTATATACCGATGTTTCCGTTGGGTCCGCAGAAACCAACGCCAATGAGCATCAGGGATAGTATCCCAAGTACAGTGTTTACGATCCGGTTCCAGTTCATTGTTCTCCTCAATGTGCACCTCGGCATTTTGCCGAGAAAATTTGAGAGATTACTCCCTCATCTGAATTCATCACCATACATTTATTGAGATCCTTCGACTACGCTCAGGATGACAAAAAATGGTGAACTCGGATGAAGGGGTCGTCCTGCTGGAGTTGAACCAGCAGGACGACCGGGATCCTGACGCGATGAGAGGGTTAACCCTCAACCCTGCAGGGTTGAGGGACCGAACCGAACAAAACGTCTTTGGCCTCACGATTAAGGTCATCGATGATTTCAAGAATTCTTTCCATTTTTTTCTCCTCCCAGAGAAAGGCATTTCTGCCAAGATTTTTCAATTTTCCCGATGAGATCCTTCGACTCGCTCCGCATCGCTCAGGATGACAAAGGGAGCAAGAATTATCAAGGGAGATGCGAAGATGAGTAAAGGTTTGGGAGAAAAATCTCCAGGGCCAAAATAAATATTTGCCCGGCTCCCCAAAGAGCTTCCTCCTCCTCGCGTCTCCCCCGATAAATCGTATTAGAGATCCCTCCACTCCGGAACGTCAGACGTTCCTTCGGTCGGGATGACAATTTGGTCCTGCTTGTTGTCAAGGATGGAGGGGGGAGAATATGATTACGTCTGACGGCCTGTTCTGTGTGATTTTGCAGGCCCGACTTTTTTCTCCTCTCCCCATCCGTAGCAACAAGGAATAACACCCATCCTACGCTCAATCTCTTCAGAAATAGGTCATTAGCCTCTTCTGAAATAGATATCGCTACGGAGGGTAAATTTCGCACAGCGAAATTTAAAAAAGCGGTTCGAAGATCCCTTCTATAATTACTTGCGTAACCAGAGAAGAGATCTCCCAACCGCCTTTAGATCCTGATCCGCCGGTTGGCGGAAAATTCAGGATAATGAAATAAATAATATGTAATTCTGACCCATCCTTCGCTCTGCGAGCTACGGAGGGCTAGCGTGTGATCCGTTACGCCGATCTCGCGTCTCTCCTCTTAGATCTAATTTTTAACCAGTTTTACTATCCCTAAATTGCCATCTCATCCTTATACTTTAAGCTTACTACAGATCTTAATTCTTGTCAAGAATTTTCCGCTCTGGAAGCATAAAAATAGCATTTAGCGGTTAGCATTTAGCATCTAAAAAAGGGATTACTTACTCCTATAAATACCTTGTAAAATCCGCCAAAAATGCTGTAAAAAAACACCTTAGTTCTCACTAACGCTTCGAAGATTAAAATGTGTTGGATTGTCGTCCCCCTGGTGGGCAGAGTGGGACTCGAACCCACAAGCCTTACGGCACGGCATTTTAAGTGCCGCGTGTATACCATTCCACCACCTGCCCAAATACGGCTGCTAACTATATTATAAATTAAATCCTTTGATTTTGTTCAGAGAATTTTTTAATTT
>JAZDKW010000009.1:0-4021 GCA_043802665.1 Patescibacteria group bacterium
TCCCAGGAAGCAAAGTCTCTGGTGCCACCATAGTTGTCACTCCCCTTGCGGAAATCCTTAATGCCCCAAGCATTATAATCTCCGGCACAGTGTTTGCCATAGCCGCTCTCGGCGTTAGACAGAGCTACAATCATCTCCCAGTTAGAGTATTTTAAGAGTTCCACCGCCGGCAGAGGACTGTTTTTTTCTTCCAAAAAGGATTGTGTCGCTGGCAAAATCTCCCGGTTTTCCGGCAAAACTTTCCAGATATCAAACAACAGATTGGAATTAATTGTAGTGGATATTACTAAAGGCAATAGCCCAAGAAATAAGCTATTCATATTGACCTCCGAGATTTAAAAATACCCTATCTGGGTATCGTTTTAACTTATACCTTTTCACCCCCTTTGTCAAGAGTTTTCCGCTCCCAGAGCTGATTATCAGATGTGGGTTGTATAACGAAAAACCCGCCTATTCGAGGCGGGTCGAGATGAGTGATGGACGGGCGATATCAAACATTTTTTTCTTTGGGCAGAGGATTGATAACACGAATGTCTGACCTGGACCCATTGCTCTGAACCCTGACATAAATCGAGCACTGGAGCTCTTGGGCCATAACTTTTGCTATGGCGATGGCGGAGGCTTCGGGCATTCGGCCAGTCATCCTATAAATAACCTTTTTGCTTTTGCTGCCCGATAATTCATAATTAAAATAGGAAACAGATTCTCTCTTTTTTGTTTCCTTGTCCACCTTCTTACCAATTTTTACGCATTGGTCAACAAGGCATTTAGGAACGATGATGGGATTGAGAGGATCAGGAGAAGAATTATTTTTCTCCATTACGTTACCTCCGGGCGACTAAAGGTGCATAATGATCATCTCTTTCATTATAAAACTTTATTTATCCCCAACCTAAACATCAAAATAATCAACATTGGTTGATTTGTATCCCCGCAACTTGCCCCGTTAAAAAATAATGTAACCCTTGCTTCGCTTTTTATTAATCTGGCAGAGCCAGGCGAAGCTCCGTCAGGAGCGAAGACTGGTGGAGCTAGGCAGAATCGTCCCGGCATACGCGGGGCGCCCCGCGCAGTTACTTTTTTTAGCAATATAACCAAAATAGATAGATTGGCTTTGCTTAATATCTTATCAATGTCTTTAGATGCGGGGCGAACTCTTCCGCAACTTGTCCCGTTAGAAATTTGTGGTGGAGCTAGGCAGAATCGTCCCGGCATTCGCGGGACGCCCCGCGCAGTTACTTTTTTAGCAATATAACCAAAATAGATAGATTGGCTTTGCTTAATATCTTATCAATATCTTTAGATGCGGGGCGAACTTTTCCGCAATGCCCCCGTTAAAAATTCTGGTGGACCTGGCGAGAATCGAACTCGCGTCTCCGCAATGCGAATGCGACGCACTACCACTGTGCAACAGGCCCAAGCTTATTTTTAACGGGGTGAAAATGCGATGCACTATTACTGCCTGCCCGTCGTAGCCCCGACCAGTCGGGGCGAAGTCGGGTGCGATAGCCCCAATGTTAAATTTCTAACGGGATGAAAATGCGATGCACTACCACTGTGCAACAGGCCCAAGCTTATTTTTAACGGGAGTCGATTTATACGATTCTGGACGCGTCTGCTGACTTGCCAGAATGACGGTTTTTTTGTTTGTGTTTCTGTCTGCCTGCCCGCGGACGAGTCCGCAGGACACGGCCAGGGGATCCCGGATCCCCTGGCATGCGCGGGGCAAGCTGATTTGCCTCCGGCAATCCGGTCTGGGATGACAAAAAAGAAAACTCAATATCAAATCATTTTATATTCTATAGTTTTTTTACCGATCTTGACCATATCCCCTTCTTTTGCCCCAATCTTGCGTAATTCTGCCAGTACTCCCATTCGCCGCAAAACTTTATACAGCCTTCCTAAAGCCTGATCATTATCAATATCTGTCCGCATCAAGATCCTCTCAATTTTATCACCCTTTACAAAAAACTTTCCCTTTTGCTTGCTCACTTCAAACCGCACACTGGGAAGATCATCCAATGTATATACCTTAATATCCGCACTGGGGTCAGGAATAGCCTTAAGCTGTCGCACCGTTTCCTGCAACAGCTCTTGCAATCCAGTATGGGCCGCTCCCGAAATATAAAAAACCGGTAATCCAGTGAACTTCAGTTTTTTAATCGCTTTTAATTTTTCGGGAGTTATCGCATCAATTTTAGTAAAGACTACTACCTGAGGCTTACCAGCCAAATCCTTGCTGTATTTTTTTAACTCCGTGTTGATAATTTTAAACTGTGCTTTAGGCTCATCTGCCGTTGCGTCAATTAAATGTAGAAGAAGTTTGGTGCGTTCGATATGCTTTAAGAAATCTACACCCAATCCCTTGCCGCGATGAGCCCCTTCAATGATGCCCGGAATGTCAGCCACCAAGAATCTCTTGCCGCCGAAATCAACAATACCTAAATTGGGTTCTAAAGTTGTAAAAGCATAGTCCGCAATTTTGGGACGAGCATTAGATATCACAGACAACAAGGTGGATTTGCCAGCATTGGGCAGACCAACAAGACCAACTTCAGCGATGAGTTTTAGGCGTAGAATAATTTCCTTGTCTTCGCCAGGTTCGCCCAATTCAGCAAACCGTGGAGTCTGAAAAGAGGCTCGAGCAAACCGAGTATTGCCAAACCCCCCTTTGCCTCCCTTAGCTACAGCAAAACGAGCACCATCACGGTTGAGATCAGCAATAATATACTCTTGGGCTTTGCCACGCTGGAGAGGCCCTAACTCGATAATCTGGGTACCTACAGGCACCTTGGCCACCAGATCGCGTCCTGACCTGCCTGCGGCCTTATTGGGATGGCCCCCTTCTCCGCCTTCAGCCCGCAGAGTACGGTTGCGCAAAAAATAGGCCAGGCTGTTCTCGTTGTGATCGGCCACTAAATAGACACTGCCGCCATTGCCGCCATCACCGCCGTCTGGGCCCCCTTTAGCCATAGCCCGCTCCCGGTGGAAGCTGACTAAGCCATTACCGCCATCACCGGCCTCTACTCTAATTTTGATTTCGTCTGCGAATGCCATAACTTACTCTTCTCGTCATTCTGGGGAACCTCGCCCTGGGCGGGTGACTCCAGAATCTGACCATATAAATCTGTAAACCTTGGGTTCATTTCACTTATCAGTCTAAGTTTATCATCTCGATTGAGATCTTTGATTTGTTTTTCTCTAACAATAGCTTGCTCAATGGTATCGAAGGCTTCATAGTAAACTAATTTATCAAGATTATATCGATTAGTAAAACCGGGCACAAACTTATCTTTATGCTCAAATACTCTCCTTATTAAGTTGTTGGTAACACCGACATATAAGGTAGGTCTATTATTGGCCATCATATATGTATAGCCATGTTTGGTCATATATATATTATAAGATTCTGGACAAGCCAGAATGACAAAGAAGGGGTAGGTAAATAAAAAAGCCCCCGCATCTGCAGGGGCTACAAGGCCAACCAAAGTTTAACTACTGAACTGATTAGGGATAGATTTCACCGATAGGAAGAAATTTGATATTATAGGAATCTGCGTTTAACAAAGAAAGCTAACAATCCGTTGGCAGAAACTAATCCCGCCCAGGCTTCCATTGGCATACCGGTAGTAGTAGTGGTACCACCACCAGTAGAAGGAGGAGCCAAGTATAAGTAAGAAGCTGAAGCAGTTTTGCCATCCGCACTTCGAGTTACTACCACTTGATAACTAACATCTGCAGGGATGGCACCAAGTTGAGGAGCATGCACCCGAATCATTCCGTCTGACCAGTTGATAATAGAAGCAGTGTAACCTCCGAATCTGACTGAGCCTTGACTGGCACCAAAGTTATTACCATAAATAGTAACTTCTATATCTTGATCTGCCCGACCCGAGTTAGGACTTAGATAAGAAATACTGGGATCGTTAGTGACAACCGTTGTGGCATTAATATAAGTGTAGGTAACTGGTCCGCTGGTTTGGCTACCGGCATCAGAAGCAGTAGTAATAGTTACATTCAC
>JAZDKW010000010.1:0-72947 GCA_043802665.1 Patescibacteria group bacterium
ATTCTACCTACTAAAGGATGGGAATTAAAAACTATATTAACTGCTTTGCATGAAAATAATATAGCCTACTCACAGATACCAAAAGAAGCTTCTGTAATTATGACCAGCAGACCGTTCGAAGAGTTTCTTGATGGGAAAAGTGTTGTTGTAAACATGGACAAATTTAAAGACTACCGTGCTCAGGTGTCAGCTTTGTGTAAATTCATTGATGATATTGAAAAAGAAAAATTCCCACAGACAACGATAAAAAAAGAATTGCGGGAAAATAGAAATAATCTTAACTCGAAAAAAAATTTAATACCAAACAAATTTATTATTTCAGTAAAAGATAGGGAGATTTGGATTAATGACTATCTAATAAGCAAACCTCATGCTACCGGAACTAATTTTGCGTTTTTCGAATATATCCAAACACAATCAGCGGACACTAAGATAGAGAGAAGAAAACTTCCCGATACACTCAAACAGGAAGTTGGCAAGAAACGCTTTGTATCGATGCTTAATAGCCTCGGGTTTACAGGGGAAATAACAAAAGCATTTTTCTACAAAATAAGTGAGCATACTCTATTTTATAGAGGAAATAAAATTGAAAAAGAAAGTTTAGAAAAAGAGGGTATAAAAATACCTTTATTTTTGAAAGAACTAGAAGTTGTCCATATGAGGAAAAGTCGTCCGATTTAGTCCGATTTAGTCCGATTTCCCTATCTACTTTTTTATAAAGACCATAATGATTACGAAAATTATGGTTTTTTATTACTTAAATATTTCGATTATGGAAAATATCAGGGAAAGCGATTCATTCAAGACCAGCGACATTTGTTTAGTTACTGCATTAAGTTGTCTTGGATACCAAATAGAAATGATAGACAAAAACGACCCAGTAAGGTCAGTCTTCTTCATCCTAAGAGATGGGAATCTGGACGACCTATTGAAGCTATATTTTACTCATCAACTTAAGGTAGAACCTCTTAGTTTCTTCAGTTACCTAAAAGAAATCAAGACTAGGTTATACCACACATAAAAATGTTATCCGACGAGCAAATAACTAGCTTCCAAGTTCTTTACAAAAACCACTTCGGCAAAGAGGTTAGTAAAGAAGAAGCCTCAAGGCAGGGACATATGCTCATCAGGCTAGCCAAACTACTTTGTTCCAATAAATCCGTACATAGTAAATTAATTTACCATAACTATGAAAATTACGAGAAAACAAGTTCGGATGACCCCAGAGTGTCATGAGATAGCCAAGATATACGCTACAGCCTATTCAATGACCATACAGCAAGTCTGTGAAGCAGGAGTGTTGAGACTTTTGGATGATGACCCAACGCTACGAGGATTCATTTCCCAATTATTGGAACAAACCGATAAAAATCATGGTAAACACAAAACTACCATATAGGGATAGTTGGTACGAAAGGTTTGGTCCTTTAATAGTTAAGCGTGGAATTACGGCAATTCCCAAAGCATTGTGGGATTATCGTGAAACACTAGGCATAGGGAGTAACCTCATAGACCTTTGGGGTGTTGTATCGGCTAAATATAGGGGATCCAGACCGCCAACACTAAAGATTGCCTGGATTGCAGAGACAGTGGGCAAAAAACCAGATACTGTTCGTAAGTTATTGGAAAAGGCAGAAAAAAAGAAGTTATTAAAAATATCAAAGAAGCCAAACGGAAAATATGAAATAGATTTGTCTCCAACTAACCAGAGATTAAACAGCTTATTAACAGCAGAACAATTCTCTAAAGAAGAATTAAATCTAAATAACCTTAAATGATATACCCCCTTAGATGATTGCCTTAAATCAACTTCACAGATTAGCAACAAGATTATTTTACCAAGAAATGTGGGATTTTTTTGCCAGAAAGAATGGGATTTTTTTGCCAAGATATAGTACAATAGACCTGGACACAGCTTTGTTTTATGAGAGTTAAAAATGGGCAACTCTGTTCAGCTCTCATAAGGGGCTGTGTCCGCAGGGTTGCCCGTTTATAACTAAAATCAATATCATGAGATATATCATATACGCAAGAAAGTCATCAGAGAGCGAAGACCGCCAAGTAGCATCTATCGAATCACAATTAGATGAACTGAAAAAATTAGCCAAGCAGGAATCATTAAATATCGTGGGGATACTGCCCGAATCGCAATCAGCCAAAGCACCTGGCAGAAAAATATTCAACTTGTTAATAAAGAAAATACAAGATAGTGAGGCAGATGGTATTATTTGCTGGAAATTAGATAGATTAGCTCGCAATCCTGTAGATGGTGGTCAAATCAGCTGGATGTTGCAACAAAACATTATCAAACATATTCGAACCTCTGACAGAAACTACTACCCTACTGACAATGTGCTAATGATGAGCGTAGAACTCGGCATGGCCAACCAGTTTATTAGAGACCTTAGTGACAATACTAAGAGGGGGCTAAGAAAAAAGGCTAGCCAAGGACACTACCCTACCTACGCCACGCTTGGTTATATGCACGACCCACTACAACCTAAAGGGAAAAAGGGAATAATACCTGACCCTGAAAGATTCCCGTTAGTTAGAAAATTGCTCGACCTAATATTATCTGGTCAATACAGCCCCCCAAAAGCATTAGACATAGTCGTCAACCGACTTGGGCTCAGAAGCCGTTTTGGTAAACCTATAGCTCAAAGCACTTTGTATCGGATTCTATCGGACACATTTTATTACGGAGATTTTGAATACCCTAAAGGTAGTGGCAATTGGTTCAAAGGCTGTCATCCTCCAATGATTACCAAAGATGAGTTCGACACTATCCAGAAATTACTCCACAAAGGCGGAACCACTAGGTCAAAGACTAAGCAATTTGCCTACACCGGATTAATCAGATGCGGTGAGTGTGGGGCTATGATAACTGCAGAAGATAAGGTTAAGCATCAAAAGAACGGGAACACCCATGAATATACTTACTATCACTGCACTAAAAGAAAAAACACTCCTTGTCACCAATCATGCATCCGAAAAGAAGAATTAGAGCAACAAATATTAGAGATGTTATCTCGAATTGAAATTCCCCCTGACTTTGCTAATTGGACCATTGAGCAACTCAAAGAGGATTTAGCTAAAGACCGTGGCTCACAGGACATTATTCTGGCCAACCTGCATAAACAATATAATGCGTGCCTACAAAAAATAGACAACTTGATAGACATGCGTGCGTCTCAACTAATTACTGATGACGAGTTCCAAACTAAGAAGCAACAATTAGCGTCCGAAAAGGAGCGTATCAATGAACTCCTTGGAGATACCGATAACAAAGTAGACAACTCTATCACAAAGTTCGAAGGACTACTGCATCTCGCAGAATCAGCTACTTATAAGTTTAATAGCGGGACTTTGGAAGAAAAACGCGAACTTCTCGCTTGTCTTGGTTCTAACCTCTATCTTATAGATAAAAAGTTGCAGGTGGATATAGAAAAACCACTCACGCTAACAGAACAGCTATCGTCTGAGATTAAGAATATAGAAGGATGGTTAGAACCTACAGAAAACAGCTCCAGAAGCGAGCTTATTGGAGAAAAACTGACTAATTCAGTATTTTGGCTCCGGGGGTGGGATTCGAACCCACGACCAACTGCTTACACAAATCCATAATTTTCATTACGGCATGGACTATATCTTTATCATGCCCCGTTTGGTGGGGTTTAGATATCTCGGTATCTAGTCTCTACGGCGCCCCCTCGACTGCGCTCGGGGCATAAGCCCTTGAGTTTATCGAAAGGTTCCCACGGTATTAGCTTATCTCACGACTTAGCCTTCACCGTTATCCCAAGATGTTCACTTTGGTGTTTCCACCAAAGGCTGCGTAATTCTCTCATGAATTTCTCTATGACAATTGGAACAAACTAACAAACACTTATCCAATTCCAACTGAATTCTTGCCCAAGATCTTGTCAGCCCTCTCTCAGACAACCCAAAATCTTTTTTGCCACTATCGATATGGTGAAATTCTAGAGCCGCTATGCATTTATCATAGCCACATACATTGCATTTTCCACCTTTATAACTAACTGCCATTTTTCGCAGTCCTTTTCTCCTTTTAGTGACAGCTTTCACCATATAATCGGCTCTATCGCGATATTTCCTGGTTTCCATGGCCACATTATCTCATGAAAGAAACTTTCACAGGCAGCCGCTCTACCGCTGAGCTACCCCGGATTGTTAAGTTACTTCGTAACTAATGTAACACCAATTTAACCAATCTTCACCAATTTCCAATCACGACGCAGAAACTTTACGCTTGATGGACGCCAATATCTTAACGATTTCACCACACTCCGTAGATAGAGCACTGGATTTATCACCTATCAACTCCGTTTCGCGCAATAATCTCAACCAATACAACGCTTCTTTGGACTCCTTAATGGCAATCGATAATTTACTAACAAAGTCCTTGCGCGATTCTGATTCACTAGCTTCCATCATATTCGCAGATATAGAGGTAGCTGATTTGACCAATTGCATCATCATCGGCCGATGAATTATAACCAGATCAGTTTCTTTAGACAAACAAACCACGGCTTTAGAAAAATCAAAGCAACGGGGATAAATATCTAATTTTTCAACAACACTTTCCCCCATTCAATTGGTTAATTGGTGCACATTGGTGACATTGGAAATTAAATTAAAAGATTACTCTAAATAATCTTTTAATTTTTTGCTATCTTTAGACTTCTTCAATTTAGCAAGGGCCTTGGCTTCAATTTGACGAATACGTTCACGGGTAACTCCAAACTCCCTGCCTACCTCTTCCAAAGTATGCGCCCATTCCCCATCCAAACCAAAGCGCATCTTTAGGATCCTTTGCTCCCGAGGAGTTAGCAGATGCAAGACAGTGCTGATATCTGATTTCAATAGATCCTGGGCTGATTGTTCGTCTGGTGTCAAACTATCCTCGTCTTTGATGAAGTCACCCAATAAACTATCGTCCTCGTCACCAACAGATTTCTCCAACGATACAGTCTCCTGCGAAATCTTGAGGATATGATTAACCTTTTCTATCTCCAAACCCATTTCGTTAGCGATCTCTTCCGGCGAAGGCGGCCGACCTAATTCTTGCACCAATTGCCGTTGGGTGCGCGCCAACCGATTCATCGTTTCAACCATATGCACCGGGATGCGAATCGTTCGAGCTTGATCGGCAATCGCCCGCGTAATCGCTTGCTTAATCCACCAGGTAGCATAAGTCGAAAACTTAAAACCACGTTTGTAATCAAATTTGTCTACTGCCTTCATTAGACCGATGTTCCCCTCCTGAATCAAATCCAAGAGTGACAATCCGCGACCAATATATTTCTTGGCGATGCTCACAACCAAACGCAAGTTAGCCTCCGCCAACTGCTTCGCCGCCATTTTATCACCGGCGGCCACACGCTTGGCTAACGCCACCTCTTCTGGTTTCTTCAACAGCGCAATCTGCCCGATCTCCTTAAGATACATCCTGACGGAATCTTCCCCGATTGCTTCCGTAGACTCCTCTGCACTCAAGCCTTTTTTGGTGGGCTTTTTGCTTTTTTTAACCTTCTTTGTCGCCACATCCGATGCACCCGTTTGCCAGATCAAATCCTCTCGCAGATCCACTACTTCGATACTTAGATCAAAGAAGGCTTCATATAATCTATCCAGCAGTTCAATGTTGTGCTCTGCATCTGGAACAGCTTGATTAAGTTCCTGCTGGGTAATAAAATTCTGATCTTGCCCTTTTAGTAACAAGAACTCTACCTCGGACGGAAAATGGTACTTCTTTATCCGGTCCTTGAAACTTCTAACATCATCGAGTTCGTCTACTAATTCCAGCTCGGGCTCTTGCCCTTCTGTTCCAACAACCTTGGCTTCTATTTCCTCTGTCTTCGTTGTGGAGGCAAGTTCTTGGGATACATTTTTCTTTCGGGCCACCTTTAGATTGCCGAATGGCCCCCGCAAAAGTGCGGTGGCAGTTTTTTTGGCCACTTTTTTTACTCGGCCCAGGCCCAGAGCCGCTTTTTTCACTTGCTTGGCCGGCTTCTTTGCCGACTTAGTCGCCTTCTTGGCTAACTTGACCTTCTTTTTCAAAGGCCGAAGTTGGCGCTTTTGCGCCTTATCACGAGTTTTTTTGCCCCGCCCAGTTGACCGGGAACGGGTCCCTTTGGTCAGGGATTTTTTCTTTGCCATATGCTAATAGAATAATTAAAATTGTCGGTTAAATTCCTCTAAAAGCTCTTTGAGTTTGACAGCGTTACCCGCTATCTCCGCCTCATTAATCTGGAGATTCAGATTGGCCATAGCTTGCCGCACCGAGCGTTGTTTCAATAAATTGACGTAAAATTTCAGCTCCTGCGCCACCTCATCCGGTGGCATCTCGGCATAATATTCCTCAACCATTACCAGCATTTCCAGAAGGTCTACTTTGTCTTGGTACTCTAATTGTTCAATAAACCCGTCTAAGGAAAATTCTTTCCCAGTATAGCAATTTTTTAGCTCTGCGTAAACTTTTTTGCTTAGCGCATCGGGCCAAGTTACCTGATCTAAAGTTTCTTTAATCTCCTCTAATTGTTTTGGGCTGAAAACTAACATCCCTATAATCCGCCGTTCCAGCCAATCCGCCCTCTCCGTCGGCTTAGCCACCTCGTTTGGCATCACTCCGGACCGTTGAAAAGCCTTGCCAGGCCGCTCTCGTCTGATTCCTCCTCCTGGCCTGCGCTTAGCCTCTAATCCTTTTAGTGCCTCATACAAATTGGCCTGACTAACATCCAATGCCGACGACAGTTTTTTCACATATTGATCCTTCTCCACTGGGCTGGCTAACAGATTAATAGTCGGCAAAACCTCGGCCGCCACCTTTTTTTTGTCATTCACTGAAGACAAGCCGTATTTCTTAACAGCATAATCAATATAAAAATCCACGATCGGTACAGCCGCCTCCACTACCGCTCGCCATTTGGCCGGATCGGCCTTAGCGCATTCATCTGGATCTTTATATCCTTCTTCCAGAATTGCTACTTTAATCTCCAGATCACTTTGCGAAGCTAATTCAATCGCCCGCTTGGTCGCTTCACTTCCCGCTCCATCCGCATCTAACGCTAAAATTAAAGTTTCGGCATAACGGCGAATCGTTTCTAATTGCTCCACGGTTAACGCTGTACCGGAAGAAGCCACCACATTCTGCACTCCAGCCTGATAAGACGACAGGGCATCCATTTGCCCTTCCACCAACACTGCCGCTTTCTTTTCTTGAATCGCCTCCTTGGTAACAGATAAACCGTACAAAATTCTGCCCTTGTTAAAGAGGGGTGTTTCGGGAGAATTTAGATACTTGGGCTGATCCTTAGAATCCAACACCCGCCCCGTAAATCCAACCACCTTGCCACTGATGTCTGCGATCGGGAATATTAGACGGTGACGGAATTTATCTACCACGTTGCCCCCTCGCCGAGACAGTAACCCTGCTTTTTCGCTATCTTCGCGGGTATAACCCCGTCGCGTCAGAAATTTAGCTAAATAATCCCATCCTGCCGGTGCATAACCCAGACGAAACTTCTTAGCCGTTTCTGCCGATAGTCCCCGATTAACCAAATAATTCATCGCTTGCCGCCCAGCGGTGCTATCTACCATATATTTACCGAAAAACTTGGCCGCCAGCTCGTTAATAGCAAAGAGTTTGCTTTTTATCCCCCAATCCCTCGGCCGAGTTTTGAGTTCTACCCCAACCCGTTCCGCCAGTTGTGAAAGAGCTTCACCAAACTCTAACCCCTCTTTTTTCATCAAAAAACCAAAGACGTCTCCCCCAGCCCCACATCCAAAACAGTGCCAGATTTGCTTATCCGGGCTCACAATGAGCGAAGGGTCTTTATCTCCGTGAAATGGGCAAACCGCCCGAAAATTCCTTCCGGCCTTTTTCAAGGGTAAATATTGCCCAACAAACTCGACAATATCTACCTTGGCTTTGATCTCGTCTAACTGATCCATCACCCACCATTATACCCCGATGGCTTCTTTGACTTTGACTTGATCAATATTATCCATTGTCAGCCAGGCCGACATCAATCCAAACCCAGATTTATCGATATCAAACGGGGGGATTTTCTCGGGGTTTTCCAAAAAGATTAGCAGACAATATTTTTTGTCCTTAAACAACTCGAAAAACTTAGGCACCGCATCTTTGGATATACCGTCTTCACTGCCATAAGCCTCCAAAATTCTTTTAACTTTTTCCTGGGTCAAATGGGTAAAAGTAACTACTTTCTTCACCTGGGCTTTGGCTGACACCCAGTCCCCTGCATCTTTAAAATAAATTGTTTCACCAGCCTGGATCTTTCCCCACGGTGCTCGTTTAGTGGCATACCAGCGCGATTCAATAGTCTTCTCCCCAGACAAAATCTTGGGCAGAAGCTTCCACGACTTCTTCATTATCGCTATATGATCCATCGCCCCTATTATACTCTGACTGGCTAACTTTTTAGATCAATCCCACCAGCCTTTGTGTTGGCGTGTTTCCCCCTGGTTTGATCAACTGGGAAACGTTTTTCGTATTCTGCCATAACTTCATTAATCGCCTGCTCCGAATCAACTCCACAAAGATGAGCTATTTTTAGGATTAGAAAAACCATATCTCCAACGAAATTAGCCACTTCTTCTTTATTTTCCTTTATTAGTCGCTGTTGTTCAGGAGCATCCACCCACTTAATCACATTCCAAAATTCCCCGATTTCCTCATTCATATTTAACAGCAAGTCCTTAATCTGCGAAGGGTTGCTCCATTCTCGCTCGTCATCAAATTTTTGAATCTTATCTTGAATGTTTTTCATAAGCATGCTTCTTCCTAATTAACAGTTATGGATTCTGCCAGCAACTTTTTGACTGCCTGGGTGGCATCTTCCCAATTGTACGCGCGGATGACTCCGGTTGGGAGCTGGTCGTTTCTGTTCCAGGGTTTATCTATCAGCACCATTTTAATGTTATGCGCCATTAAGACATCGGCGTGGCGGGCATCATCATCAATAATCACCTCACATCCAGCTTGCTCACATAATTCACCTTTAGTCAATGCCGGGCTACCATCCATAGAGTAATGATTGGCAAATAATACTCCACGAAAGACACCGGGAAAGTTTTTCTCCAGATAAGTATGAGTAATGGCTTCGGCAACATGCTGGCGAGCTGTAACAATATATAGCTCGTGTCCGCACGCTAATTCTTGGATAAATTCTTGGGCGCCTGGTATCAGTGGCAAATTAGCAAACTCGGGGGTCAAGAAAAAATCATGCACATCTCGAACCGCCTGCTCCACTGTAATTTTCATAAAATTTGGCCAGTGATAGTCCACCACATCCTCAAAACACCAATTAGTGCCATGCTGTGGGTTGTACCACTTCAAGAATTCCGCGATAAAACTACACAGCACATCATCTAAATCCACCGCTATTTTCATATTCTTCATTATACCCGAACGAGTTATTGTATTGGCGCCCGCAATTGTTTGCGGATAGTAGTATAATCCGGAATGGTTTTCGCTACCAAATTCCAGAATTTCTTTGAATGATTAAACTCCCCCAGGTGACAAAGCTCATGCACAATAATATAGTCCGCCACTTTTGGGGACAACAAAACAATTCTATAATTAAAATTGAGGTTGCCCTTTCTTGAACAGCTCCCCCAGCGACATCGTTGATTTCTAATACTGATCCGATTAACCGCAAAATCATAATTTTGATTAAAATAATCAATGCGCTCTCGCACCAAAGACCGGGCCAACTCTTTGTTGGCTAAAAACTCCACCCGATTTCGCCGTAATCTGAATCTAAACATAGTTTTATTTTACCCCGTTAGAAGCGATTAGCTATTTATATTAAGCAAGCGGAAATATGAATATTCCCTGCTTCTAACGGGGTAAACTAAGCAAAAACCCGCACGGTGCGGGTTTTAAAATGAGCATGGAAGAACTTATAGTTGGTGCAACTTTCTTGGCTGCACCGTGGTATTGGCAGTTATCAAAGCAATAGCCATTGCCAGCATTGCCTGACGAACTTCGAATTTAAGATCGTCTGGGAATACTTCTTTGGATTCCCAAATTAACTTTGCTACCTCAGGATAGTTTGCTCTGAGGTATCTATTAATTTCGGTGATCTCGCTGTTTTTCAGTTCCTTGATCAATTCATCGCACGAAGATATTGATATCTTCTTCGGCAAACCACCCTCAAGGACTTTGATTACCGCATGAGCTCCAAAGCTCTTTTGTCTTATTGACATACTGAATTCTCCTCCATGAGATATAAGGTGCAAAATTTTGACAGACTTATACTATAAACCTTTACTCCTGATCAGTCAAGAGTATTCACAAAAACCACCCTTTTATCATCTGGCCACACCTTCATTTCCATCGGCTGGCGGATGACAAACAGTGAAAATAAAAACCCTGGGTTTAGCCCGTGAACAACTGCGAGTTTCCCTATAATTTATTAGTCGCCCAAGCGTAAAGCAAATACAACGCCAGCACAATTCCTACCACCAACAAAATGGTCATATACGGTGCCCAGATACTATACCAGTACGCACCGACTACGATCCCTAAAAGAAACATCGCCAACTTAAGCGAGCCTATCTCCCACCAGTCCAATTTATATTTCCCAAACAGCTTCATACTATTATTTTACATCCTGTGATTGGTAAAAACCATACTTATTCATTACATCGATTATTACCAACTCATACCTGCACCTACAGGGAACAAGTTTATTTTTTGTTCTTTTTGTGTACACCGTTTAGCCCCGGATTTTGTCTAATAATTTTCAGGTAAATTTTTATTAGCTTCCCGGCAATTGCTTTGCTAGAAAATCTATGCGCCGTACGGCAAGCCGCCCGCGACAAACGGTAGCGTAGTGTCTTGTTCTGCAATAATTTATTAACCACTGCTATCGCTTCGTCTTGTGAATTGACCAAAAACCCATTTTGATTATTTTTGATTATTTCCGGCGCCACTCCTACTGGATAAGTCACAGGGATCAGTCCACAAGCCATTCCTTCCACTAAACTTAAGGAAAAACCTTCGTAGCGCGAAGGGATAAACAAAATACTTCCTGCCAAAGGACGAAGTAAGACAGGCAGACGGTCTTTCTTTACATTAGTAAATAAAGCATGATTAGGTATGGCCCCACGCATCCAGTGGATTAATTTCTTGTTGGTGGTAATACAAAATGTCAATTTTTTGACATTAGGAAATTGACGGTATAAATGCACCAGCCGATCCATGCCTTTGAGTTTTAAAGTAAAAGCATCATTTCCCAGCCGCCCCAAAAAAACAATGTCTGCCTGATCCCTACATCTTTGAGCTCTTTTTGCTAACCAGTAATCCTCAATAGCATTGTGCACTAAATAAACTTTATTTTTATTTACTTTCATCGACAGGAGTTCTTGCTTGACCGATTCTGACGTAGCAATCACAGCGGCCGCTCGCAAAGCCACATATTCTTCCACATCGGCAATATCCCGAAGTGGACGACGGGTTTTAATATCTAATTCCCCAATGGCTCCCTGTTTGCGCAAATCATACCAAGTTCTGCTGGTTTCCGCTTTTAACCTACGCGATAGAGGGACATTATTTAAAAACCCCTGGGTGGTTGACCCAAAGTGGCTTACTACCGGTCTATGAAAAGCCAAAAATGGCAACGGCGTGTATGTTGTACCCTGAATGATGTCAAATTTTAAAATTTCATTACGCTGTTCTAATAAAGAATAAAAAAATAGAATATTTTTCATACCGCCCAAGTAGACCGGAGTGTTAGTCAAAGATATGCGGGGATAAAAGTTTCTTATCTCTACCCCCCGCTCTCTCAGTTTGGCAACCATTAAATCATTGATGTAATGAGCGCCTGTACCAATTTTCTTCTCATTGTGAATAAAAGCGATCTTCATGACGCTTGTCGTTTATCGAATATACCCCATTATGGCTACATTAAATTGAATATGTCAAGATTTTATCTGTCCCAGACCACATTTTTTGCCATACCCCCTATCCGATTTCCCAATCAAAGTCATCAAGCAGAGTTTACTGAAGCTAATTTCTTAGATACACTTGATTATCACTCTTTGACAAATAAAAAGGAGGCGTCCTATGAAAGACGTCGTCATGAAAGATGTAATTATCCGTAGCACCGGGAGTTACACTCCTGATGATCGATTAACTAATGCTTGGTTCATAGAGCACCTCGATACCACCAATGAATGGATTGTTAAGCGCACCGGGATCAAGGAAAGACGGAGAGCCGTCCCTGGAGAGACTACCTCAGATATGGGATACCAAGCCGTTAAACGGTGTCTGGAAAAAGCCAATGTCAAACCATCCGAAATTGGTTTACTCATTTGTGCAACGGTCACCGGGGACACTAATTTCCCCGCTACGGGGAAATGGATCCAGGCCAAGTTTAAGTTTAAGCATTTCGACTGTTGGTCCTGGGACCTCAAGTCCGGTTGCACATCATTTTTGGATGCTTTGGCCCCCGCCGCCGCTATGTTGCAAACGGGTATGGTTAAATACGCCGTGGTGGTCGCGGCAGAGATGATGACCAGCTTGGCTAATTACCAGGACCGAGCAACCTGTATTTTGTTCGGAGACGCCGCCGCGTGCGTATTGCTCGAGGCAGTTGATCCTTCGGAAAATCCCTTCGGTTACGGGATAAAGAATTTCCACTTCGACAGTGATCCGACTAAAACAGATTTATTGATACAACTTGCTGGCGGATCCAAAGAGCCAATTACCCAAGCCAATATAGCTTCTGGCCGACAATATTTGCATATGGATGGTAATCGGGTATATCGGGCCGCGGTAAATTCTATGGTTGCGTCGGCAAAGAAAATTTCTGAACAAGCTGGCCTCCGGGTGACTGATTTCGATTGGTGGGTATTCCATCAAGCCAATCAGCGCATCTCCGAAGAAGTAGCCCGGAGATTGCGGCTTCCCTTCGATAGGGTTTTTAATAATATTGCGGAGTTTGGTAACACCTCTGGTGCCACTCTGCCATTGTGCTTGGATCAAATGGCTACCCAAGGATTATTGCACCCGGGCCAACAAATCGGCTTCATTAGCTTCGGCACCGGCTTTTCCGGGGCAGGATGCCGAATTTCCATTGGGCATCTCCCTGAAACCGCTAAAAAGTGATCTGCATTGCTCTTAAAAATGTCCACTCTCTTCCCGCGACTACCAAGTCGCGGGTTTTTACTTTGACAAACTCCCTAAAGTACCATAGTATTAGTTGACTTAACCGCAACCGATAAGAGCCACTCATGGCTTGATATAAATTAGTGCAGAAAGGTACCTTAATAATTCGAAAAGGAGGTCGCAAAAACAATGCGACAGCTACTTTCAGTTCTATCGATCGCTGTGCTGATAGCGATGATCGTTTTCTTCAATGTGGTCACACCGGTCCAAGCGGATGAAAATGCTCCGCCGCTGAGCCAGGCCGACCTGGATTATGTCAGTGAGAATATTCACATTCTGTACGAAACAGGAATTCTGGAGGGATATCCCGAAGGTAACGAGTTCGAGGGTGAAAATATGGTCACCCGATTTGAGGCAGGGGTAATTTTAAGCAGATTTTATAGTTTCCTGCTCAATGAGATCAATGAGCATGGAATCGAAGTGATGGATTTTGTTGATATCCGATTCCCTTTGGATGAGCCTATGGATATGAACGATATCCCTAAAAACCACTGGGCTTATGAAGAAATTAAGAAAGTTGAGCACATGGGCGTAGTGGTCGGTAACCCCGAGGGTCAGTACCTGGGCTCGGAGCAAGCAAACCGCTACGAGTTTGCTGTAATGTTATTGCGAATGGTTGTTTTGATGGATTTTGGTCTATGGGAGGCTATCCCAGGTTATGATGCTGGTTTCCGGTATTCGCATCTGGCGAAACCGGAACTAATCGGAGAAGCTCCTGAAGAATATTGGGCGCAAGTAGATGTAAGAAGGTTTCTGGGCGCACGCGAACCTCAATTGACCCCCGACGATATAGCAAAAGGAGGCGGACCATTTACGCGTAACGAGTTGGCCTTCATACTCCTTAGGCTATCAGACAAATTTACAGCCGAACTCGGCGAGATTGATGATTTTCTCGCGCAAAAAAAGAAATAGAAACGGCTCCGGTACACAATACCGGCACGCAACAAATGAACCTTCTTGGATGATGCTTCAAAACCCTTTGAATCTCAAGGGGTTTTTTCATTCTCTAAAAAAGTTTACGGACAATTTCAACGGCTCAACCCGTTGAGCCGTTGAAATCTTGCTATAAATTCTGGCGGTGTGCGTTCGAAAAAATTCGAACCGATTTCGCCCAAAATTTGTAGGGCGGGCGGAATTCCCCCCAGACCCCCCTTCCACCCGCCCGCAGAAGCGACCCTTTCGGATTGGACGATTTCAAGTTTTTCTTTGGCGGCAAATTCTTTTATTATTCTTTTTGTGCATAACCAATATAACCCAATTTCGTATTTTTCCCGATACCAAATTTAAACTCACCTTTTTTTATTCCCGCTAATATTCCCGCTAGTATAAAACCTTTTGTTTCTATATTTTTTATATTATATTTTTGCATTAAAAAATTAAGTTCGTCTGGCTTGATGAATTTTTTCCATTCATGTATATCCACGTTTTCGCCTGATACCTTTAAAGTTTTAAATTGTTTCATCATAAAATAATTAAAAAACCAGTTCATAATTTTTGAAAGAATAGTTCTATTTATAGTAAGATAACAAAATTTTCCGCCATGCTTTAGTACCCTTGAAGTTTCGCTTATTACTTTTTCAAGATTGTTTACATGTTCAAGACAGTCAGCGCAAACTACCACATCAAACGTATTATTTCCCATAGGAATATTTTCTGCAGAACCTACCCTGTAATCAATTTTCAAGTTATTTTTAAAGGCATGATTTATTGCCACTTTTATAGCATTTTCAGAAATATCTATTCCAGTAATATTAGCATCTTTTTTAGCAAACTCTTCAGCTAAAAGTCCACCGCCACATCCCATGTCTAAAATCTTTAATCCTTTTAATTCTCCAATTGCTTCACTGAAATAGGAAAATCTTACAGGATTCATTTGTTGAAGCGGGTTATTTTTAGTACTCCACCAAAAATCATCTATCCGATTGTACATATTGTCTTTAACTATTTTATTTTCTTTAATCCATTTGTCCATATGTTTATATTATTTTAATAAATCCTCTATTGAAACGCCAAGAGATTTGGCTAATTTTGCCATAATAAGTACAGACGGCTTTTTAATAACATTGCTCTCAATCTTTGTAAGAGTAGTGTATTTCACGCCAGATTTCTTGGCAAAATCCTCTTGGGATAATCCCTGCTTATTTCGGTACTTTTTTATATTTTCGCCTATGTTGATTTCTATTGCCATATTATCACTAATTTGATAGTATTAAAGTGTTATACTATCCTTTCAATATAATACTATCAAATTTTATGAAAATAGTCCAATTAAAAATGAGGGAAGCCCGCTTTTGGCCCAAAATGAAATTCGAGCCGATATTTTTTCAGGTTCTTTGGCAGTTTTTCAATCCGAAAGGGTCGCTTCTGCGGGCGGGTGGAAGGGGGGTCTGGGGGGAATTCCGCCCGCCCTACAAATTTTGGGCGAAATCGGTTCGAATTTTTTCGAACGCACACCGCCAATTGGGAAATGTCTTTGTTGGCTCGCCCTCTGCGAGGGCTCGCCAGCCGATTTTAAGCGCAAATCGGAATTTTTTATCTTTGCCCCGCTACTGCGGGGCTGGTCAAAAGCGGGCTTCCCGAATTTTCATTTTTAATTTTTAAGGAGAAACCATGAAATATTTTATCTACACTCGAAAATCAACGGACAGCGAAGAACGACAGATTTTAAGTATTGAATCCCAGATTTCCGAATTGAAAGAATTTGCCGCCAAAGAAAAACTTGAAATCGTCGCCTCGCTTAGCGAGGCAAAAACTGCCAAAGAACCTGGCCGAACCGTGTTCGGCGAAATGCTCGATCGGATTGAAAAGGGCGAAGCCCAAGGAATTTTGGCTTGGCATCCGGATAGATTAGCTCGCAATTCAATTGACGGTGGTAAAATCATTTATTTGCTGGACACAGGAAAGATCAAGGACTTGAAATTTCCCACATTTTGGTTTGACTCAACGCCACAAGGAAAATTTATGATGAACATTGCCTTTGGCCAAAGCAAATATTATATCGACAATCTAAGCGAAAATATAAAACGAGGACATCGGGCAAAACTGCGAAAAGGAATTTGGCCAAACTTTGCCCCGCTTGGTTATTTGAATAATCATAAGACGAGAGGAATTGATATTGATAACGAAAAAGCACCGTTTGTCAGAAAAGCATTTGAACTTTATTCAACGGGAGAATATACATTAAAAGCTGTTGCGATAATTTTAGATCAAGCGGGGCTAAGAAGCTATAAAGGCAATGTTCTTTCGGTTTCCTGTGTCCAGCGACTTTTGCAGAACTCGATTTACTATGGCATATTTTCTTTCAACGGTGAAATCTATGACGGAACGCACGAGCCGATTATTCCCAAGAAACTTTTTGATTCTGTTCAACAAGTAATGAGCAACCGAGGCAAAAAGAAACGCAAACGAAAACACGAATTTGCTTTTCCGGGATTGATGAAATGCGGGAATTGCGACTGCCTGATAACTGCTGAAAAACAAAAAGGACACCACTATTATCGTTGCACCAAGAAAAAGCAAACCTGTAATGAAAAATATTTGCGGGAAGAAAATCTTGTTGAACAGATGAAAGGAATTATTCAAAAAGTTTCTTTGCCTGATGACTGGGCAAATAATATGCTTGCCGAGATAGACAAAGAAAAAGAGCAAGTGAGAGAAGAAACGAAAGTTTTTGTTCAAAATCTCCAAGCTCAAAAAACAGAGATCGAAAGCAAAGCTGAAAACCTGCTTGATTTGTTTATCGGTGGCAAAGGCATTGAACCCGAGGAATATCAAGCCAAAAAATCAAAGCTGCTTAACGAGAAGCAGGACATTTTGGTAAAGATAAGAGATTTTGAACAAAAAGGAAATAATTGGCTCGAACCGATGAAAGAAATGATTTTAGCCAGTAGCCAAGCCAAAATTCTTTTGTCGCAAAGCGACAATCAAGAAATCCGAGCATTTCTCAAAAATATCGGCTCGAACTTCATTTTGAAAGATAAAAAATTCCGATTTGCGCTTAAAATCGGCTGGCGAGCCCTCGCAGAGGGCGAGCCAACAAAGACATTTCCCAACTGGCGGAGAGGGCGGGATTCGAACCCGCGGTGCCTGAAAAGGCACACAGACTTTCCAGGTCTGCTAGTTAAACCACTCCTACACCTCTCCAGGTCTTACTTTGTAAATGCAAACTGTTTATATTATCACCTTTATTCTGCTTTACATCTAACCATTCCGAGTATTTGTTTAAAATCCGCGGGTTAGACGAACCAAAAATATTCAAATAAGAAATCACGCTTGGAACGCTGTATAAATAGATTCTTCTCCCTTCATCGGTGATGTGCGGATTTATCCCGACTTCCTTTAGGATCTTCGCTGTGGAAATAATCAGTTTTTTAGAAGAATTGGTGAAACAGAAACCAATATTATGGTATGGCGCATTCCTTACAATATGGTTATGTATGAATAAGCAGCCATCTGTATCCACACATCCTCTGACAAATGCTTTCTGGTATTCAGGATTGTCATTTATCCATTTTGGAATATCAATTTGTTGAACAACTTTGTTCCCCCTTACTGCACCTTTACCGACTAGAAAATCTAATAGGTTGCTCCCCGAACAAATAAGAACTAACGCATTTTGATTAGGCCTTTTTCTAATATACACGTTGATCTCAAATAATTTTCTTAAGAGTCTGTCAATGTACTGCGAATATTCCAGATCAGAATTAGAGTTGAGGGTAATGACAAGTTGCCAATCATTGTTTATTCCTCCGTCACCAAAAATAATCCCAAATAATTCTGCCAGTTCCTTTGATTCGTTAGGAATATTAACAATTTTTCTGTGGCTTTTCTTAGGATATTTTAGTAACGAATAATCCATTGTTTAATAAATTGCACTCGGCCACTATGCGACCTCTCCTTAGGATAAAGATAGTTAATTACCTTATTATTGTAGCAGGACTGAAATACATCCTTTATATTAAGTCTTCACTAATGCTACTATAATCATAGAGAGAATCAGCAAAAAGCACATTAAAAGGAGCGCTAAAATGGCATCGGGAGTAACCGGTACGGGTTTTTATGGGCGCATTAGAGCACTGACTGATACCATAAAAATGGATAAGCACCAGTTGGAAAATGCTCCTTTATCACCCGCCCAAAAGAAGAGTCTCAAACAACGGATCGCATCATACAAAGCCAGACTAAAGGAAGTCCGCGCCGAGCTAAGAGCCTGGAAGGCTTCACAGGCCTCTAAACCGTAGTGTTGCAAGCCACAAGGTATCACAAGGTATTCAAACCGCTTATTCACTAAGTTGAATGGCGGTTTTGTTTTAACCAGCCATTGGAGCTCGAGCGATCCGCCAGCTGGCGGAGTATTCCAAAAATTACCGCTTAGTGAAGCTGGTAATACCAGTGGGAACGGAAAGGTATATTTTTGGATTAATACCGAGTGAGAGCGACCCGCCCGAATGTACCATTCGGTACGGGCGGGCTGACCGGGACTTTTGCGCTACTTTTCTAGAAAAGTAGTAAATAAAATAAATGTTTTGAATTAGAACAAGATCCTGAAACCCGTCCTACGCTCTACGAGCTACGGAGGGCTAACGCAAGTTCAGGATGACGGGTTTGGTGAGATTTGACAGGGAAGAGATTACCCCCTATAATCAGATTACTTTATAACTTAACCTTTTCTCCCTCGAGCATTGCCGAGAGGGATTCCCCATGGGAAAGGAAATTTTTTGCTTATGGAAGATATCAAACCGGCCAGCACCTATGAATTAACAATTTTGATGGCGGCAGACCTCTCTGAGCTTGACGTTCAAAAAGTAATGGATAAGATCAAGGCTACCCTGACCGCTAAAAACGGTCTGATCCAAAAAGAGTACGACTGGGGGAAAAAACGGTTGGCCTATCATATAAACAAGGTCGATTTTGGCTATTATCACAGCCTGGTTTTTGAAGCCCCTAAAGAAGTTCTTGCTGAAATCGGTCAAGACTTACGGCTAATGCCAGACATATTACGCTATCTGATCATCTCCCTGGACAAAGAAGGTATAACGGCTGATCAGCTCTTCACCCCAGACAAAGAAGCCGCTTTAGTCGCTTCGATGATGAAAGAAAAGATGGAGCCAGCCAGACCGCATCAAACCAGGGCAAGTAGAGGGAGGGCAACGCCAATCAAAACAGAGATTCCCAAGGTAGAAGATTCTGAAGCTACTGCCCATCCGTCAGCTGACGGAACTTCCCGGGATAACGTTGTAGAAGAGATTGCGGACAAAACTCCGTCCACCAGCCAATCAGAAAAAGATAAAGAAACCAAAAAAACTCTAAAGACCCCTCGACCCGACCACGCCAAGGCCACAACGGATAAACAAACCCGCGATGATATGAAACTAACGAAAGAAGACGAGGCAAAACGAAGAGAGGAATTAGATAAGAAGTTAGATGAATTATTAAAAGAGGAATAAGTTGAAATAAAAGTTATATTTGAATAACTTTTAAAACCTATGCGTGATCTAAATAAAGTAATGTTAATTGGTAATATGGTGCGAGACCCCGAACTGCGCACCATCCCCTCCGGACAAAGTGTGGCATCCATTTCTGTTGCCACCAACCGCAGTTGGAATAACACATCTGGTGAACTGCAAAAAGCTGTGGAATACACAGATATTGTAGCCTGGGGAAAACTCGCGGAAATTGCCGGACAGATTTTAAAGAAAGGCCGCCGCATTTATGTGGAGGGTCGCCTACAGACCCGCAATTGGGAAGGCCAGGACGGGGTTAAAAGATACAAGACCGAAGTTATCGCTAGCGATTTGATTGTGTTGGATAAGCCCCAAGGCATTAATATGAATGGGGTAACAGAACCCGCTACTACACTCGGCCAATCTACTCCTGCTACTCCTGCCACCACACTGCCCCCGACCAGTGACACCTCTATGGGACAATCCTTGGACAAACAAACCGAATCGGCACCACAACCAGTCGCAGTCGGTAATGCCCCTGTTTCCTCCGCGACCGCCGAAGAAATTGATATTGAAGATATTCCTTTTTAGACCTTTTTAGACCAGACCACCAATCTCACTGACCAATGCTCTTTACATTCAAACAATAAATTAACTAATTATGGCTTACAAAACATTCAAGAAAAAGAGAAAACCGGCAACATTTCCTCGCTACACCACAACAGTAAAAAAATACTGTCATTTTTGCCACGAAAAAGTTGATTATATCGATTACAAGAATGTGAAAACATTGTCCAAGTACCTATCACGATATATGAAGATTGAGCCGCGTCGCCGAAGCGGCAATTGCGCCAAGCATCAACGTATGGTAGCACGAGCATTAAAACGCGCTCGGCACATGGCGTTGATGTCTTTCACCCTGTATTAGGATGTTGGATATTACCGATCTCAAAACTGGTGTCATAATTGAATTAGAAGGCGCCCCCTATGAAGTGGTGCGCTATCAGCATACTAAGCTCGGCCGCGGTGGTGCGATTTTGCGTACCACTTTAAAGAATTTACTCACCGGATCCAATATAGAACGGACTTTCCGGAGCGAAAAATTTAATGAAGCCGACATCTCCCGAAGCAAAGCCCAATTTTTATACAAAGATGGTGGAAGTTTTACCTTTATGGACAGTAAAACCTTTGACCAGTTTGATCTTAAACAAGAAGTGTTGAGCCACAATGCCAACTACTTAGCTGAAGGTCGGGAAGTAGAATTGGTTTATTTTAACGGCAACCCCATCAGTATCCAACTTCCCCTCAAAATGAAGTTTAAGATCACGCAAGCCGATCCAGCGGTAAAAGGCGATACTGTAACCAACCCATCCAAAAACGCCACAATTGAAACGGGATTAACGCTAAAAGTGCCGATGTTTGTGAAAGAAGGTGATACGATTTTGGTAGATACTCGGAATGGTTCATATATAGAAAGGGTTAATTAATGAGCGAGATTCATAATAAAAAATTAGACGAACTAATGAAATTGCAGGAGAAACAAGCATCTTTGCATTGGAATTTTTATCGTGGGATATTCTACGGCTTCGGATTTTTTATTGGATCTGTTTTATTGATAGGCGTGGTTATATATATTTTGTCTTTCATTAACACCGTCCCAATCATAGGCGAATACACCGCCAAAATTATTGAATTTATACAGTACAACAAGTAATAACATGGGCTTGTCGATTGGGATAGTTGGATTGCCAAACGTTGGTCCGTCCTTCGCCCTTACTGTTTTAGGGAGTACCTCCTCTACAAACAGTGCGGGCTACGGAGGACTGCACTTACTTAAATTAGCAAAGTAACTTAAAGGGTGTTTCAAAATGAGCTTGTCTATAGGGATCGTGGGGTTACCCAATGTTGGAAAGTCAACGTTATTTAATGCACTGCTCGGGAAAGCCCAAGCAGCTGCCAGTAATTTTCCGTTTTGTACTATTGAGCCTAATGTCGGCACCGTGCCTGTTCCCGATCCCCGACTTGATGTATTAGCCAAGTTAGAACGATCCGAAAAAAGTGTTCCAACTGCGATAGAATTTGTCGATATTGCTGGATTAGTGAAAGGTGCCAGCGAAGGCCAAGGACTGGGCAACCAATTTCTGGGTCATGTCCGAGAATGCGATGCCATTATCGAGGTAGTGCGCATGTTTTCTGATAACAATGTCATTCACGTCAGCGGAACAGTAGACCCCAAAGAGGATATCGCTACCATCAACACCGAACTCCTGATTGCCGACATGCAAGCTTTAGAAAAAAGAGTCGGTCGAGAAACAAAAGAAGCAAAAACTGATGTTAAATTACAGCCCCGGATAGAATTTCTGCACAAAATCAAAACTCATATCGATGCGGGTCAGCCTGCCCGAACTTTTGCGGCAAACGACGCAGAAAAAATCTGGCTTAAAGAACTTTGCCTTCTTACCAGCAAACCAATCTTGTATGTGGCCAATGTGGACGAAGAACAATTAGAACAGCTTGATTTAATTGAAAAGTTAGAACAACAGGTTGATGATGTCTTCCCGGAAATTATTGCTCTAAATGCTAAAGCAGAATCTGAATTAGCCCAGATGTGTGTAGAAGATCAAGATTTATTACTGAAAGAATTGGGCATGGATGAACCCGGATTAAACAAAGTAATCCGGGTTGGCTACAAACTGCTTAATCTGATTACTTTCTTCACTGCCGGTCCCAAGGAAGCCCGGGCCTGGACGGTACGCTCTGGCGCCAAAGCCCCTCAAGCAGCAGGAGCAATCCATACTGACTTTGAGAAAGGTTTTATCCGTGCCGAAACCGTAAGCTATACTGATTTTGTGCAGTATGGTGGGTGGAAAGGTGCCGGTGAAACGGGCAAGAACCGCCAGGAAGGAAAAGACTATCTCATCCAGGATGGCGATGTAATGCTCTTTAGGTTCAACGTATAACCCTGCGTCGTCATGCTAAATTTACGTGTCCCGCGTATGCTGGGATTTCAGCATCTCCAGGGGAAAGATCCTGAATCAATCCGCTAGCTGGCGGACAGGATAACGGGAGGGGTGGTTCCCGCCATCGCCGAAAGGCTTCTGTCTTCGCATTAGCTACGCCGGACAGGATGGCCGGGCTTCGCAGGATGACAGCTTTTATTTACGGAATTTAGTTAAGAAATTATTGAACAGTTTGATAGCGCTCTGATAGATCTGTTCAACGCGATCAGAGAAAAATAGTGTAGTACCGGGCTGGAATGGAGTTTCTACCTTACCGCCGGTGGACGGAGCTATCGGGGCAGGTGATGATACCACAGGCGGGACGAGAGGTTGGACTGTTTTCGGTTTAGTGAATAATTCCTTGAGCGTCTTTTTTTGAACAGTAATTATCCATTGCACCTGACTGCGTCCGCTCATCCAAGCTTTATACTCCGCTACTGGTTTAAAATATTCAGTATATGTTTTGGCTATCCACGGTGCTTTTATCACAAATTCAAAGCGGCCGATCTCGCCGGGTTTAACTACCTTGTTCACCAAGGCTGGCCGATTATTTTTAATCCAAGAGTTATGGTAAAACCCGCTTCTGCGATCGCGTTTATTATCCGTTCCCAATCGTACAGGATTGGAGCCATCTTGATACCATGTCGCTGTACCAGTGTTTTTAAATTCAACCCAAAGCACCGCTTCGTCTCCAACTTTCAGTGTGACATCGGGCGACTGTCCAGTTATCTTCTGTTCCGTTTGCAATGGTATTCCATCCCCTGGCTTAAGAGAAAATTGGTTAACTAAAGTAGCCTCGTAGGTTTCCACTGTCCCGCCTGTGGTTGGCGGAATAATTTTAGTTTTATCTGTGACAGTAATTAAATGGCGATAACAATCATACTCCCAAAAACTATTGTACACACACAAACGATACGTCCCCACATTCAGAGTATTAGACAAAAGGTCCATTGTCATAAGATTTTGACTGTGAGGTTTTTGAACCGGGAAGATAACCTGGTTCAGTATCACCCAAGCGTAATCTTTGAAACCTAACCCCCTAATAATCAATTCCGTGGCGTCATCGTGATAAAAATTCATTGGGCTGATACTATCAATCATCGGGTAAGTGGGTAGATAGCCACCGGGGCCACCAGGTGTTTCTGGAACCGCAGAAATCGTGAACACAGCATCGCTGCTATCCGTGATCGCCGGAACTGTTACACTGCTAACCCGCACTATGGCAGTGGTAGTAGCTGGAGTAGTAACTGGCCAAGGATAGTCTCCATCATTAACTGTTGAGGCAATCAAAGTTTCCCAATCGCCACCAACAGTTCTTTGCAACTCAATTTTAATACTCGCTATGCTTCCCGTACTAGTCCAAGTGATATGTTGGGAAGAATCAACTTGCCAATCTTCCCCTCCATTAGGAGCAGTGACAGTAATTGTACCTACATCTAAAATAATAAAGCTAAGATTGGTGGTGTCGGTGGCGGCTTTGGTTCCCCAAATCCCTAACATCAAAAGACACACGGCAAGAACCGTGATTAGCTCCTTTTCTATCCACCCCCATAAAATATTTTTGATGTTTGAGATCTGTTTTAGCATCCGCCTTAGATTATGATATTTAATCATTATATCATAAATAATCTATTGCGTCAAGCTTCATTCAGGAGACAAATCGGGATATTTTTAAGTAAAATCGCCACGGTCTTTTCGCATATTGCTTAGCGTAGGCCACTCCCCGCCGATTCGAGCGACCCAACTGCTTTGGTAACATTGCCCAGCCATCGTCTTCCACCCAAAGTCCGCGGGATTTACCTAATTTCTGACAATTCAAGCGGCGATCAATTTCAAGTTCTCTACATAGCCGGCCCGGCCCGATTGGTTTTTGATTAGTCTCGAATAAGGGTTCAACCGAACGAATGAGAACAGCTTCGGCCTCCCCTTCTTCTGCTGTAACTAAATTCAAACAATGATACATTCCGTAAATTAAATACACATAGATGTACCCCGCCGGGCCAAACATAATTTCCGTACGACGAGTTTTTCCTTTGGCGGCATGACAAGCTAAATCTTTGGCTCCACAGTAAGCTTCAACTTCCGTGATGCGATACCGAAAAATACCCCCCGGCAAATGACGTACTAAAACCTTGCCAATCAAAGCAGGGGCAACCAGCAGAGTCGGCCGAGCAAACCAGTTGGCTTTAAGCATTTTCATGCGTGTGCATCTCCGAGGCCACCGGTTGGGTCATATTGTTTCCATTAGTGATAGTGGCAAAAATCATTTTACCGGCAATAGTTTGAAAAACTCGCGTGACTAAAACTGTAACGTCTTGCCCAATAAACCGCTGGCCATTTTCTACCACCACCATTGTGCCATCCTCTAAGTATCCTACGCCCTGATGCCGATCCTTTCCTTCTTGAATTAATTTAATCTGTAGTTCTTCTCCGGGTAAAACTACTGGCCGCAATGCGTTGTTCAATTCGTTCACGTTCAACACCATTACATTTTGAATTTGGGCCACCTGATTTAGATTATAATCCACTGTCATCAACCGAGTCCGGCGTTTTTTAGCCAATCTAATAATTTTAGCATCTACTTCTAATTCAGTGGGAAAATCATCGTCAATTACAGCTACGGTCACTCCTTTTTCCTTGCGCAATTCCCCTAACACGTCCAGTCCGCGGCGACCCCGGCTCCGGCGGAGATCATCGGCCGAATCAGCGATATTTTGCAACTCCGTCAGAACAAAGCGCGGCACCAAGAGACGACCCGACAAAAATCCCGTTCGCACAATCTCTAAGACCCGACCATCAATAATCGCAGAGGTATCTATCAAAATATCTTCAGAGGTTGCTGGTGGCAAGATTTCCCGTTTAGTAATTGTCGCTAAAAAGCTAAATAAATTGGCAAAGAACTTTATGATTGATTTACGCTGGTTGTAAAAATATGTCGTTACAACCGCGGCGCTAAACACGTTAATCGCCAGTGGCACCCACTGGCCAAATGGATCCCGTAAGCGAGCCAGCGGTAACGAGATAAGGGTCCCTATCGACAAGCCCAAAATCACACCAGTGATGATAATGGCAAAGTCGGCCGATTTAATTCCAATCGACCGCCGTACAAAAATTAAGTACGCAGTTAACAAGACTACAACAATCCCCCCGAGAATTTGTCCTACTAACATAGGTGATAAAAAATAATTAAAGATAAATCCCTAAAAATTGTCTAAAGAACAATCTATTTAATTACCTTGGCTTTAGCCTTAACACGTGCTTTTACGCTACTAATCGCCAATTTTCCTTGTTTAACATCAACTTTTACCGTGCTACCTTTTTTGAAATTGCCATTCAGAATTCCCTCTGCTAACGTGTCTTCAACAGTGTTTTGAATGACTCGGCGAATTGGGCGTGCTCCACTATCCGGATCAAAACCTTGATCAGCAATCAATTGGCGAGCAACGAGGCTGACTTCTAAAACAATACGTTGAGAAGTTAACCGCTGAGTTAACTGATTTAACTGTAAATCAACGATAGCACGAATATTGTCTTTGCTTAGTGGATGAAACACGATAATCTTGTCTACCCTGTTGAGAAACTCTGGACGAAAAGTCTTTTTCAAATCATTCATTACCTGATCCTGCAGATTTTGGTATGCAGTAGCGGATTGCTGATCGCTCTGTCCAAAACCAATCACTGCCTGCCGATTTAACAGGCCAGTGCCCACATTAGAAGTCATAATAACAATAGTATTTTTAAACGATACCCGGCGGCCTTTAGCGTCAGATAGGAAACCATCTTCTAAAATTTGGAGTAGAATATTCATTACGTCGGGATGCGCTTTTTCCACCTCATCCAAAAGGACTACCGCATAAGGCTTACGCCGGATGGCCTCAGTGAGTCGGCCTCCTTCCTCATAGCCGACATAACCAGCCGGTGCTCCGATCAAACGCGCTACATTATGTTTTTCCATAAACTCGCTCATATCAATCCGGACGAGCGCGCTTTTATCCTTAAATATCTCTTCAGCTAAGGCTTTAGCCAGTTCAGTCTTGCCCACGCCAGTAGGGCCCAGGAACATAAACGAACCCATGGGCCGGTCGGGATTGCCAATCTGCACCCGGGAACGCCGGATCGCAGCCGCCACAGCCTTCACCGCCTCGCCCTGTCCGATAATCTTGTTCTTTAAGGCCTCTTCTAAGTTAGATAGGGTTTGTACTTCTTCGCCGGCTAATTCACCTACGGGAATGTTTGTCCAGAGAGACACTACTTGGGCAATTTCTTTAGGCGTGACTCGAGGCCAAGTAGTTTTGTTCCCGTTGGCGGATTCTTTTTGGGCAGCTTCAATTCTCTTTTGCAGACGTAATTCCTGGGCACGCAACTTAGCCGCTTTCTCGTAATCCTGTGCTTCCACTGCCGCCTCTTTTTCCTTAGCAACATTTTCAATCTGAGTTTTTTCTTCGGAGTTGTTCGCCTGCGTCAAACCAGCCGCAATCCGCACGGCGGAAGCCGCCTCATCAATTAAATCGATGGCCTTATCTGGCAAGTAGCGATCGTTGATGTAACGAACCGACAACCCCACGGCCGCTTCAATGGTATCTACTGGAATAATCACTTTATGGTAACCTTCGTATTTCTCTTTTATACCCATTAAAATTCCGATTGTCTCTTGCGGGGTAGGCTCGTTTACTAAAATAGGTTGGAAACGACGTTCCAAAGCCGCATCCTTTTCGATATGTTTGCGGTATTCTTCTAAAGTCGTGGCTCCGATCATTTGCAAATCCCCTCTGGCTAAAGCCGGTTTTAAAATATTAGCGGCGTCTAAACTTCCCTCTGCGCTACCGGCACCAACCAGTGTGTGTAATTCATCCACAAATAGGATTACGTCTTTAGCTTTAGCTACCTCGGCCACAATTTGATTAATCCTTTCTTCGAACTCACCTCGGTATTTGGTGCCAGCCACCATCGCCGAAGGGTTTAATACCATGATTCTTTTGCCAGCAATGTTTTCCGGCACTTCCTTATTTACTGTTTTGATTGCCAAACCTTCAACAATGGCAGTTTTTCCGATACCCGGATCGCCAATGAGTACAGGATTGTTTTTAGTGCGACGATTAAGAATTTGGATAACCCGCTGAATTTCTTTATCCCGCCCTACTATTGGATCCACTTTTCCAGATTTGGCTAAGCTTGTTAAATCAATGCTAAAAGTATCTAAAATCGGGGTGCTGGATTTATTCGCCCCCCGAGCCCGACGGCCATCAGCTGTGCGCTCTCCCATCGCCACCGTACTCTCTTGCACGCTCGCCTGGACTGCTTCTGCAGCTAATTGGGCTATCTCGGTAGGCGCCGCTCCCAACTCTTGTATTACTTGGAATGCCTTGGCTTGGTTGTCCTGCATCATTGCTAACAATAAGTGTTCTGTCCCAATGTAGTAACTACCATACTGAGCGGCAATTAACACCGCTGTCTCTACTAAACGACGCGCTCCCGGAGTAAGGCCAACTTTGGTAATTATCTCCTCCTTACGCGACAGATTAATCACCATATCTACTTTTTCGGAGCTAACTCCCAAACTACCTAAAATCTCAAAAGCTGTCCCGCTTTTGATGTTAAGCATAGCTAAAAGTAGGTGTTCAGTGCCCAAATGAGCCGACCCTAAATCCCGTGCCACCTTCTGCGCATTCGTGAGAACTTTCTTGGCATTGGTGGTAAATTTATCTAAATAGTTGTTACCATTCATAATCTATTTATACCACTTTTAGTAGATGCTCTAAGCCTCTTCCGATGAAGAGGAAGGATTTTCTGGTTCTGTGGCAGAAGGTTCATCCGGAGCAGGAACCGCTTCTTCTGACGTGGGTTCCGAATTGGTCTCTGCGGAAACTTCCGATATTGCTTCTGACTCGGGACGAACTTCCTCTTTTTCCGAAACTAAAGGAATCTCGGTGTTACCTGTGCTTTCTTGAGCCATTCCCGCCGCAACGACTGGTGGCATTCCTTCCTTATCAACCTCTATTTGATAACCCGCCAATTTGCTAGCCAAACGTACATTCTGCCCGGACTTACCAATAGCTAAGGATAATTGGTCGCTATCCACTCTAATTTTGGCCATTTTAGTTTTCTCGTCCAACTCTACCTCTCGGACTTTGGCTGGTGCTAAAGCATTCACGATAAAAGTTTTGGGATCGGGATCCCATAATACAATGTCTATTTTCTCATCTCCAATCTCTGCCATAACTGCTTGTACCCGTACTCCCCGACGACCAACCAACGAGCCCACCGGATCGATCGCCTCTTGATTGGAAACTACTGCTACTTTCGAGCGGACACCTGCTTCTCTGGCAATAACTTTTAGTTCTACCGTCCCAGCCACAATCTCGGGCACTTCCATTTCGAACAACCGTCGCACCATATCCGGATGGGCGCGCGACAGGATAACTTGCGGGTCTTTACCGCTGGTCTGCACTTCTACTACATATACTTTCAAGCGCTGGCCAACATAGTAGCGATCAGATTTGGATTGCTCGGAAGGAAACAAAATTCCTGATGCCTTGCCAATATCCACCATCACAACATCTCCTTCAATCCGCTGAATAGTTCCAGAAATAAGCTGGCCTTCTTTTGATTTATATTCCTGATAAATTACATCCCGCTCTGCTTCCCGCAATCTTTGCAAAATTACTTGTTTGGCAGTTTGCGCGGCCACACGGCCATATTCGGCTGGAGGGAAAACCTCTTCCCTAATCTCTCCGCCAATCTCAGCATCGGGCTCAATCTTCTTTGCCTCCTCTAAAGAAATCTCCCGCATTGGCTCTTCTACTGTTTCAACAATTTTATGCACAATAAACAACCGCATCTTCTCGGTCGTGGGATCAATGCTGGCCGCGATAATTTGTTCTTTTTGGCCAAAATCCTTGCGATAAGCCGCAGCAATCGCCGCTTCTACCGTTTCTAAGATAACTTCTTTGCTAATGCCCTTTTCATCAGCAATCTGATTGATAGCTGAAATAAATTGTGAATCCATGATTACTCCCTTAAGTTTTAAAAAAGTGGGCGCACCCACTTCCAGACTATTTTTAGTTTAATATAGTTTTCTCGGGGTGTCAACCCCATTAGAAGTAATGCTCCATTTTGCGCTCGATAATCCAAGGGGGGGGTTAAGTTTCTCTAAAAATTCATTGTCTGGCAAGAGAGAAACTTCTAACGGGGTCAACCGGATCTCCTAAAAAGCGTGGGGAATAAAATTAACCTGGTAACAACGCCGTTTCTCATGATAGAGTACCTCCACTACCCCAAATGCCACCACCCCCTCATGTTTATTCATCATTAAGTAATACAGGGCAATCTGGCGAAGTTTGGCTTGTTTGGTGGGAGTGACCGCCTCCGCTGGCCAACCGTAAGCCGTAGTCGTGCGGGTCTTTACTTCAATGAAATATAATATGCCACGATGAAGAGCGATGATATCAACTTCGCCTATAGGACAACGGTAGTTAGTTGCCTGGAGGCGAAAACCTTGGGTGACCAGAAACTTCCCCGCTACTTTCTCTCCAACCTGACCTAAGCTTATCGTTAACAAGACATCTCTAAATTAGCGTGATAAGAAACGGCTTGTTTAATAGGTTGATAGCTTTTACGATGCCACTCACAGATACCAATTTCTTTTAATTTCATTTGGTGGAAAGGTGTACCATAACCTTTATTAATATGGAAATTATAATGCGGAACCAATAAATGGATTTCCCTCATCATCCGATCTCGGGCTACTTTGGCTACAATTGAAGCGGCGGCGATAGAAACCGATTTGCGATCGCCATCAATAATACCCTGGGATGGCACTTCAGCAAAACCTACCTTAAATCCATCAACTAAAATATACTGGGGCGAACAGGACAAATTACCCACCGCTCGGCGCATAGCTAAATAGGTTGCTCGGCCTACTCCTAAATCATCAACTTCACTGGTTTCGGAGATACCAATACCAATATCCACTGCCAACTGGTAGATCTTTTCCAATAAAAGCTCTCGTTGCAACGGCGTTAGCAGTTTGGAATCATTAATGCCATAGTAATACTTTAAATGCGGCAGGACAACGGCCGCCGCCACTACCGGACCAGCCCAAGCTCCCCGCCCAGCCTCATCTACCCCCGCAATTGCTAAGTAACCCTCCTTTTGGAGTGTTTTCTCGACTCTAAGATTGGGAATCTTCTGTTTTCTGGCCAACATTTTCCTTCCCTTGCAGTGTATCATCTTTTACCTCTGCGGGGGATTGCTCTTCAACCACTTCTGATTCAGTTTCAGTGTTAGTCTGGTCAGCAACGGCGGTTTCCTTTTCTTTTTCCTTCGCGGCCTCAACCGCTTCGGCTAATATCTCTTCTGTGAGCTCTTCGGGCTCCGCAGTCTTAACCACCAATTGCCACACGTCTTGGTCAATCTTCTTTTCTTTCATCTTAAGAGATTTGCCTGACAAATTGCGTAGATAATAAAGCTTGGCCCGACGTATTTCCGACCCTTTTTTGAACTCAATTTTTACCACGCTGGGAGACTGTAGCGGATAAGTTTTTTCCACCCCTACTCCATAGGAAATTTTACGCACAGTGAAAGTGGCGTTGGGACCAGACTTACCATGGGTTTTGATGACAATACCTTCAAATACCTGGATTCTCTCCTTAGTGCCTTCCTTGATCTTCTGGTGCACACGGACAATATCTCCCGGGTGAACCTCAGGGAGGTCTTTGGTTTTGACTGATTGTTTTAACATTCCTGCCATAGGAGTTATTATCTTAATCTCCCGCTATGGTAGCAGAAAAAAAGCTATGAGGCAAGTCCACCAATTAAGCATGAAAATAGGGGTGGATCTCCACCCCTCAAAAAAACAAATGAACACCAGTTAAGCCCTGCTAACCCCCTTCCGGGAAAAGGTCCTTGACCCGACCTTTGAATCCCTCTTTTAGCAGACACATGTGCCTGCCCCGATGCCGTCCTCCAGTAATTTTTTTAAGGACGGCCAACCGCTCGACGCTGCTAAGCACTGTTTCGATGTCCCCATCTGGCCATCCTTGTTGGCTCAAACGTTTTTGCACCTCAGGCGCAAAAGACTTCGGGTCATCAAATATCCGTCCATTTAGGACACTGTGAAGATGCTTTCGGCGGTCACTGGGTTTAATACTTTTCCCATTAGCTGGTGTTTCTGACAATTCTCCGCCTCCTTGGAGAAAAAATGATAGATAATGTGCTGGGTGGTTGTTCACCCTATCAAGCGCATTCTAACAAATAAAAGCACTCTGGTAAACAAAATCCCGCCCATTACAACTTATGAGCGGGGTTTAAATCTAAATTACAAGCGTTGGAGACAACTTCGCTGACTTCGTAGTCGAAGTTAAGCGAAAAATTATCTATCTTGCTGGTTAGGCTGAATAAGTAAATGCCTGGGTTATGATCAATTTCATTGGGAAGTTCCAGGTACAAAGCATATTCATCAGCTTGATCCAATACAGCCGATTGTAGAGATAAGTTCCGACTGGTTGACCAGCAAAAATTAAAATTGTCCCAAGTAAAGGACTCGCCACTGGTAGCATCTGCAGGAGTAATCTCAAATGAGATGTTAGACTCCAGCCAGTTAGAAACAATGGACATGCGGTATTTATCTTTCTGGCCAGAAATCGCCACTACTCCACTCACCAATCCTCGAGCCAAAAATAATCCTTGGCAATTCGCTAAAACCTTTTTCACCCGAGATAAATCTTTGTTGCGGGCCCGTGGGCTGACAACATACAAATTAGTGGTGCCGTCACTGGCTTGGGCCACAAAATAAATGCGGCCGAGCAAACCTTTAGTCACCCAGAGTGGTGGACAGATTAGTTTGACATCTTTGACTATGCAATATTGCTTTTGCTTGGCAAAACGCCAGGTGCATAGTCCAGCGCCACTCTCGTAAGTCATCCACTCACCGTTAGGCGACCAATCCGCATAGCGGCCAGCAGTAACTGGTGTCGCTTGGAGGCCTTCGGAGATTCTATAGACAGTCTGTTGACTACTAAAGACTATCGAGTCTCCGTTAGGGGAAAATCGCGGGTATTCACATTGTTGGCCCAGGTCAAATTCTTTCACAGTTGACCATTGGTTATTGGCTAATGCCAGATTGCCTTGATGCACATAGGCAAACCGGCACTCAGACAAGTCTGCCAAGGTAAGATTAATCTCTGGTAGAGTTGGCAGATTGATTTGGGAAAGAGAATTATTATCTGCCTCTGGCAAATTAGGAATCACTTCACTCTCGGCAAATTCTGGGCTCAATTGCAGAACCTGATCTAACCACTTTAGGGTAGCTCGGTCTAAAGTCATATCTAACTTTCCCGTAATCAAATCATAGTGGTCGTAATCCTCCCACACTTGTGTCTGTGCCCCCATGGTGGCTGATGACACCGGGACAACACCGTCACTTTCCTGATCGCTTTTCGAACGCTGGTTCCACTTGCAATGGGAGATAATCAGAGCTAAACTCTCGGCAAATTTACGGTTACTGCTTTCAAAACCAGTACCCGCCAAAAAATCCGCACCAATATCTCCAATAATATCTAAGATATTATATGCCAGTTTGGCTGGAGAACATGGCTTAATCCGTCCAGCGTATAACATTAACTGGCTACGAGATTGGCCCGTCTCGGCATAATTGTTGTGTAGCCACTCGCTTCCATTTGCCCATTGATCAAGAGAGTTAGACAGGGTCTCTCCAACCTTATTACCCACGATACTTTTTACTGCCGCGTCTCGCACCGATTTAGTGGCTAAAGGACTCCCCAATACTGGGGCTCCCAATAACACACCACCTTTGACGAGATTGTAGCGTTGATCGAGCAGCCAACAGACTAAGCCACCCTCGCTATACCCCACCACGGCGATTTTCTTACCGTGCAAAGCAGAGTTAGAACAAATTTGTCGTGCCAAATCTGCGGCAATATCTTCTGGTGATTGCTGAGGATAATATCCATACAACCAATATTCAGCCACCTCAGAAGTTGATTTGCCAAACATTTCGTCATGCCCGATAGTTTCAAAATTAGTGATTTTGAAACTAAAGATTTCTTCCAGTAACTTCCGGTCAGGACCGGTTTCTGGAATATCCAGACGGCGACCGTGCACAAACAAAATTACCTTGTCACTGGAAACCGTTTGCTGAGACCAGTGATACAATACCCCCGAATAAGAATTCGCTTCGGTGGTTTGGCAGATACATAGCAGAATACCGAACAGAGCGACCAAAACAAGACGACACCTCACTCATCATCACCTCCTTATTGTAATTGTTGAGTTTTTAAGGTGCTAAAACCGACATTAATTCTTTTTCTAATTCAGGGGTACGGGCAGTCCGAGTAGTAGTTTTTAATCTTTGCTGGCGCCCGTTTGTAAAAACCTCTAATTCTACACTGATTTCTCCCGGATGCCTTTCCAGAACGGTTTTGAGAGATTTCAACTTATCGCCATTAAAACCTATGGGGACTTTGATTAACAAATTATTTTCACTAAAATACCACCGACTAACAGTAGCTCTGGAAGGCTCTATTTGACTACTTTCCGTAGATAAAGATGGCATCTGCGCTAAATATTCATCAGTGATCTCCACAATGCTATCGGCTACGATTTTAGCCTCGCTTTTTACTATCATTTCATCCCCCTCTTCTATCGCCCTATCTTTCACATTAACTTTCCCTTCGATTAATAGAATCTTATCCGTGGTCAATAAATGACCATAATTATTCATCAAGTTAGGAAAAACAATGACTTCCAAACTACCGCTCAAGTCCTCAAGGCGCATAAAAGCCATCGGCTCCCGATTCCGCGTGATAGTTTTTTGCATCGATGTAACGATACCCCCCACTTTAATTTTTTTATTATCAAAAGAATTATTAATCCGGGCAATTTCTCTTACTTTGCCTGCTAATTTAGGCATCATCTCTTTTAAAGGATGTTTGGAAACATAGGTACCTAATAGTTCTTTTTCCCAAGCCAACCGCTCCCGTTCAGTCGATTGTTCACTGGCTTTTAATTGGAAAGTGGGAGCTTCTGTCGTCATCTCGCCAAAAATTCCGATCTGATTACTATCACGATGCCGGTGAAAATTAGCTACAAAATCTACCATATTATCTACGTTGTTCAACAGCTCTTTACGATCACCAAAATCATCTAAAGCACCTACTCGCGCCAAAGATTCTAAAACTTTTTTATTGATAGCCTCCTTGGGCACACGAGTAAGAAAATTGGTTAAGTCCTGATATGCTCCGTTCCGTTGGCGCTCATCTTCAATTAACTCAGAAACCTTGCGACCAACATTTTTAATTACATTTAGACCAAACCTAATGTGCCCCGTTCCCTTAACTACCGCAAAGTCAGTAAAGCTCTCATTAACCGAGGGCGGCAGCACTTTGATGCTGAACCGCTCCGCCTCAGCGATATCTTTAGCCACTCTATCCAGATCTCCTTGATCCGAAGTAAGCAAAGCGGCCAAAAACTCATTAGGAAAATGCACTTTTAGGTAGGCCGTCCAATAAGCAATCACTGCATAGGAAGCCGCGTGAGCCTTATTAAAACCGTACTTAGCAAACGGTTTGACGAATTCAAACAGCTGTTCGGCAATCTTGCGGTCGATACCATTATCAATACCTCCTTTAATAAATTTGATTTGCTGTTGCATGAGCAAAACTTCATCTTTTTTTCCGATTGCTTTACGCAAGACATCTGCCTCTCCTAAAGTAAACCCGCACAAATCCCGAGCAATTTGCAATACCTGTTCTTGGTACACGGCAATGCCATAAGTTGGTTTGAGAATGGGCTCTAATTTAGGATGTAAATATTCAATTTTTTTACGACCGCGTTTGCGATCAATGAAATCTGGGATGAGCTCGATCGGCCCAGGCCGATAAAGTGCCACCATCGCGATCAGATCGTCTAAAGCCGATGGTTTTAACTCCTGCAAATTGCGCCGCATTCCCTCGCTTTCAAACTGGAATACGCCCACTGTCTCCCCCCGGCTCAGCAAAGTATAGGCCGCCGGATCGTCAAAAGTAATCTTAGTGATATCAATTTCCTGATCACGCGTCTTGCGAATAATCCGAATGGCATTTCTAATAATAGTAAGGTTTTTGAGGCCCAAAAAATCAATCTTTAGAAGGCCCAATTTTTCAATCGGCCCCATAGAATATTGGGTGACTAAAGATACTTCGCCCTTAACGGCACGTTGGGTAGGAGTATAATTTACTAAATCCTTGTCTCCAATAACTACTCCGGCGGCATGAGTAGAGGTATGTCGTGCCACTCCTTCCAATTTTTTCGATAGATCAATTAGACGTTTAATTTGAGGATCGGTGTCGTAGAGTTTTTTCAGTTCGCCTACCGTAGCCATGGCCTCGGTAAGACTAAGCCCAAACGGAATTAATTTGGCGATTCTATCTACATCGTTATACACGAGACCTAACGTGCGACCCGTGTCACGCACTGCAGCGCGCGATGCCATCGTCCCAAAAGTGATAATTTGAGCAACACGAGCTTCTCCGTGCTTCTCCACCACATAACGAATTACTTCTTCCCGGCGATCATCAGCAAAATCAATATCAAAATCTGGCATACTAATCCGTTCTGGATTTAGAAACCGTTCAAAAAATAAACCATATTCTAAAGGGTCTAAATCAGTGATATTTAATACATACGACACCATACTGGCGGCACCGCTCCCCCGACCCGGACCTACCACTACCCCGTGCTCTTTGGCCCAACGAATTAAATCCTCTACTACCAAAAAGTACGACTCGTAATGCATCTGGTTAATAATTCCCAGCTCATATTTGATCCGGTCCAAAACTGCTTGACTGGGCCGGTCACCAAATCTAACCTGAATGCCCCGCTGGACCAGCTGATCCAAATATTCCTGCTCTGAGATTAAACCTGCAGGCAGGTCAAATTTAGGTAAAATAATTTTACCTAACTCCAATTCTACATTACAAAGCTCGGCAATTTTATCCGTATTGGCGATCGCTTCCGGAGTGTCAGCAAAGGCTTCAGCCATTACCCCCGGACTTTTTAAATCAAAAGTGTCACCGTGCATATTAAATCTGTTTTCGTCTGAAAGAAGCGACCCCGTTTGCACACACAGCAGTACATCTTGCGCTTCAGCGTCTTCCGGAGTCAAGTAATGCGCATCGCAAGTGACTACCAAGGGAATATTGATTTCGTGTGCCAATTCCTTCATAGCCGAATTCGCTTTGATCTGATCAGGCAGATTAAAATGTGGCATTAATTCAATATAATAATCTTTTCCAAACACTTCTTGATGCCAAAGAGCTACTTTTTTAGCCTCATCCATCCGGCCTTCTAAAATAGCTTGTGGCAACTCTCCGGCCAGGCACCCAGACATCGCAATTAACCCCTCTTTATGCTGAGCCAAAAATTCATGGTCAATCCGCGGTTTATAGTAATACCCATCTAAGTGAGCTTTAGTGGTAATTTTTAATAAATTAAGATAACCCTGATAGTTTTTAGCCAACAAAGTGAGATGAAAATAACCCTTTTCTCCTTTGACAAAAGTGCGATCATCTAACTTACCCTTAGCGACATAAATCTCACACCCTAATATGGGCTTGATGCCTTGTTTGTGGCACTCCAAATAAAACTCAACGATGCCGTACATCACCCCATGGTCAGTCAAAGCCAAAGCGGTAGCTCCTTGCGCCTTAGCGGCAGCTACTAAGTCTGGGATTTTAGTCAGGCCATCCAATAAGCTGTAATGGCTGTGCACATGCAAATGGACCACTTTTTTCCTCCTACCATAAAACTACGATAAACGTACTTTTTATTCTAACAGATTAATCTCAACCTTGCTTAGCGGCGCCGGCGCTCAAAAAACAACCAACTGATAAGTACTAATGCGAATACAGCACCCAAGATTATTACTACTCCCCAGACCCAATTCAAAATAGAATGGGTGATCCAGATCGCTGCATCTACTAATGCCCCGCCCCAAAGAGTATCGTTAAGAAACCATACCCCGACCAAAAAGATTAATATCCCCAAAAACATATCCCGCAACAGGTGGGGGTGAGACTCACCAAAATAAACTACCTCATTAACAAATACTTGCCATCCGCTCTTCTCGCGATAATCTTTCCCCATCATATCCAAAATTGACTTAAGATAGATTCCCGTAGCTTCCTTCGCAGTTTTAGCATCTACAAAAAATCCGGGCACCTCTACGATGTCTTCATATACTTTCCGGCTCTCCAACAAACCTTTCATATTGGAAAATAAATTCGCCGAATTTTGGATCGCTTCGTTCACTGTTTCGCCGAAACTAATCACACCCAAAACTTCACGAAAAAGTTTATCCGCCTCTACTACGGCCATATTTAAAGCCGCTTTGCTTTTTTGAGCTAACAGTTTTTCAATACGATCCCATTCTTTCTCGATGATGATTTCTTCCTGCTCAATTTCCTGCTCGGGAGAAGGATCTAAAATTTCATCTTCCATAATTAATAGAAATTAATAATTTTATCCAGTACAAACTTATAATTCTTGTTTTCAACTAATTCCGCCAGTTTGGGATCTTGTTTAATTGCCGCAAGGACCTCTCCCTCATTCGCACCAGCTGGCATTTCCACGATACCCCGCTTTTTCCCGGTTTCCTGTACCACCAAGGTCACAAAGGTCAATTTGGCTTTAGCGGCATTAGCCTCTGGCCAACGAGTACTAAGCACACTCCCCTTTTTGCCCAAAACTCCCTGCCAAAGTTCTTCGGCCAAGTGCGGAGCAAACGGTGCTAACAAAATGATGAAATTTTCTATCCAACCGTTACTTTTGCAGTCAGCAATCGCCCCATTGATAAAAATCATAAAGGTACTAACCGCCGTATTAAAATGAAGCTCTTCTATATCTTTAGTAATTTTAATGATCAACCGATGCATATCGTTTTCTTTGCTATCATCCTGGGGCAACTTCACCCTTTCTTGAATTAAGCGATATGTCCGATCCAAGAATTTCTTTACTCCCTCAATCCCGGCCGTGCTCCACGGGATCGGCTGATCAAACGGTCCCATAAACATTTCGTACATCCTGAGGGCATCTGCGCCAAAACCTTCCACCACTTCATCTGGGTTAATGACATTGCCTTTGGATTTGCTCATTTTTTCACCGTTTTCACCTAAAATCAGCCCCTGATGACGCAATTTCAAGAACGGCTCATCAAAACTTAAGTAACCCAATTTATGCAGAACTTTAGTAATAAATCTAGCAAATATTAGGTGCCCTGTGGCATGCTCCGCACCCCCAATATAGATATCCACGGGTAGCCAATACTTTAATTTATCAGGGTCAGCGAATTCTCTATTGTTTTGGGGGTCGGCATAGCGTAGATAATACCACGATGAGCAAACAAAAGTATCTAATGTATCGTACTCTCGTCGTACTGCTTTGGGATACCCCGCAGGCAATTTTTTAAATTCTTCGGAATAAGTTAAGGGTGATTCGCCGGTAGGCCTAAACTCTACGTCGGTCGGCAAAATCACGGGCAGATCTTCCATTTTGATTGGAATCGGATTTTCATTTTTGTCATACAAAATAGGAATTGGTGTCCCCCAGTATCTTTGCCTACTCACCAACCAATCTCGCAACCGATATTTTATGGTAATTTCTCCGCCTACCAGCTTAGTAATCGCTTTGCTTGCATCACTGTAATCTATCCCGTCAAACTTCCCGGAATTGATTAGTTTGCCAGTACCAGTAAACGGTAATTCTCCGTCGCCTGAGATAACTTCTTTAATTGATAAATCAAACTTTTGGGCAAAAACAAAATCACGCATATCGTGAGCAGGTACACACATTACTGCGCCATATCCGTAACCAGCCAGTACATAATCCGCTACCCAAATAGGGATTTTTTCGTTATTAGCCGGATTAATCGCATAAGCTCCGGTAAAAACACCTGTTTTGTCTTTGGTTTCGGCTATCCGATCTAATTCGGTTTTCTTTGCAGTAGTTTCCTGATATTTTTTGACTTCCGTTTTGTATTCATCGGTTACAATGTTATCTAAATCAGTATATTCCGGCGCTAATACCATATAAGTGGCACCAAATAATGTATCTGGCCGGGTAGTAAAAACCTTTATCTTCATATCAGAGTCTTTGACCTGGAACTCAATATCTGCGCCTTCGGATTTACCGATCCAATTACGTTGGATCTCTTTAGTGCTCTCCGGCCAATCTAATTTGCCTAACCCTGCAATTAAATCTTCAGCAAAATCAGTGATCTTGAAAAACCACTGTTTGCGTTTTTCCTGCACTACGGCTGTGCCGCACCGTTCACAACACCCCCCTACCACCTGTTCATTCGCTAATACAGTTTTGTCATTAGGACACCAATTTACAAATGCCTCTTTTTGATAGGCCAAACCATTTTTATAGAGCTCCAGGAATAACCACTGGGTCCATTTATAATATTCCGGGTCAGAAGTGACAATTTGCCGGCTCCAATCATAAGAAAGGCCCAACATATTAAGCTGTTGGCTAAAACGTGTGATGTTTTGAGCAGTATTCTCCGCTGGTGGCACCCCTTTTTTGATGGCCGCGTTTTCGGCAGGCAAACCAAACGCATCAAACCCTACCGGGTGCAATATACTGAAGCCATTTAGTCTAAAATAATGCGACAAAATATCGCTGGCAGTGTAACTTCTGGGATGCCCAACATGTAATCCATCCCCCGAGGGGTATGGGAACATATCTAAAACGTATTTTTTATCCCCTGCTTCCTTTGCCAAAAATAACTGGTTTTTCTCCCAATATTTCTGCCATTTAGCATCCAATTTCTGGTGGTCGTATTTTTCCTTTATCTCTGCCATACTATTAAATTAAGCCACCCATAGTAGCAGCTTAATTTTATCACAAACCAAATTTAGGTCTGCCATCACTTAACTGGCCTGGAAACTAATTGCCAGATTTTTTGGATAGCAAATTCTTCATTCCCTACTACCAATTTATACAGCACTGGACTAACTACCACCGCGAAAATTACATTTCCGCCCAGGTGCCAAAGGGTAAATGGAATTTGGCCGATGAGCGCTTGCATAAATGACATCTTAAAAATTACACTGCTCATAATCGGGCCGGTGATAAAATCGTAAATCAGAGTGGCCACAACAGAAAATCCAGCAAAATTCAAAGCACTGGCTGATCGATTCTTAAACCACCAGGCCGCTCCCAACCCCACCAAACCATACATCGCCGCAGTCACCCAAGTCCAAACCCCAAACTTAGTCAGCAAATCAAAAATAATGATACTTAAAAATCCGAAAGCAAAACCGCCAAGATAGTTAAACCGTTTGCCGAATGGCATAGTGGTTGCCATCACTGGTTCTATATTAGGCACTCTCCATGGGATTAGCCGAATTAGCAAAACCACCGCCAGGCCCAGGATATACTTTATCACAAGATTAACCTTTTTCATCCCGTTAGAGGCAAACTGCCTTAGTTAATAATAAACTTCTGCACATACATTATCTGAGTTGAGAGTTAACCGTTAGTTCACGAAACCTTTTGAGGCCCCTGCCTCTAACGGGATTCATCTCCACCCCGCCCTTAATAATAGGTAACCGTATAATACCACACTGATAAAATCGGTTAGCAGACTCGAACAGAGACTTTTATTATCTTTTTTGAACGGCCCAACGCGTTGGGCCGTTCAAATCAAGCTTAAATTTGCGGGAGATTTTCCATTTTGGTGGACCGTACCGGATGATTTTCCCTGCTGCTGCAGGGGCCCTTCGTTCGCCGCAATAAGGAAAGACACATACATATAAAGCAGCTCACGGACGAACCTCTCCCCGGTTTTCATCTGCACTATCACCAGAATGAAAATCTCCCGTCGGGGAGTTTTTCATTCTGGTGGACCGTACCGGATTCGAACCGGTGACCTCTACGATGCCATCGTAGCGCTCTACCAAGCTAAGCTAACGGCCCTTCCTTTACCACAGGATAGCTGACAATTACCATTATCGCAAGTTATACTAAAAGCATGAATACCTCTATCCAATTTTTAGGAGCCTGCGGCACCGTCACGGGCTCTAATTACCTCATTACTTTAGGGGAAACGAGGTTCTTGGTCGATTGCGGTCTGTTCCAAGGAGATTGGGCCAATCAACAACATAACTACGAACCCTTCGCCTTCAATCCCCAAGAAATTGATTTTATGGTCTTAACCCATGCTCATTTAGACCACTGCGGCCGAATCCCCAAGCTTTACCGCGAAGGTTTCCGCGGAAAAATATATTGCACCCCCGCCACCGCCGAGCTCACCAAGACTATCCTCACTGATGCCGCGCAGATCCAGGAACATGGAGTACGCGAAGAACAAATTGAGGAATTATTTAACAGGCAAGATGCTACAGGTGCCACCAAGCTTTTCCACCGACTGGACTACCAAAATGAATTTAAAATTAATCCCAAGATTAAGCTCCGCTTGCAGGATGCCGGACATATTTTAGGCTCTGCTATAGTAGAACTCTGGGTAGAAGACAAGAAATTAGTTTTTTCGGGTGATTTAGGAAACAGCCCTGTTCCTATTCTCCGCGATCCTGCCATAATTCACGAAGCAGACTACGTTATTTGCGAATCCACTTATGGTAACCGCTTGCATACTCCTTTGCAAAATCGGGAGAAAGATCTTCTCCAGGCCGCTCTTTTTGCCAAACAACATAAAGCAGTGGCTATCGTCCCCTCTTTCGCACTCGAACGAACCCAAGACCTTTTATACACAATCAATTTATTAATCAACCAAGGCAAGTTCCCTAAAATACCAGTAATTTTAGACAGCCCCTTAGCCGCAACCATCACCACTATCTATAAAAAGTACACTCATTTATTTGATGAAACTTTTCAAAAATACCTCAAAGACGACCCCGATCTTTTCGATTTCCCTGGATTGCAAATTACCACTACTGCCGTGCAATCCAAAAAACTTAATACTTTTGATAAAGCGGCGATGATTATCGCCGGTTCCGGTATGGCTGATGCGGGCCGGGTACCCCACCACATCTTGCACCATGGGAGTAATCCAAATACCCAAATCCTATTCACCGGCTTTCAGGTTCCTGGAACGTTGGGCCGCAAGATCTTGGAAGGAGCCAAGCGAATTCAGGCCTACGGACAATCCACTACCATAAAGGCTAAGGTAGCCAATATCGAAGCCTTCTCTTCTCATGCTGACCAAGCAGGCATCCTTAAATGGTTAGGAGGATTTCGTACCCATCCTCAAGTTTTTGTGACCCATGGCGACGATGAACCCCGCCAAATACTCTCGGGAAAAATAAGCCAAGAACTCAAACTCAAAAACCACCAGCCCACCCTGAAAGAAATTATCCAGCTTTAGTCTGGCTGACTTAGATTTTGATGTTTTTAGCTACTGCTTCTACCCAAGGCAAGGATTTTTCTTTGCCAGATATAGCAAAATAAACTCCGATTAGACTCAATCCTGCGAATCCCAACCAAGCTATTTGGTAAAGGAATTTGATTGCTCCTGCCGCGTGCAAAGAGAACAGGGTCAGTAAAAAAGATTCGACCAGCCAAAGCAAAAACCAAACTACTAACTCGGCAACAAATAAGGCTATCCCCCGTTTGATATGAAAAGCCACGAATGGGATATCTTTTTTGACTACCCAAGGTATGATAAACAAAACCGAGAGATAACTTAGAGCGGCGAATATTTTAGTATCACCATCTAATGCCGCTGGTTTTGGCTGAGGAGGTTGAGAAGAATTAGCAGAAATACTTGGGGTTGGCACAACCGAGGTCGGCTCCGATTGAACTGGGGTTGGTTCCGGCTGAGATGATGGGGCTATAGGTTGAACCTCCGGTGTTACAGGCTGGTTCTCGGGTTGGGTCTCGGGTTGAAGAGGTGATGATGAGTTATCCATTAGGTTGCGTGATTAAGATTATTCTGCTGACAAAGTAAAGCAATAATACCAACACTCAAAAATAGTATAAGCCGCCCTTGTTGTAAAGTCCAAAGATAATGATCAAATGAACCTGTTAGCAAAACTGCTAAATACGACACCGCGGCAGTAAAACTAACCAAGTCCTTGCGGATAATAACAAGGCGGATTACTGCCAATGCGGCGATTAAAACCACTAACAAGAACAAAATCCCTCCTATCCAACCCAATTCTGCTAACGCCATAAGCCAAAGATTATGCACTGGTTGATAATCCCAAACTTGGTGGCTCAAATTGTACACCCAGCCCGGCGAAGTTTGGTCATAATGCCAACCTACCGCCCCCAAATCTTGTTTTTCTAAATACAACGTGTATTGGCCAATCCCTATCCCTGTAAGGGCGTACTTATCATAAACGGATTTAAATTGGTCCAACTGTTCTACGCGAGAAACAACTGACTCTCTTTCTAAGGCAATTTGGTCCGTACCAAGACGGGATAATATCGCTGTATATTGATTAATCATCACGGCCAAAACTACTCCGCCAGCCAACCAACTCAACCAGCTCCAGCGCCAATGGCGAGAATAAAAGAACTTTCCTACCCCCCAAACAATCACCGCCACTCCAACCGCCAACCAAGCCGTACGGGAAAAACTAAACAAAATAGCCGTCGCCCCTGCTACTAATACCGCCCAGACTACCCAACGCCGCCACCAAGACTTTATTACTATGTACATCATCAATACCCATGGGAAAATAGCGGCTAAATACCCCCCTAAAATATTAGCGTGTGGCAGAGTGCCATGTGCCCGTAGATGGCGCGCTCCATCAATCATCACCACTGGAATACCCAATACTGCCGGGTCTAAATCGGATTCTCCTAAAAACTTCCAGCCCAAGGAATGGTTAGCTAAATACTGGCTAATGGCTATACCTGCTTGCAAAGCCATCCCCGCTATCAACGGTACGATCACCTCATAAATATGTTCTACCCGATTAACCAAATACAAATAAAACAGATAGAACAGAGTGAAATGTGCGGCATTATTGATTCCCACTAGCCAATTGCCCGTGGTAAAACTCGTATACCATACTGACACCCACATCCAGGCAATTAAACCACTTAGCGACCAGAAAAGAACACGAGGCCCTATTTTAAATTCGGATTTTCCTGGGATTATCAACCAAGTAAGCAACAATGCCCCGATTAAGATATCCGACAAATAAATACTGATAGAGGCATATTCAAAAAATTCCCCTTGGTGTTCAGCGAATAAAAGCGTATGCCGCAACTGCCACGGTATTGCTACCAAGGTCAGCCACAACAGATATTTATTTATTCTTGCTAATGAGATCATGAATAGTTTGCTCCACCGCGTCGCGCACCAGGGACCGCCGATCATTAAAGTGCAATTTAATTATATCCCGAGTCGTAACCACACTGGGATTTACTCCCAATCTCTTAACATTTTCTTCAATAATCCTGCGCTGTTTATAATAAGCCCAGGTTTCTAATTGATTGCCTATTTGGTAGACCAAAATCTTTTCTATAATGCGCCGCCACAAAGACGGTCGCAAATAACGATAAACTTTTAATTTTGGACTTCGCCAAGCTAAAGGCAAGTCCTGGTTAAACCAACTATTATCCGCCCGAAATTGCCGATGTTCCCCGTCCGGCCAAATTGGGACAAGATCAGCTAACCAATACGATAAATAGTAATCATGCTCTATGGCAAGGTTGTGAATTGACAAGGATTTCTCGCTGATAAAAAACTCTGGCGAGAACTTGGCAAATCGCTTTAAGCTCCGAACACGTAATTTTAATAAGTTCAAGATCAGCAACAAAAATAACCGCGCCGTCCAGGTACGACCAGCGGCAGTAATAATTAATAAATCTATATCACTATTGCTATGGGCATTGTCGTAAGCTAAAGTATTGCTAACATAGACCTGCTTGATAAACGGTATATAAGAAAACAGTCCCCGCCACTTTTTTACCTGTGACCAGAGCTGATGGGCCAACACAGCAGAAGTAAATCTATCGCCAGTCATTCCTCGCCAACTTAGCCAGCCAGATTCGGAACGGATCTGCGGAATTTCCTTCAAGCTGGATATTAATTCTTCCTCGGTCAAATCCCGCCGCCATAAATACCGCCTAAGCTCTCTTAAAGACAAAGGAAATCTAAACCAACCAAAGAAAATTAACGGCACCAGGATTGATTTTTTTACCTCACGACTGATCATATCTCGACAACTTACCTTATAGTATACCTCACTTTCAGGTTACCTCAGGGCCAAAACTGTGCTAATTTAGTGATATATGGAAAAGATAGTTTTTAGCGGCATCCAGCCTTCGGGCATCCTGCATTTGGGCAATTATTTCGGCGCGATCAAACAATGGGTCGCCCTACAAAATGATTACCAGTGCTATTTTTGCATTGTTGATCTGCACGCCATTACCGTCACTCAGGATCCCCAGCAACTCCGAGAACAAATTAAGCAGGTGGCTATGGTTTATTTGGCGGCAGGGTTAGACCCTAAAAAAGTTACGATGTTCGTTCAGTCCAGCGTACCCGCTCATAGCGAGGGAGCCTGGTTGCTAAACAATGTCGCCTATATGGGCGAGCTGACGCGCATGACTCAATTCAAAGAAAAGAAAGCTGATCAAACCAACGTGTCAGTCGGTCTGTTCGACTACCCTATATTGATGGCGGCTGATATCCTACTCTATGATACTAATTTAGTCCCGGTCGGCGAAGACCAGAAACAACACGTGGAATTAGCTCGTGACCTGGCTACGCGGTTTAATGGTCGCTTCGGTCCGACCTTTACTGTACCCGAACCGCTCCTGCCCAAAATGGGAGCCCGTATTATGGGGTTAGACAACCCCACTATTAAAATGAGTAAGTCTGCCTCCAGCGAAGCTAACTACATTGCTCTCACTGATACTCCCGATTCAGCCAAGAAAAAAATTATGCGAGCGGTTACCGATTCTGGTAGCAAGATAAAATTCGATCCTAAGACTAAGCCTGCTATTTCTAACCTGCTAACTATTTATACGCTACTCACTGATAAACCTATTTCTGAATTAGAAAAAAGATATGTCGGCAAGAATTACAGCGATTTTAAACAAGACTTGGCCACAGTGGTAGCAGATTTCCTGGCCGATTTTCAAACTAAGCTTGCTAAACAAGATCCTCGCGACGTACAAAACATTTTAGTGGCTGGGGCTCAAGCCGCCAGCCAAGTTGCTAATCAAAAAATCAGCCTTCTCCACCAAAAAATGGGCTTGGGGATTAAATAAATTAATAGTATTACTTGGTTTTTAATGCCGCCTGGTTTCTTTTGGTCGCCTCATTTTCCAGTTGACAAAATACAAAAAATGTAGTATAATAAAAGATAATCCCCCCTTAAAACCAAAACAAAATGACCTCTAAGTCCACTAACCAATTCCGACAAGTCGCTTTGGGACTAATCAGCCTTACTATTATTGTATTGGGGTTGGTTTACAACCAAACCATCTCCCAATCAAAAGCAGAAATGCCAGGAATTACCAGTAGCACCCCCGTGTTAGATATACCTGTCATTAATAATATTATTAACTCTATTATCAACAACCCCTCTATCACTACCAATGTAACCCCAGACACTTCTACCACTCCCGACTTGCCTGATCAAAATGAAATAACCCCCCCCTCTGAGGTTGTTATCCCTCCTGGCACTACAATTACTCTGCCTGACGCCATTGACCAACTCATAGCATCCTTGGATTGGTTAAATCAATTTATTGTTACGCCTTATATTGTTACTTTTGCTCAGAGCACCTTAGAGATTGCTTTGCCCGAACAACCAAATCTTAGTTTGCCAACAGAACCAACAACCGGCGGGGATTTGCCTTCCGTCGCCCCCACTTCCCCTGCTCCTGCTGTCTCTATCCCCACATCATCGCCCACCACTTCGGAGGTACCTTCTAATGAAGTTTTGGAGATAATTAAACGCATCACTGGATATGCTCAATGGGAGGAGTTCCGTGACAACTTCCGTGAAGCTCAACAAAAATATGCCGGCACCGGGAAATGCATGATTGAGGTTAAAGGATTCGGCTGTTTGGTAACTTGGTAAATCAAGTTACGCCTTAGCTAAAACTAAGCCCCAGACCTCACGGGCTCCTTTGGTTTTGAGTACTTTAGCACATTCGTTCAGAGTTGCCCCTGTGGTGATGACATCATCCACTAATAATATAGTTTGGCCGACCACATCATTGGAGTACCGCGCCAACACGTCAAAAGCTCCTGCCAAGTTATCCTGGCGAGCTGAACGCCCCAAGCCAAACTGCGGCCGAGTGGATTTTTTTCGAACCAAGAATCGTTTTAGCGGCAAGTTTAATTGACTGGCAACCTCTTGAGCTAATAAATCGGATTGGTTAAATCCTCTATCCCACAATCTCCCTCGATGCAGAGGCACTGGAAGCACTAATATAGCTTTATCTACTCCGGCCAAGCGAGCATTATTCGCTAAAAGCTGGCCTAAACTTTTGGCAATGGGCTTAGCTCGATAATATTTTAACCCATAAATGAGCTGTTTGAGCGGTGACTGCCAATAACCACAAACAATAACCCGACTCAAAGACAAATTATGCCGGCAGGTCGGACAAATTTTAAACCCATCCGATAAGCGTCGGCACCGATAGCAAATCGGGGTAATAATTAATTCGATTTTGTTCCAACACTCCGGGCAAACCCAATTACCAAAGCGCTGGCAATGTAAGCACCGAGGCGGAAAAATAAGATCCCAGAATCTATCGATTATCGCCGGTTGATTAGCTGACTCCGACATTTACCCCTGTATAAAAATACTTCAGAATTTGGTCATAAGTTTGGCCCTGGCTCGCCATATTATAAGCACTCCATTGCGGTAAACCAACACCATGCCCCCAGCCTTTGCCAGTAGCCAAAAACGTAGGAGCATAATCCATTCCCGATTTAGTAATCGTTAAATTGGCACTCTTAACGTAACCCGTATCAATTAGAGCCTCAAACGTGGCCGTACTAATTGAAGTTTGCTTACCAGTACTTGTCACAATGGTCAGAGTCTTTAATCTTCCGGAAGGATATCTCTCGTTAATTAAAAGATCGGTGATGGTTTCGGAAACGGCGCCAATTTTGTTGAGAGTCCCCCCAAAAACATCGCGCAGATAGCTTTGGCTCAAAGTAGCCTCCCAAGTAATCGGTTTGGCATAAGGATCAGAAACTCCTTTCAAATATGGAAGAGCTTTAGCAGGGTTGCCATTGCTCCAAGCATTCTCAACATTCTCGGTGGACCCACCGCTATCCGAGAAATAATAGGCCGAGATCGGTTCACCATTATAAGTAATGATGACTCCGGGCGTGGCCGCGACAGCCTCAGCGATGCCAGGACGATTAATTTCATAAGTATAACCGTAGTACACCTGATCGCGAGTATCGTCGTAAAGATGGAAAATGTCGGCTCGCGAATCGCGCATCCGCCGCGCGGCAAAGGTGCGAGCGGCCACCACTTGAGCTTTGCGCGCTTCCAGCGGCCAACTATCCGGAACCTCGGCTAAACCTTTAAGATAATCTTCTAATTCCAGCTCGTTTACCATCCAAACGTTATTACTCCAAGATGAGCGGCGAATAGTGACCACTCCCCGAAACCGATCATACTGATTACTTACCTTTTCATTGGTTACTTCAATAATAGAATTGCGCAAAGGAATAAAGCGCACCCAATCGCTGACATCGTAAACCGCTCCGCCTACATTAATAATATAGCCGCCTGAACGGGGGGTTACCGTAGCACTGGTGCCAGCATTAATCCGCACCACCAAAGTTTTATCTGTTCCTCGCCGCACTACCATACCATTATTACTTTGTATGCTGATGTTAGTGGTAGTGGAACTTAACCCTACCTGAATCGGATTTTTTAGCACCAGCTCCTCGCTTACAGTAATGTCCCAATAGATACCTATATCGGTGAACCATGTAACTTGCTCAGCTACTAACCGGAAATATTCTTTATGCTGACCGATTTGATCCGGAGCTTTAATAGTGAAGCTAAAGCGGCCAATCTCGCCAGGATTAACCACCTTATCAGATACTGCCGCACGATTGGGACTCAACCAGGTTGAACTATAAAAATCGCTGGCTCGATCCAAAGTTCGAGCTGTACCCAACTTAACGGCCCTGTCCCCAGTAATGGGCCAAACCGTGTTGCCATCATTGCGTAAATCTACCCAGATAGTGGTCTCTTCACCTGGAGTAACAATTGAACTTTCAGACTGATTAACCCAACTCATTTTGTAGATTGCTGGTTGTACGGTAATAGCCAAAGTAAATTGGGTTGAATCAATCCAAGCCATTCCCTCGGCCACCAAAGAAAACTTTTCCTGATATACTCCGGTTTTATTCGGTGCGGCAATGGTAAAATCGAACGTCGCTGTTCCCCCCACTGCCGTTGGTGCAGCCGCTACAGCTACCCGATTAGCACTGAGCCAAGTCGTATTATAAAAACTACTGGAACGATCATAAAGACCAGCTGTGCCAAGTTTTACGGCTTGCGCTCCTGCATTGCTCCATGCAATTTCACTGTTATTAGTAACTTTTACACTAACTGTCTTACTTTCTCCGGTTTTAAGAACAATAGCAGGAGGAGTTTCTACTAAAGTACCAGCAAACTTAACAGGCAAAATATTAACTTCTACATAAAATTTAAATTCATCGAACCAAGCCACGTTTTCGGCCACCAAACTAAAATATTCGCGGTACTTCCCCGCCGGCCCTCCGGCAGTGATCTGGAAAACAAAATGACCTGTTTCTCCTGGTGCTACTTGTTCCGCAACAGCAGAAGCAATGCGATTTTCGCTTAACCAAGAACTGTGATAAAAATTGCTTTGCCGGTCACGTGGGTTGATAGTAGCGATTTTAACCGCCTGGTTACCATTATTAAGCCAAGCCGCTGTACCTGTATTTTGGATATCCACCCAAACTTCGGTGCTTTCGCCTTGTTTTAGCGACACCCCCTCTAATTGATTAATCCATTTAGCCGCATAAGCTGAACCGGCCAGAACATTCGGGCATGGCAAAAGAGAGCCGCCAAATAATAAAACTGCTCCTGCCACCATAACCAACCGTTGATAGAATCTAACTCTTTTCACAGTACCAATATTATACTAACAACTGCCATCATTACCAAAATAAGGCCCGCTTAAGTTATAATTTAGACAGGAGCACATAGATTTATGCGACACATCTATCGTCAACAACATTCTTTTTCTCCCACCAATGAAATTCATCCCGAAACGGATGACTTAGTTTGGAACGAAGAATCACAAATGGAGCTACCAGTAGATATTGCTCGTCAAGCTGACCATCTAATCATTAAGGCACCATTAGTGGGGGCAAAAAACAGTGATGTCAACATCACCGTAAACAACGATATCCTTTATATTCACAAAACTGGTTCCCCGCCCGAAGAAAAATTAGACAACTATTATGTCAAGGAGTGTCATTGGGGGCCAATCGCTCGAGAAGTGCAATTGCCTGTTTCCGTTGACCCCAGTGGAGCGCGTGCTTCTCTGCAGGAAGGAATTCTAACTATCATCCTTCCTATTATTAATAATCGAAAAACACGGATCATTAAAATCCGCTGATTCTTTTGGTCTGCCTGCTCAGTATCATAAATGATATACTACAGGTGATCTACCTATATTAATATCTTGTCATAATTTTTATAAATGATACGCCATCTATGAATAATTTTAAGTCACATTTACTTCTGTCTTTAATGGCAATTTTACTGCTCAGCTCTGCCAGTTGTAGCCGATCCGGTTCTCCTGATACCGGGGACGGAGGCACCGTTACCTACCCCAAAGAAGAGATCACTTTGGAATACTACCGCCTTTGGGATGATGACACTGCTTTGGATGAAATTATCAAAGAATACACCCGGGAACACAAAAATGTGCACATCTCGGTCCATAATATTGCTATGCCAGAAGGAAAAACTATTTATGACTATCAAAGAGACATCATCAAACAAATCGCTGATGGCGAAGGACCGGATATGTTTATGATCCACAACGATTGGCTACCTTATCAGATCAACCAAATTTCTCCCCTCCCCAGTAGCATTATGACTTTGGATTCTTACAAACAAAAATATCCCGAGGTGGTTGTTGATGATTTTGTGGCTAACAGCAAGATTTATGCGGTTCCTTATTATATAGATAACCTGATGTTGTTTTATAACACCGATCTGTTTAGCGATGCCCGCGTCCCCCGCGAAAAAACTCCGCCCAAGACTTGGAGCGATTTAGTAGATATCGTCCCGGCCCTCACTAAATACGACGCCAACCACAATATCGTCCAATCTGCGATTACTTTAGGAACAGACGATCAGTGGATTCCCCGTTTTGCCGAAATTCTCGCCACATTGATTATGCAATACGGCGGGACAATGACCACCACCGATCATACTAAAGCCACTTTCGATCTACCGGTTAACGCCGCTACTCCCTACTACCCGGGTGAAAATGCCTTGAAATTCTACACCGATTTTGCCAACCCCAGTTCACCTCTGTACACCTACTCGGATGCTACTGACCCCAGCGGAAAAGCAAAGTTTCCCGGAGACATCCAAGCTTTTATGGAGGGCAAATCGGCTATGTTAATTGGTTACTCTTATCAGGTTAACAACATCAAAAAATATTCCGGCGGAGCAGTTCACTTTGCTACCGCTAAACTGCCTCAATGGCGCCCAGAAGAACCAGTAGTTGTTGCCAATTATTGGGGCGAAACTGTGTCCAAAAATTGCAAATATCCCAATGTGGCCTGGGACTTTATCAACTATGTTTCCCTTAAATCCAATGTCCGTTCCTACCTGAACAATACCGGACATGTGCCTGCCACTAAAGAGCTCACCGAAACTTACCTAAATAAAAGCTATTTGGCTCCCATCGCCAGCCAAATTAAGTTCAGCAAATCCTGGTACCGAAGCAATACTGCCGAAGTAGAAAAAATCTTCGCCAATATGGTGAATAATGTTTTGCATCAAGGCATCCCTGCCAAGACGGCGATTGATGTGGCTGTGCAAGAAATCAATGCTTTAATTTAATAACGCGAAAATATTATGACTGGCTCTGGTTGTGGTACTGACCAAATTTGTTTATTGGTAGAAAACATCAAGGCTGGTTTGGTCAACACATATCATTACGCTATGCCAATCGTGGCAATTCTCTTAGTGATTATTGTCATCTGGGCGGGTATTCAATACATCACTGGTGGCCCTAAAGGAGCTGAGACTGCTAAAAAAACTATTATAGCCGCTGTTATTGGAGCCTTGATTATTATTTTGTCCAAAGTAATTTTGGACCAGGTCGTTGGCTTCATCAACCCGCCAACACCATAAAAATTATTCCATTATCTTCCAACATTCTGATTTTAATTGCGTAGTAAATAACAAATATTGTATAATTAAAAAGATATACATAATAAAATTATGAGGAAACTATGAAAAAGTTTTATCAGCGCGCTATAACTACCGTAGCAGGTTCTATTTATGCCGTGTTTGCCCTAACTCCCTTCGCCCATGCAGACCTACAGGTACCAGATGTAAACCAGTATACAGGATCCTTGGATATATTAGGAATCATTGGAAACGTGGGTACTTGGATGATGGGACTGGCAGGTGTTTTGGCTGTAGTGTATCTCATCTATGGAGGTATTGTTTATATCACCGGCGGTGCCAAGGCGGCAGAAAGTGCCAAAACTATCATTATTAACTCTATTATCGGGTTGGTGGTGATTGCATTGTCTTATGTTATATTCACGACTGTATTCGAAGTGCTTGAAATTTAGAATCAATTCGCAATTTAATAATAAAAAACCTCCCAAGGGAGGTTTTTTATTACCCCCTTCCCAGGGTTCAAATCCTTATATGGTAAAGAGAAATAGCAACTTCAAAATGAAGTTGCTATTTCTCTGGCGCGCCCGAGAGGATTTGAACCCCTGACCTTTCGGTCCGTAGCCGAACGCTCTATCCCCTGAGCTACGGGCGCACTATGTTTCTACTGATAATAGAATACTATATTAGATACGGATACTGAACCACGATAAATAATCTGATAGTCCTCCGTAGCTCTATTAAGAGCGAAGGACGGGCGGGCGCATCGCTTTAGTATATCCTATACTTTGAGAAAACGGTTAATTCGATCAATCCAATCTTCGTCTTGACGATTTACTTCCGGAACAAACTGACTAAGCGCCTGGCGCAAAGAGGAAAGGTCTTGGGCATTAATTAATATAGTGATGACGGGCATCAGACGAAAAGTGGAGATAACATTTAAATAGTTTTTGCCAGATTTATTATGAAACCAAAAACCTTTTAACTGTTCGAACGTCAATGTTCGCTCGTTGATATGTAGCCCTGCACTATCCAGCCGGTACTGCATCCGACGAGGTTTCAGCCGACCCGAAATTAATAATAACCCAGCTACGACTACTGCCATCGCTAATAAAATCCACTGTCGCGCGTACCAACTATAGCCACCTACCACTAAAAAGGCGGCGATAAGAATAGTGTACCAACGCCAATCTCGCCGGTGCACTTCGAACTCTTCTGCCTGCCAAACTATCGGCTCAAAAGTAGATTGAGGAACTATTGGTTGCTCGGGTTGTTCTATCGGCTCTTGCGATAATTGTTCCTGTTGCTCCTGCGGCTCTTGTAATGGTTGTTCTTGTTCATCCATAAGTAAATACTCCCTTAAAAATAACACCTGCCCCTGGTCTGATTATATGGCATATCCAGGGAATACTAAAGAGTACTCGGGATCCAACCCATCCCTAAGCAATTTCAGCCTAAGCATTGTGATTTCGAATAAACCTTGCTCTGGGACACAATTTCTGCTATATTCCGTTTGTCATATCGCGATCCCATACATCAGGTATGACTATCCTGTTTTTTGAAAAAGAGGTGACCTATAAAATGAATAGATCAATTGTTGTTCTTTTGTTATGCACTCTGGCAGTGGCAACCATCTTTACCGTAACCTCCTGCAAAGGGAATATAAAAGGCGCTGGAGTTCCCCAAGAACCGGGCCACTATCTGTATGATGGTAGTAAATGGAATAAGATCCCGACAGATAATATGATTACAGGTGGTGGGCAGATTAGTCTTGACCGGTTTAATAATGGAACAATGTTCGCTGTCCATGCCGGTAAACTCAAGTATGCTTACCGTATGACGCCCACTGAGATGAAAAGCGCAGGCAGTCCACTGAGTAATGTTTCGGATATCACTGTGAACCACATAGGGATCTTCCCTTTGTGCAATGCTCAGAACAATCAGGCTTTAGAATTTATATCATCAGGGTATACACAAAGCAACGGTATTGATAAATCTGATTACTCCGCCGGTTATGTGTTAATGGAGTATGACAGACTACCCGCTTCCCCAATTGGCAAATATTGGATGCACATTTTAGTGGCACCTGGTTATGGCATAGGAATAATATCTCAATAAACCACCCACGTCAGCACTATTCCTTCACAGTGAAGTTGATAGTTATTTTTTTCACCACAAAAGACTCCTAATGATTTGTTACACCAAGCAAATCAACGGGAGTTTTATTTTAGGTTATTACTATGTTTGCCTGCGAGATGTCTTAATGATGATTTGGTCAGGGCAAACCCATAGATATCCTGGAAATTATAGGCAAATTGACGCGCGGTGGTATGGGAATCGACAGTCCGGATTAATTGCAATAATTTATTCTGGGGATACTTATCCAATAAATACTTCACCCAATAATAACCTACTCCGTAGACTTTTTGCCCACCTACATTAAAGAAACCATTTAAGGATATTAGATCTCCCTCGGCCGGAATTGTTTTATTCTGCCCAGCCAAATAACAAGCTAACCCCTCATTTAACCATCTTGGTTTTCCAGTATTACTATCCGTAATAATATGGTAATACAGATGAACATATTCATGGACCAAGACTTGCCAAAATTGGCCGGCCGTATGATCGGATTCTTTGGCAAATACTTTAGGATCAAGGATATAAATTGTTTCTGATTTAGTCCAAGCACACAGCCAGCTCTCGGTTTTTTTGCCCCAAAATTTGTCGATCTCTCGTCGAGATTGGAGTAACACCACTGGCGGTAATTCTAGTTTGATACCAAAAAATTTATTCAGCTTTTTTTGAGCTAACTTAAGCGCAGAAATCACCTTGGGATCTCGAGTAGAAGTTGATTTGAAATTAGAGATGCTCATACCATAAGAATACCAGAAAAGCACTCTTGACCCGAGAGATTACAGACTAAACAAGCTTAATGATTTAATAAATTCATCAAGAGTTATTTTGAATAAACCATCTGGAGAGTTTCGGGCTGGCAAGGATTCTTGGGGTATTTTTTAATACCTCGGGGTTGAAATCCGACTTTTCCATAAGCCTTAACGGCACGAATGTTTTCTGGCCTTACTTCTAAATATATTCTATGGATATCCAACCCTTTAGCCTTAGCCAGCAATAGCTTGATCGCTTTAACCCCATATCCCTTGCCCCAATATTTCTTATTGCCAATTACTATCTGGGTCTCGTAATTATCATCCTTTCTTTTCCCTAAGGAAATATGACCAATGGTTTGTTTGTTTAAATCGACCATGAAATGATGATCTGTTTTACTGCCCAGCATATCGTGAAAATATTCTTCTACTTCCGCATCGTAAATCGGCTTAAAATCTCCGCTGGTGAGTGTAATTAGATCTTTATCTCTCCACCACTTCCGGAAATATCCGATATCTCCAGATCTGATCTTTCTTAAAGTTATCTTGTTCATAAGGTAATTATAACAACTTGTCCAATAACAATATTTTTCCAACACTACGGCGGCTACAGATACCCTGAATGACAGACATCTCCATGCGAAGTTTTTTGTATAAGAAAAGAGAAAAGCCGCCTCATTATAAGGCGGCTACACCGCGGTCTACCACACTTAGCCGACACATCGGCAACTGGGACCGCCGGAATCGCAATCGCATGGATCACAATTGCAGTCGCAATTGTCACATGTGATACCGCGTTCCGTTAACTGTGGGGTGTTAATTGTGGATACAGCTGCCATGTCAATGATGGTTTCGAAGCCACAACCTGACAGATTATCCATAGTATCATCCCCTTTCAGCACGATATTAATATCCTCTGTTGATAGAGTGCTGATACAAACTTGGGTAGCAATAGCTCTGTGAGCTTATTCAAGCTACATGGAAACTCAAAAGTATTTATACGATCAGCGAATAAGAATCTGGTTGCCTCCTCATTTAAGAAAGCGGCACACTGATTACCAATATAAACTATAGAGCCAAAATTCTCTTTACGCCAACGCAAATCTGGGTTAAGCGCTAGATTATTCGGCAACATAACAGAATCGTCTTGGAATTGCTTCAATTTATAGAAACTCTCCAAAGCATCTTGTGCATCAGATGGACTCACAAGAGAATCCTCGGCACCAAACTCCCCATTGATAACCTCGGCTTCCGCTCGACACCCTCCCCCACAAATCAAGAGCGCTTTGCACTTTTTACAAATCGGGGGTATTAATGAACCGTCTCTCCACTCGTACATTCTTTGCCAAATAGCACACAGCGATTCATTGAAGATATTGCCATGACTAATGCTGACATGAGTGCAGACTCTTACTTGTCCTAGCGCGGATACAGCTACAGCAGTGATGCCAGCCGAACATCTCTTTCCAGCTACCATGTGGTAACGGAAAACATCTTTGATAGCACATAGAGGATACACGGTCAAGACCCCTGTTCTTAGATTATATTCTTTCTCCAATTGGACTAGATCTTCCAAATAACTGCGTAATTCCATTAAATCTAACGAATATTCCCTAAATCCGGCACAACCTGACGGACATGTTGCTCTCGTGACATTAAAATTACTTATCCCGAGACTACGAACTAATTGTGCGGTTTCTCTAATGTAGTGCTGATTCAGGTGAGATACGACCATATTAACAGAAACATTCACTTGATTCTCTTTCAATAATCGTATGCCTTTGATCGTCTCTTGAAATGATCCGGATCTCTGTGCTATGTCATCATGAATCTTCTCATTCTGCCCCATGATCGACACTAAAACACTAGTGAGATGTTTATACCGACTTAATGCCTTAGCATCATCATTATCAAGGTTAATTAATGTAGAATTGACACTCGCTACGGCCAATGTGCTCTTTTCTATCCGATCCAGAGCACAGTACAGAGATTCTTTGTTCATCAGGGGCTCTCCTCCAGTCAGTACTACATAGAACACCTGAGACCTCTCTAATTCATCCAAAACATGCTCTGTTTGATTCAGAGACATTTGGGCACATTTCTCGGAGAGGTCAGAAGTCTTAACATCCTTTCTGCGCCAATAGTTATAGCAATGTATGCAATTATTTGGACACAGACTAGATATCTCCAACTGAACAGTTAGCGGAGATGATAGGGTTTTGTACATAGTTAACCCCTCCTTATTGTTCGATTTATCAAAGGGCTTTATTATAATACCAGAAAGCAAAAACTATGTCCAGATAACACTTTTTGCCGAAAATTATTATAAAAATTAATAAAGGGGGGCAACTTAGACAGGTTTCTGCGATCTTTACACCATCCTGACTGTTCAGGCAAGCAGGATATCATTTTTAAACATTATCCTGAGTTATTAAAGAATATTAATGCCGGACAGGTCGCTCTAATAAACTACGCAGGGCGGTCTTCGCTTTTATTAAAAATGTTTCTTCAAAAATGCCCGACCAGAACCTGACTTAAAATACTTTTCTAATTCAAAAGCTTTATATTTGTCTTGAAGCGCTATATAAAAACAAAGTTTTACTGGTAAACGGTCTTTGGTTGCTGAAACATAGCCTTTTCGATGTCTATTGACTCTATCTTTCAAGTCATCAGTGCAACCTATATAATAACCTTCTCGACATTTCAGCGAATAAATATAATACATAATCTGCTATGGTAGCCCGCTTTCATTCGTCTCTGGCGAACTTCGTCACGCCGTAGGCCCTGACTTCGTCCAGCCGAAAGCGGACTTCGTCACGCCGTAGCCGAGCTCCAGCGAGGCGATGGCGGAGAGGGTGGGATTCGAACCCACGATACCCCTTACGGGGTATGCCAGTTTTCAAGACTAGTGCCTTCAACCGCTCGGCCACCTCTCCATATAGAGCCAAGTGCGGTTATGGCGGTGAGGGAGGGATTCGAACCCTCGCGGGGAATTGCTTCCCCCTACCGGTTTAGCAAACCAGCCCCTTCAGCCTCTTGGGTACCTCACCATCATAACCGCACTTAGTAATTATTTTAATCTACGATGCAAATCTTTGTGCCCATCGCTGGACTTCAAGAACCTTTCTCTTCTCTGAGCTATCAGTTTATCTTGGTAGGCTTCATAGCAAACCAACACAAACGGGATTCTATATTTAGTAGATGTTACTTTGCCGGCTTGATGCTCAGCAAATCTTGATTTTAAATTATCGGTTGAGCCAATGTAATATTTACCATCTTTGTTACTTTTTAGCACATAGACATAATGCATGGATATATTTTATTAAAGGATTCGCCCTAAATTCTCAGGGCGCCCCGCCTGCCCCGCGTATGCTGGGGCGAATGCCGGGGCGAACCCTCGCGGGGAATTGCTTCCCCCTACCGGTTTAGCAAACCAGCCCCTTCACGTCCTGCGTATGCGGGACAGCCTCTTGCCCCACATGCACGGGGTGCAGGTACCTCACCACATAACGCCTTCGGCGTAACTTATCCAATTTATCAATGTAACACCGATTTCCAATTGATAACATCAGTAGCAACTATATCAAGGTGAGTATCTAACTATTTAAGAATACCATTAATCTCTCCCCCTTTAAAAAGAGGTTCGCCGAACTTTTCTTGGAATCCGAAGCGGTTATTGGAGCTGGGATTATTCTTGTCTTCATCCCGGCATTGGAGCCCGAGCGTACTGTAGACAGAAAATCGCCGTTGTGTAGCCAACTGTTAGAGTATTCCTTTAAGGAATACGAGTTTGGCGAGAGCAGTAAGGAGATTTTATGATGCTGCAGAGTGAGGGCGACTGCCGGAAGACTTTGGTTACTTTCCTCGGGAAAGTAACAAGAAAAATCCTCAAAAGGCCACATATAGGAACTTTTGATAGGTAATCGGGAAAGGCGGTAATTCAGTCAATCTTTTTTTTACTTTATTAATAAAAAAATTAGCAATGGCTTCTGGCACGGCCAAAAATTTTTGAGCGATGGTGGTAACTGGAGGCACCCCATTGATTATTGAATATATCCAATTAGTGCCATACTTGCTAAACACTCCGTTGTCTATCGGGCTATGGCTAAAATGTATATCCGCATAAGTATATTTCCCATCGGCCCCGCTATTATTCATCGACACTCCCTCATCCCCTACTGCATCAATCCCAAATGGAAATACATCCCGACCCGAAGGACCATTATCTAAATCATCTTCTGGTGAAAAAGTAATGATCTGCTTTACCACCAAACTCTCATCAAAATGGGCTGGGTTATTAATAGTCTCCGGGTCTGTACTCAAGGTAGTTTTATTGGGCATCGCCATTAGTTCTTGAATAACCAAACGGATCTTATGGCGCGCTTCATACGCCTCCCGATAATCTAAATCCCCTTCTGCCCACCCTACCATATTGGCGACCTGGGTCCCACGATAAACATTATCGATTAACTCGCGCAGTGATCGAGTATTCGCTGGGCTACCCAACCCTTTAACTCTATCCGTTAACTCGCTATCTGGTATCAAATTCACCTCATCATAACTATCCAAATCATTAATCCCAATGACAGCGTTAAGATACTGAACCTTTGCCAAAGCAATATTAAAATGCTCTTTGGTATCTGAAGCTAAATTGGCTTGGTTAGACCAAGAGTCAACCCTTTCTAATAACTCCTGGGTTCGATGGAATTTCTCAAAGATCATCCTTAACAAACCTCGGGCGTATCTCCCATTAGCTAAATCGTTCTTGTATCCTTGCACTGTCTTCAAAGTCAAATCGCTTGTATCACTATAAAAATTTTCCAGAACAGAGATTTGTTTGTCCAAAAATCCGACCGTATAAGCCAGTTCTTCCCAGGTGTTGCGAACTATTTTCTGCATAGTTGTTTTCTGCCAATTGACCGCCACTGGTGCCGCTACCGGCAAGCCGCAAGCTGTATCAGCACTTTGCAGTTCTGGGATAACACTCCTATCTATTTCAGTAATCGCCATCGCCTGCCCAGTATTAAAAGCGGATAAGGTTTCTTTGGTCTCAAGTTTTTCTAAAGCCTTGCGATCATCGGCTGACAGCCCACCTATGTAAGATATTCGATCGGCCGTGCTCATATCATTCCAATCAGGAGGCAAAATAGCACTGTCTGTCCGATAACTATATTGGTCTAATCCAATCACTATGTCGTCACGTAAAATAACAGGCCCTCCGGTTTTTAGAAGATCCACCCGAATTCGCTGATGAATATCGGTAAGATAGTCTAATGTTTTAAGTAAACGGATATCCAAACGATGATGAAACTTTCCCGTGGTGTCATCAAATTGCCAATTTAAATCTTCTTTGCTCTCATCAGAAACTACTAATTTCGGGTCACAGCCAGACATCTTGGCTTGCAAATCATTCACAATAGCTCTGTCCTCGGCACTATCATAATTAGCCGCCATAAAGAGAGACCCCCCCGCCAAACTATTAATATAGTTCTTGCCCGACATGAAAATAGCCATAAAGATCACAACTACCAGAATGATCGCCATAGTAATCCACCCGGCAGGGCTTGTCAAGAAAGCCGCAACAACTCTCGCTCCAGTTGCGACCGCCTGCCCTGTTCCCTTGCTTGATCGAGCTACTTTTTGAGCTACCTCTATAGCTTTACCTGCTCGTTGGGCTACATTCCCTTTTGCAAATTCAAAAGCATCTTTGCCTAATTCGGCAACAGATGGCTTTCCTGTAGATTTGCCGGCTCTGGCTTTAATGCCTGGCTTGAATTTAGGAGTACTCGCCGCAGTTTTTCCCTCGGTTTTTTTGGCTGGAATTTTTTCCTTAGGTTGCTGGTTTTTTTGTTTTCCTTCTGGACGCGATCTTCTATTTTGCCGAGTAGTTCGACGAGGTTGTGGCTCCTCCTCTTCTTGTTCTCCTTCCTCCTCCTCTTCCTCATCCGGAATCAGCTCATCTTCTGGTTGTAACAACTCTTCGTCTGCCATAACCGTCTACGCTTTAATACTGAATAATCGCGATCCATCAAATATGAACAACTGTTGCAAAAGCTGGGAATATAAGAGGCGCTGAGGAACTAATGCCCCGAATGCATTAGTAAATTTGACCGGTTTCTGCTGACCATCCATTCCCCAATACCACAAATTACCATCGCTGGCCGCCACAATCGCAGTATCATCGGCTTGCCATACAAAAGCCGTGGCCACTTGAGGAAAAACTGTTTCTACCGCTTGATTGGAAATATTCCAAACGGTTAATTTTGTCCCTTCGGTAGTATTGGCCAAATAAAGGATGTGGGAACCATCCGGAGAACCTACAACCAAACTCCCCGCTACCCTATCGGGCATTACCGCAGTAAAATCTTTACTGAAAGCATCAAACAGTTTATCTGGTTGGCCGGAATCATCAAGCAACAATACCCATCGTTCATCTTGCAACCAAATAAGCTCTGGATTGTTGGCATCAACATCACTTGTTAACCGCACCCAGCTTCCACCGTCAATATTGTCTGCTCGGATTAAAGATTTCTCGCCATTGGCCGCTTCGTAAAAATAAATTATCTGGGTACCGTCGGGCGAAAAAGCGACATCCCGTATATTTTCATTTAACAACACCGGCTGAAGGCCCGCCGTGGTAGTCCGCTCACTATCAAATAACCAAGTGCCCACGCCATTATCCATAGTCGGCCCTTGCTCTGGCGTGTCCCCCAATGGAATATATTGTCCTTTTACCTTGCGGTTATCGTACATATTAGTTAGCCGCCATATATCGGAAAGTTTGGTAATAATAGCAATTCCATTCGGCGACCATACCGCCTTCTGCAAATTTGGTATAGCCTTAGCATTAAATAAATCTGTTATGGTTTTGGTTGCTAAATCAACCGCCTTGAAGGTACTCGTAGAAGCATTCCAAAAACCCATCAATTGATCCCGGCGGACTAATTGCGGGAAAGCCATAGCGGCCTCGGAAACTAATTCCATATTGGGTACTGGGTCTAAAGTGATCTGCATTTCGGCAGTTTCACGAGCATTTAAACTAAAAGATTGTTCAAAATCTAAATAACCTTCTTTGTTTACTTGGACTAAATGCTCCCCGGCCTTTAGAGAAATGGTTAGAGAATTAATCCCTGTCTTAGTTAATTTCTGATCTAACACTACATTGACCCCTTCGGGATCAAAAGTAAATTTGATCTTACCTTGATTAAAACCAATTTGGCTTAAAACAAAATATACTGTAGCGCCAATCATCAAGACAGCTAAAATCCCCCACAACCATCCAACCCAGTTTGACCCCCCTCTTCGCTGTGGCGGCGGCTCTATCTCCCTGCTTATGACGGGAACCGCTGGTTCGTTGGATAAAGTAGTGGGAGTAAATGAAATTGGTCCCTTAGGTGCAGGGCTTGTCGGTGTAGGGGTAATCCGCGGAGCGCTTGCTGGCATACGTAAATCTGGCGGCAATCCCGCCTGCTCCTCCGGGTTATTTTGGATCTCTCCTTCCATTCAATATGATTAAACTTCTATTTTTACTATAGAACTTCTTTTATTATATCATATATCACCTATTTTGTAAATAATTGGAGTCCCAGAGCGTAGATTTAGATGTTCTTAGATAACCATTGACTAAAATCAATTTATCTGATATAATAAAATAATAAATTAAAAAGTATGCGCAAACAAAAACTACTCTTTTGGGCCACCTCTGCCTTATCTCTAATAAGTGTGTTTTTGGTAGTACAACCAGCAGGAGCCGCTGTCCCCGAGTGGGTAAAAACCTTCTTTGGCGGATTGGGTGGTATTGTAGGAGGGGCTCTTAGTCTTATTGCCCTAATGGTATTACAAATTATTGGATTACTAATAGCTCTGCTGCGGCTTCTCGTAGGTCCACTTCTACAAAATTTAACAGAGATAGGTATCAAGCAATCGGACTTCCTTGTCAACAGCGATACGGCCAGTCAACTTTGGAGTATCGCCATCACTGTCGCTAATGGTTTATTCTTGTTAGGACTGCTCATTGCCGCTATTGCTATTATGATCCGGATCAGCACAAGCTATAACCTCAAAAAAACTTTAGGAGCTTTTATAACAGCAGTGATCTTATCCAATTTAAGTTTGATAATTGTTAAAGCTTCGCTAACTTTAGGAAACAGATTAGAAGATGCTGTTTACATTATCGGCGGACAATTAGGAGCTATTTCTGGGGCAGAGGCCATTAATAGCCGCTCAATACTTGTAGACTATCTCAACGGATTAATCGATATGAACCTTAATATTGAGATGTTTAAGGGGGGGGTGCATATTGATCTAAATAATTTAGGTTCGCAATTGGGGCACACTCTGATGCAGTTCGCTATATTTGGACTTATTATTTGGATCATAGTTAAACTAATATTGATATTAATTGAGAGAATTATCAGATTGTTTGTATTAGCCGTAACAGCACCCATAGTCTTCGCTACTAGCATTTTACCCACCTTCCAAGGATCCACTAAACAATGGTGGGAGAGTTTAATCAAATGGATCTTAGTCCTGCCCCTAACAGTGGCTACGATTCTTGTCGCTATGTTCTTCTTCCAACAAGCTGGGATCAAAAGCGTGGATAATATCAAAGATATAAGCGACAAGCTACCAGTCGAAACGAGTTATTCTCCTACTAATCCAGGCGATCAGTTAGCTATTGGCGCTACTATTGCCTATCCTGACCAAATCCACGTCGCTGCCGAGGATACTACTCCCGACGATGGGTCAACCATTCCAATAGACCTAAAGAATCTCTTACTGGTGGCAGTGGGGTTTTGGGCTCTATGGATGGCTGGGATGGTGGGCCGCTCGCTCAACATCGGCAGTGTCTTGGGCGGAATCGTCGAAACCCCCCAAAAAGCATGGAAAGGTTTATCTGATACTGCCACTGGTAAAAACCTACTAGGTAAAACAGGCCATAGTATAGCCAAAGCTGGATATCGAGGATTCACTAATACCCCAAGAGGACAACAGTTCGAAGGATGGAGACAATCTCGAAAAGGAATAACTGGTTTCATATTTAATAGGGCTAATGAAGCAGCTCGCACCAAAGCCGACCGCGAGAGATTCACCCAGGAACAAATACAGAATCAAGTTGGCAAAAGATATACTAATGCAAACAATGTATTAAATACTGCGACTACAGCCGCTGCTGTTACAATACCTGCATTCGCCGGAAAAACTTGGAACGATTTGAATGACAGCGAAAAAGAACAGGTTAGAAATGCAAACCGTTCTAATAAGAAATTTACAGCCGCTGAAAAAACCTACAACAACGACCCGAGATGGATTACTTGGGCTGCCAATAAACAAGCTAAGGATATGGATGTCAACCAAATGGAAGGCACTGACGAGATAATTCGCAAAATAGAGAAACATGATAGTGCGGGCGAAGCCGGGCAAGCCAACCTATTGCTAGCCCAGTTAAAGAAAAAATTGACCTCTGCTGGGGTCAGCGCGGCAGAAAAAGATGAAATCCGCGATTGGATATCCGATAAAGGCGGCTACGAGCTCAGTAAAAGAACTGGCTACACGTTGCCAACAAAACAGCAAGCCAAACAGCCTGAACCAACTGACTCTGATTCCTATGTTGACTTATTAAGATTGAGACGGCAACAAACCCATAACCAGACTGATCTCACAAACCAAGCCACAGCTGGAGGTAATAATTTAGACCCGCTTGACCAAGCCAAGCTAACCACAGGCACTCATGGAAAAGATGTTATCGATCCAAAGATATTATCTGATCTAAACAGGGATCTATCTACCGTTGCGACTGCCGACCTGCGCAATTTGACCACAAACACAGCAGACATGACTAATCTAAAAAATGCTGTCGCTCGTGGCGACACCAAAGGGGCTGACACTATTCTGACCCGTCATAACATAACAGATCCCTCTGCCAAGAAGGCAATCATCGATAGGGCTAAGACTATGACAACGGCTGATTTGGAGCTCCAATTAAAATTAGTGGCTAGTGCTAAACAAGCCACCCCTCCTGGTGGAAACGTTGGTCAAAATCTTAATCAGTTGGTTGACACTATCAAAAAATTACAGGCCACCAGAGAAACTATTAAACAAATCGAGAACAACCAAGTCAATGTCAGAAACAGCTCTCAAGCCTCATATGACAATACGATTAATAATGAGATTACCAAACCAGGTGGTGCCACTATATATAATTCTGCAGGTACTGCGCAGACCACCAACAACCGCATTGCGGTTGACGCGGCTATGGATATATGGAAAGGTCAATTAGAAACCTTTATGACTAATAATCCTACTCTTAAAAAAGATAGCACCTTAGCCAACATCCAATCAGCAGCCCAGGGCGCTGGCATAGACGTTACCCAACTGGTTAATACTTTGAAGAACTTGGGCGTGGGCACAGACATCCAGGGAGGTAATATATCCATAGATGAGGTCCTGAAACGGCTGGATATTATCCATCATTAATTATCAAAGTTCATAATCTAAAAATATGGCGGAAAAGATACCTCAAAATATTGAACGGGAAGATAAGCTGGTTGGACCGCTTACTTTAAAGCAATTCCTATATCTATTAGGGGCGGCTGGTTTGATCTTCGCTACCTATCAATATTATTTAGCAGGTTATCTGTTCGCCCATGAATTTTTCATTATCAGCTTTATCGTAGGAGGGTTGGCTCTCGCCTTGGCCTTTTTAAAAATTAATGGCCTGCCGTTTATCTCCTTTTTTGGCAACCTGATTGCTTTTATGTTCACCCGCAAAATGCGGGTCTGGGGCAAAGACAACACGATGGAGAGAACCCATCTAACCTCTAAAAAAGATAGCGCCTTAACCCCTGCCACTCCTTCGGCTAAACCAACTTCGCGCAGTGAGTTAGAAAAATTAGCCACGATCTTAGATACTGGTGGTAAAATAAAGACAGAAAAAGGTTTCTTTGATACTCACATCATTAATACTATTCCTCAAACCAGCACCTCTACCCCCGAGATTGTGGAAGAAGATTTAGGAGTTGAGGATATTTTCGAGGATACCGATATTTAAAATGAAATCTAAAGCCAAAAAAACCAGTACCCAAAAATATCTCCCCTTCAAGACCATCAAAGAAGGGGTCGTTACACTCCAGGATGGAAGCACGATAGCAGTATTGATGGTTAATTCCATCAACTTTAATTTAAAGTCAAACGACGAGCAAGTCGCTCTATTGGGAAACTTTAAGGGTTTTTTGAATTCGCTGGAGACGCCTATCCAGATTTTGATTCAGTCCCGCATTTTGGATTTAGACACTTACTTAAAGGACTTGGAGAGATTGGGCACCAACCAGACTAACGAACTTTTGCAAGCCCACACTAAAGAGTATATCGAATTCGTTCGAGAACTGATTAGCATGACCAACATTATGAGCAAGACCTTTTATCTGATCATCTCGGATAAAAACCTGGCGGCGGCAAATCCCAGCCTACTCGCCCAGTGGTTTGGGCGTTCTACTTCCACTTCTGGCGGACAGTCACGGGACGCCCATAGTCAACTGCTTACTGCCGCTAATTTAATCGCCGGGAATCTAACATCAATGCAACTTAACTGTGTTCTTTTAAACACTAAGGAATTGATTGATCTGCTTTATGCGACCTATAACCCCGATTTAGCCCGCCGGCAGAAATTATTTAATGTTAATAGCGTCGATGCCAGCATTATTGCTGGTTTGGCCAAAGAAAACCGAGGTTAACTATGGCACTATTCCGCCGCAAAAAAAGAGCCACTCAAAGCGCCGATGCAATGGCCCAACAGGCTTTTGAACAAGGCTTACTCTCGGTTCGGGATATTATTGCCCCGGCGGCAATGGTTATTCATTCCAACTACTTGGAATTAAACAGTTATTATGCCCGAACCCTGTTTGTTCTCACTTATCCCCAATATATTGAAGCTAACTGGCTGTCCCCTATCATCAATTTTGATGCTGGCTTTGATATCTCCATGCATATCTATCCAATAGAAAGCGCTAACATCGCCAGGATGTTGAGACGAAAAGTAGCCGAGATGGAGTCCAGTTTGCGCATTAACCAAGAAAAAGGGGCAATCTCGGACCCGGAATTAGAGATCGCTTATCAAGACACCGAAGAGCTACGCGACAACTTACAACGGGGTTTAGAAAAAGTCTTCCACTTTGGTCTTTATATCACTGTCTATTCCACCGATTTAAAAGCCCTGGATGCTCTCTGTGACAGAGTAGAAACGGCACTCTCCGGTCAGATGATCTATACCAAACCTGCCCTTTTGCAAGCAGAGGCCGGTTTTAATTCTTGCTTGCCCCTGGGCCAAGATCAATTAAAAATTGTGCGCAATATGACCAGCTCTTCCCTCTCTACCACCTTCCCGTTTATTTCATCCGATCTCACTACTAATGAAGGGGTACTTTATGGCATTAACCGGCACAACAACAGTTTAATTTTATTTGACCGATTCAAATTAGAAAACGCCAATATGGTGGTATTCGCCAAATCTGGTGGTGGTAAAAGTTATGCTGTTAAATTGGAGATTATACGCAGTTTAATGTTTGGTATTGATGTTTTTGTCATTGATCCTGAACAAGAATATAAAACCCTGGCCAATGCGGTCGGCGGAAGCTATCTCTCCGTCAGTCTTAACTCGGAAAAAAGGATTAACCCCTTTGATTTACCCAACCTGGGGCCAAATGCTGATGGCGAACAAAATCTGCGTTCGGCTATTATCTCTTTACTGGGTTTGATGAACTTAATGTTAGGCGAGCTTACCCCCGAAGAGGACTCTTTGATGGACCGAGCCATCCGGGAAACGTACGCCTCACGCGATATCACCACAGACATCAAAACCCAGACCAATCCTGCTCCCACTATGGGTGATCTGTACAATGTTCTTAAAAATATGGCGGGAGCTGATAGTTTAGCCCAGCGTTTAGATAAATATGTGAGTGGCACCTTTTCTGGCATTTTTAACCAGCCAACTAACTTTAATTTAGATAATGGTTTGGTCGTATTTAATATCCGTGACTTAGAGGAACAGCTCCGTCCTATCGCTATGTACATCGTTCTAAATTATATCTGGAATAGGATCCGGTTTGATATGAAAAAACGTCTATTAGTGATTGACGAGGCCTGGATTTTGATGCAATACGAAGATTCAGCTAAATTCTTGTACAGTATTGCCAAGCGCGCCCGTAAATACTGGCTGGGATTAACTACTATTACCCAGGATGTAGAGGATTTCTTGACCACTACTTACGGTAAGGCAGTGGTATCTAACTCGTCCTTGCAACTACTACTTCGCCAGTCCCCCGCTTCCATCCAGATCATCCAAGATACTTTTAATTTAACTGAAGGAGAAAAGTTTTTGCTTTTGGAGGCGGCTGTGGGAGAAGGTCTATTGTTCGCTGGACCCAATCACGCCGCTATCAAAGTTGTTGCTTCTTATATTGAAGATAAAATCGTTACCTCCAACCCAGAAGAATTGGCCCAATTGACCCAAGTTAACTTATAAACCAAGCCGTTATGAAATCGCCTGTACCAATTATGATTGCTACTTTGGTAGGGGCCGCCGTCATCGCGGTAGTAGTTTATAATTTCCAACGAGAGACTACTTCGATAGAAACTAAATATGCAGGAAAGACGGGCGATGAGATTGATGTCACTTATAATTTTCCTCTTTTTAATTTAGTTACCGGACCCGATTATGATGACAATATCACTCCCGGAGGCCCAGCTACTCCCGTCAATTTAGGTGATGATCCTGACTATGATGGCCTAACCAATGCTCGCGAACAAGCGTTGGGCACCGACATTAATGACCCTGACACCGATAACGATGGCACTAGCGATGGAATTGAAGACCTATTGGGGACTGATCCTACCGACCCTTCGAGCGGCGGCGTTAAAATCCCATCTTTGACTTCCCCAGGGCAGACTGGGGACGGAGGACAGACTGGCCAATCCGTAGTTAGTGTTTTCTATAAATACGTTAAAAACTTGGGCGAAGAGGGCGCCGTTTGGTCACACTACGCTAACGCCAAGTTTGGCGAGGATGTAACTTTCTTAATCCATATTGAAGCGACCAACCCCAGTTCGGAACTCCCCCTACTCCTCCCTATTAAAGATTACTTGGGTAAACATTTGCAATACATCAGCCAAAGTGGGTATATTCGGGTCAACCAAGGAGAAAGCCAGCTTCTTCCTGATACCTGGCTAATTAACTATCCAATTTATATAGCGGCACAGGATAATCCGGACGTGCCAGTACTAACAAAAGTAGAAATAACCTTTAATGCCCTACTTAAGGCTGATCCAACCAATAATTTGTCTACTACCCTCAATCAGGCTACGCTAAGTGTGGGTGAGAGTAGTCTTACCGACACTGCCTTTATCAAATTAATCTCCTAAACGACGATGAACCCAATTGCCCCCTTACCACCAGAAAACTTGCAAGATCACCAACATATTTTGGATGAAATAGCCAAAAAGTTTCCTATCGAGAAGGTGCTCAGTAACATCCACCGCAAGAAAGAAGAACAGGCAACCCAAGCTCTGGCCAAAAAACTGTCTTTACCTTATTTGAACTTAATGCATTATCAACCCGAACCAGGGATAGTGGAAATTATCTCCAAAGAGTTGGCTACGGATGGTCAGGTCTTTGCTTTCAAAAAAGAAGGTCAAAACATCTATTTGGCTATTTCGGACGTAACCAGCCCCAAGACCTTAAAAGCCTTGGAAACTCTACAAGCACAACACCAGCGTAAGTTTGTTCCGGTGTTAGTCTCCCCTGCCAGCATGACTTACCTCCTGTCTATTTACGATCTATTTGCTCCATCCACTCGTTCGCAAGACAACCTAACCATTAGCCAGCCCGATCAAGCTGAGAGTGTTAAAATCCTGAAAGATTGGACTAAATACCAAGCCGAACACCCTGATTTAGTGATTAGCCAATTATTCGACATTATGATGGCCGGAGCTACTTATTATCAGGCTTCAGACATTCACATCGAACCTACCAAAACAACCACCCATTTGCGCTTTCGGATTGACGGAGTGCTCCAGGATATCGCCGATCTTCCCGCCGAACAATCCCATAGCATTATCAATCGGATTAAATTGCTCTCCGACTTAAAATTGAATATCAAAGAGTCCGCCCAAGATGGCCGATTCAGCATTGCGGCAGGAGAAACCAGTTATGATATCCGAGTTTCAATCTTGCCGACCGGCTATGGCGAATCGGCAGTTTTGCGACTTTTGCCTCAAAAAGGAAAATTCCTAACCCTGGATCAATTAGGCTTGGTCGGCCCTAATGCCAAAATCGTTGAACATATTATTAAGCAACCTAACGGCTTGATCCTGAATACTGGTCCGACTGGTTCGGGTAAAACTACTACTTTGTATGCAATTTTAGATAAAATCAACACTCCGGATAAAAAAATTATTACTATCGAAGATCCGATCGAGTATAAATTATCCGGGATTACGCAAAGCCAGGTCAACCCAGAGGAAAATTATACTTTTGCTACTGGTTTGCGCTCAATTCTCCGACAAGATCCAGACATTATCTTGGTCGGAGAAATCCGCGATAGCGAAACGGCTAATATCGCTATTAATGCGGCCTTAACCGGCCATTTGGTCTTATCCACTCTCCACACCAACGATGCGGCAGGAGCTATCCCGCGTTTAGCCGATTTAGGCCTAAAACCGGATTACTTTATTGAGTCTATTTTGGCCATCATCGCGCAAAGGCTAGTCCGCAAAATTTGCCCCCATTGTACCGAGGATTACACCCCCAGCGCTCAAGAGTTAAACGAAATTACCGAAGAAATAAAAAATCTTCCTTCCGCGATTACAGCGCCCGCTTTGCCCAAGACATTAAAACGAGTTAACCCGGACAAGGCCAAGACTTGCTCAGTTTGTGGTGGTCTTGGCTACAAAGGAATGCTCGGAATTTTTGAGATTCTCCAGGTCAACGATGCCATCACTAAAGCAGTGCTTTCTGGAGTTACTATTGGCGATATTAAGAAATTGGCCATAGAAAACGGAATGGTCACCCTAAAACAAGACGGTATTCTTAAAATGTTAGAAGGTGTCACTACCTGGGAAGAGATTCAACGCGTAACCGGCGAAGACCAATCCTGATTGCTCTCTCGCGATACTTATGGTATAATATAAAAGTTAGGAGGTGAGGTGGTGGGGACCATTAACCTCTTATTTTTATGCCGAAGATTCAAAACATTATTATTGCTTTTCTGGTTTTGGGATTAATCTATGCCGAATTTTTACCAACTATTAACACCAACCGTTCGCAAGCTTATTCTCCAGACAATCTCACTCCTACCCAAAGCGAATTATTATTAGCTTTCTTTGACCCTGCTAATAAAAAAGAGGTTTTAGTAAAAACTGCCCCCGAAAATATAATCTTTGTGGATAATATTTCCGATATCCCTGAGAAATTAGTGGATATGGCAAGTGACACGGAAAGAGTTTTAAATATTAATTATACTTCGGCCACTGCTCCTTTGCCCACAACCGACGGTCGTTCGCCTGCGGCAGTTATTTACAAGGCAGTCCCCGCAGAAGATCAGCCTTTTATCGGTGATGTTATTCCTCCTTACGGCACTCCTCTATTCGGCGCTTATGCCACCGGTGGCCGAGCCTGGTATCAAGAAGGAGATAATATAGTGGTGATTTTTCCTGATAGCGAAACATTCCGCAGTTTTCGGCGTTCTACTGGTGAGGAAACTGATTGGCTACAAGACCGACTCAATTATGACCCCCTCAATTCTCCGGGGGCATTAGAAAACTATCTTAGTAATTACCACGGCGAGATTGTTGCCGAGACCGATAATTGGGTTTTAGTAAAATTCCCCTCGGGAGGCTTTCTCAAGATTGCCAAACCTGAAACTTCAATTACGAGGCCATTTTTCTCCCAACAATAAACCCGGATAGAACTCTTGCCAGACTGCCTCGGTCACAAATGGCACGAAGGGATGCAACATAATGAGGCAGTTTTTTAAAATATAGTG
>JAZDKW010000011.1:0-20853 GCA_043802665.1 Patescibacteria group bacterium
CTGCCACCAAGTGCGGGTAGTTATTCCGACCTGTCCCCCTCTACCCATAGGCCTTCTTTCATGAATCACCCACCGAAGACAATTGTCGTTGAGCCGTTCAGATATCCGGCTAATTTAGCCCCAGAAGCGAATAATTTGCTCATTTTCTCCTATTGGGCTATACTTAAGCTGGTTTTAACATATTGAATTAACACCTAAAGCTATGGCTATGTATTGGTTTTGGACAATTCTCTGGTTTATTGTCCTGATTGTGCTGAGTTCAATCAAACAGATAAACCAATATCAACAGGGATTAAGATTCTCCCTCGGAAAATACACTGGTTTGATGCAACCCGGCTGGAGATTGATATGGCCGATCTTCCAGTTCTATAAAAGAGTAGATATGCGGGTAAAAGCAGTGGACGTTCCCGATCAGGAAGCAATTACCAAGGATAATATCTCGGTCAAAGTTAATGCGGTAATTTATTACCGGGTAAGCCAAGCCGATAAAGCCATATTAGAGGTGGAAAATTTTTACTATGCAATTTCTCAGATGGCCCAAACTACTATGCGCAATGCTATCGGTCAGGTGGATTTGGATCAGCTGTTGTCGCAAAGGGACCAGGTTTCTGGAAGCATCAGAGATATTATTGATGCGGCTACTGATCCGTGGGGAATCAAAGTTGATAATGTTGAACTAAAAGATATTACTCTGCCCGAGGAGATGAAGCGGGTGATTGGAAAACAGGCAGAAGCGGAAAGAGAGAAAAGAGCCATTATCATCAGAGCCGAGGGAGAATTAATCGCTGCCGAGAATTTGGCAAAAGCTTCTAAAATTTTGGCTGGATCAGAGGGCGCACTCCACCTAAGAACTCTGCAATCAATTAACGATATCAGCTCGGATCAATCTAACACCATAATCTTTGCTACTCCGCTGGAGGTTTTGCGAGCTTTTGAGGGTTTCGGCAAATCGGTTATGCCGAAAGTGGAGACCAAAACACCCACTCAAGAATAATCACGGTTGCCAAAAAATCAGGCCATTAGAATAGCTTTTTGGTTGACAGAGCAGGTAATTTAGGTTATTGTGATTCGGTACGATTAAAAGGTATAGCGGCCTCTTTTAACGGGGCCGTATTTAATTTTTACACTTCTCGATAAAATAATTATGGAAATTAGAAATATAGCCATCATTGCCCATGTTGATCATGGGAAAACAGCTCTCACCGATGCCATTTTAAAGCAAACCGGAATGACGGAGGGAGAGGTGTCTATGGATTCCAATGATCTGGAGCGGGAACGGGGGATTACTATTTATTCTAAAAATACTTCGGTTTTTTACAAAGGCACTAAAATTAATATTTTAGATACGCCAGGCCATGCCGATTTTGGATCAGAAGTAGAACGAGTTTTGCGATCGGTAGACTCGGTTTTACTGGTGGTAGATGCCGCCGAAGGGCCAATGCCCCAAACTAAGTTTGTACTCAAGAAATCTTTAGAATTAGGGCTTAAACCAATCTTAGTTTTGAACAAAATAGATAAGCCAACGGCCAATGTAAATGTGGCTTCCGAAGCTGTCTGCGAATTGTTTTTAGATTTAGGAGCGACGGATGATCAATTCAATTTTGAAACCATTTATGCGATCGGACGGGATGGCGTGGCGAAAAAGAATATGGATGATATTGCCGCTGATCTCACGCCAATTTTAGATGCGATTTTAGCCCAGGTGCCCGCCGCTTCGGGTGATAATTTGGCGGCCAAACCATTAAAGATGCAGGTGTTTAACCTGGCTTACGATAATTTTTTGGGTAGAATGGGAATTTGCCGGATTTACGAAGGAACGGTCAGAGATGGTCAAAAATTATTTGTGAAAGACGCAAATGGCAATGTTTTTACCGGAAAAGTGAGCAAATTATACACTTTTGAAGGCATGGCAAAAAAGGAGGTCGCGGAAGCGAGTGCTGGCGACATCGTGATGTTAGCTGGATTACCAGATATCTATATTGGCCAAACCTTATTAGACAATGAAAAAACCGAGCCCATGCCGGCGATTGCTATTGATGAGCCAATCCTATCTTTGTTTATGTTTGTAAATACGTCTCCTTTTGCCGGTAAGTCAGGCAAGTTTTTAACTTCCCGCAAGATCAAAGAAAGATTAGAAAAAGAATTACAGGTTAATGTCGGGCTCAAAGTTGATTTTTTAGATGCTAAATTTAAGGTTAGTGGCCGGGGAGAACTCCATTTGGCAGTTTTAATAGAGAATATGCGCCGAGAAGGTTATGAATTAGCGGTTTCTCAGCCGGAAGTCATTTTTAAAGAAGGAAATGGGAAGAAGTTAGAGCCATTTGAAGAAGTATCTGTCTTGGTGCCAAAAGAATATTCCGGAGCAGTCATTGAGAAATTGGGCAAAAGAAAGGGGACGATGACCAACATGGGAGCTGAACATGGCGAGGTTAGAATGTTGTTTGGTGTGCCTACCCGCGGATTATTGGGGTATCGTAACGAGTTTGTGGTTGACACTAAAGGCAAAGGTATTTTGACTTCAATGTTCTTGGATTTTAGGCCGTATGTTGGCAACATTGTTAAAACCGAATTGGGATCAATGACCTCAATGGCAACAGGTAAGGCGTTGGGTTATGCCCTGTCTAATTTGCAAGAGCGCGGAACTCTTTATATTAAACCGGGCACAGAAGTTTATGAGGGCATGGTAATAGGCAATACCGCCAAAGGAGCGGATATGCCGGTTAATCCGATCAAAGGCAAGCAGTTAACCAACACCCGGGCCTCGGGGACGGATGAAGCTATTAGGTGCACTCCGCCTATGGAATTAACATTAGAAAAAGTGATCGGGTTGATGCGGAGTGATGAGTTTTTGGAAGTAACACCCACCGATATCAGGTTGCGCAAACAATATCTTACCGAGAACGAACGCAAGAAACACCTCCGCGAAAAATAAATCTTTTCTGTTACTTTCCCGAGGAAAGTAACCAAAGTCTCCGGGCAGTCGCCCTCGCTATGGATAAAGTAAAATATAGCTTTCCGTTCTCGCTGGTATAACCAGCTTCACGAAGCGCTAATTTTACTAATCCAGTACGCTCGGGCTCCAATGCCGGGCTAAAGGCCTGGAACCCAACGGCGAAATAGTTGCGACAGTCCGGTGTAAATTTAGTTAAGACGGAAGCCGTTGAAAATATAATCCCAATATCTCCCTTACTTTTTGTTATGATAGAAATAACATCTTTCATGAAAGGAGGGATCCGATTATGAATGTTTGTAATAGTGGGTCCAGCGGATCATAAGAGAAGGGCGAAAAACTTTTGGGGGCGCGTCGCCAACGCCCCCGTTTTTTTTGTTATAATTAAAGTATCACCCACAAGGAGGACTTTAACAAATATGATTGATGGTTCGAAGCAACCAACCAGTGAGCTCCGGAACAGATATCTTGAGGTGATAGATAAAATGACCATTGAGGAAATAGAAAAACAAGAACGATCATTTGAAACCAAGATAGATCAGATTTATCGGGATCTGGATGTGGCCGGAACGCCTAAAGCAGGTACCTTTCGGAGATCCATGGACTACTAATCTAAACCAAGGAGGTCTTTCCCAATATGTCCGACAGAACTCTACCAGAAGAAGATGAAGCATTCGAACTCCCTGATATTGTTCTTTCTCCGCTTACTTCCGGTTTTTTCGGCAACTGGGAAGGTCTTTCAGACGAAGACAAGATTCGAATGAATGAAGCAGCCAGAAAAGATATGGCCGAAAACGAAGAATGGAACAAAAGACAGCGAGCCAGAAATGCTTTCGGGTTAGCTAACCCAATCATCTATCGTTCTACAGCTTGAGTCATCTCACCAATCACAGGAGGTAAACTACCATGATAGGTGGAAATGTATATCTTTGCGATGAGGCTTCCAGCATGGGGTAACTGGATCTCTGTCCAGCAGCGGTTAGTGATCGCAATTACGTCTGCAAGGGCTAAAAATCGCAAAACGCTCAAAGGAGGATATCTGATGAGCAAAACTCTCTATCTTTGTGACGACGGCGCGGGTACAGGTTCAGGCTGACAAGATGCTCGGCTTGCATCAGCACTTAAGCCCATCGCAAGGATACTACAGGGGCGCTTAGCGCCCCTTATTTTATTTTGCCGTATGGTGTGAATTCGTCAGGTTATTTATGGTTTATCAAAAAAATGAGAAGGATCAACTAAAACTTTTCTGTATAATAGAGTTATGCGCAAGCTACTAACTATTATTATTACTGTTATAGTCACCATTGCAATTTTAGCGGGGATACTTATATTTGTTGCCAGCCGTTTCGGTTTAAATGTTGCAAATCTAAGTGCTATTTTGTCTGGTAAAAAGATTGAGAGTAATTATGATCATCCATTGTTAAGCCAAAGCCAAGAAGAACTATTAAAGTCTTTTGGTATAGATCCTGCGTCCTTGCCCACAACCATACCCGCTAATTTAGAACAATGCGCTATTGATGCGATTGGCACAGATAGAGTTAGCCAAATCAAAACGGGGTCAACCCCCAGCCTGATTGATTATTTAAAAGCTCAGCATTGTTTAAAATAACCCAAATATCCTTTGTGTTAGCAGGAAATTATTATTAATTTTTTAATCTTATGCGCGGATATGTAACAAATATTGGGCAAGATACCGAAAAGAATTCTAATTTTCGGCAAGTAGTTTATACCGGAAAATATAGCCAGTTGGTACTGATGAGTTTAGCGCCCGGAGAAGAAATTGGTATGGAGGTGCACCAGACAATAGATCAGTTTTTCCGGTTTGAATCTGGTTCTGGACAAGTAGTAATTGATGGGGTAACTCACGAAATCCAAGCCGAGTTTGCCGTTATTGTTCCCGCTGGTGCCGAGCATAATGTGATTAATACCGGCATGGTAGATTTAAAACTCTACACTATCTATAGTCCCGCCGAGCATCAAGACGGCGTGGTACGAGCCACTAAAGCGGATGCCTTAGCCCAACCCGAAGAATTTGACGGCAAAACCACCGAATAAAGGAAGAATTAGCTGACTTTCTCTAAAACATGGATTTCTTTGCCGGGTTTAAGACCGATAGCAAATTCTGTTATACCACCGTGTAATTCGAAGAGGGGATTTTTTGATAAATCTTTCAGTGTTTTGTTCAGAGGAATCATAATCTTACTTTGGAACTCATTCCTATTGGTAGCATAGGTGGAACGGGGCAACTCATTATTCCTAATTTTGCGGCCAGGTTTATTTAGTAACGATTCAATAATTTCCATAGTGGCAGAGGTTGATTTGAGTTCTTTGGAGGTTAATTTTTTACCACCGATATAAATCCTTTTTTCGATTTTATCTAATAAAATTGGAGCATTGACTTTGATTTGCTCGCACTCTTTTTTAGAAACTAGGCTTTGGTGTAATTCTCCCTTTAAATTGAGGTGGGCTATGCGATAAGTGTCGGCGGAGACCCAAGATGAATAAATTTTGTTGTGCAAATCTTGTTCGATTTTGACGCCCACAGGTTCCAGACCATCTCGCCAGGAAGTATAGTCTAAATGCACCGGTTTAGTAAGGTCTTTTTGTTTTAGCCATTCAACCAGATCGTCTACCTTATCTCGCATATCATTGAATGGAGTAACAAACAAAATGTCTCCACTTTGCCCTCCGCCAATAAGTTTAATCCCAGCCATCATGCGCCCGTGGGTGCGAGAGTATTCTTTCATAGCCAAGATAACTTGTTGAGTCCAAGAACTAGTCAAATTCATTAGGCGCAAACCGTGATTGTGTTTGCGGAGGGCGCGCAAAAGGTTGCTTAACACTTCGTCTCCAGTTGATCCAAAAACCCTGTGTAGGGCATAAAAAATCTCTAACGAAATGGTGGACATAGCATTCAAATAATTGAACCACAGTGCATTTTTCATTGAAATATTACACAAAAAAGGCGTGTTGTGGGTGATACTGGAAAGATTTTTAATTTGTCTTTGGATCTCTTGGGACACGGTCTCTAAACTCACTCGGGTTTCCTCGGTCGTATTGGCTAAAAATCCGGTCGGTCTTTTTTCGCCCGAGTAAATTATGGCGATATCTATTGGCCAATTGATGATTTTTTGGTCAGTGACAATTTCCGAAAGACCGCCTGCCCAATAAGCCACATGATCTACCTCTTCGGCAATATTAGTTTGACTATGAATGCTATCTCTCCCGCTAAAGATAGGTAAGCTGCCGCACGCCAGTGGTGCGAAGGTCCTGATTGTAGAATAAACTTTGCCATGCAGAATGGAATTTATTTTCCAAGCCAAGCGGAATACTTTATTAAATTTTGAATCAAGACATAATTTGGAAGGAGCGACTTTTTGCCAGCCGCAAACCTCATTAGGTGTTAACTCGCCTAACGAGACGAAGAAGACGGTTGCTAAAGCTGCAGAGAATGCTCCTGAGGCATTTAGTCCACAAGATATAGGGAGTTCACTGATGCCATAAATATCAAAACCAACGTCTTTGCTGGTAATTTTATTTTTTTCCGCAGTCAGTAGTTCATTCATCTGAGAAAAATCGTAGATATCAAAGTTGATGTTTTCAAATTCTAAGCGGGAAGGCCCATACGTCTTGATTTCAACCAGGCGGATACAATTGTCCGCATTGGATTTAAACCCTACATAGCTCCGGAGGGGAATATGCTGAACTATACCCAACCCGCCATAAAGAATGCCATGTTCACCGGCCCAAAAAAAATCGCCCGGGGCGGAGGCGACAATCGAGCACTTCGAAAACAACTCCTGGAATACTTGCGGAAATTTTTGTTGTATCTCCTTAGTATTCATATTTTTATTACTAACCACCCCAAATATAACAGGGGGCAGTCAAGCTGTCAAATTGATTTTTCCCTCTGGGAGCTATATTTTCCACAATTCTTCCCTATTATTCCACTGGCTGTTTTTTACACTGGAACCGTCATTGTTATTTGACAATTCGCAAATCTGATACAACACATCAAAACATCAAAAGGAGCTGAAGTGAGATGCTAAGCAATCTCAAATTCTCAACAGTAATTTTCCTGCTATCCTTTGTGTTAGGGATAATAGGATGCGGAGGAGGAGGCGGCAATGGGAATCCAAACGTTCCGCCGAGTAATCCACCACCTAACGACTCTCCTGATAATCCCATCACCGACAGAGCGCAAGCAACTATCATTGTAAAGGACGAGAGATTTGCTCAGAGAACCTGTAATAATGGACCGGTTGATTTGGTTGTTCACATAGAGCAACCAAATCCAAGTAATCCAGGACAGGTAAATGAGCGAGACGTAGTTCTAACAGCAGGCCAAGACGGAAATGTAACCGCTTATGATCTTAATCCTGGACCTGTGACAATAACAGTTCAGATACCTAATTGGGGCTCTTCCTACGGAGGAACGGGATTTCTAAATCCAGGAGGAAACGCTGTCATAACAGCACCTTCCGGATCTCCAGAAGATTTCAGATACCAGTCAATGGCGATGTTGTTCTCAAGCGGCTACACAACACTATTCCACGATATAACGTGGAATGATTTCCTGGCAACATGTCAGGAAAACTTCGCAAACGGCAAATCGCCGGATGATGTTTACGTGGCACTGATAGGAATGGGTTCAGAAACTCGACATATTTTCTGGGCTGATTTTTCCACCGGAGAATTCTTAGGAAACTTTGATTACAAAGGAGATTCTCATAACAATGTGGTTTATATAACCCATTACGGTTCTCAAGAATATCATCTAGTTTTTACTACTGGTAGTTATCATTCAAACATTGAATTCATGTTTGAATTGGATAATAAACCAAAAACAATTGAAATCACAATGTATCATCTAACAAAACGAAATAATTATGGAGAACGCAATCACACCATAGAAACATATTTCAATAACGTTCTTGTTGATCGTTTCAGTGAAACATCTTCTGATTGGTATACACAAGACACGTGGACAACGACTATAGATGGAGAAAGTATATCATCTTACGCAAGTCCAGGTCTGAATAAATTCTCCATGGGAAGACCTTCGTTTGTTGATGTTTATTCAAATTATTGGCTCAAATGGGTAAGAATCACTTGCACATATTGATCCATTGACATAGATTGCGGGCAGGAAAAATCCATGGAGGTGTAAGTAATGAATTACTACACAAGTCTTTTTATAGCAGCACTGCTGCTAGTCATGATCGGCTGTGGAGGTAGTGGATCTCCTGTTAATACAAACCCCAACCCTGAACCCACAAGCATTAATTATGCAGTGGATTTGGAACATGCGCGGGGCGGAGATTCTGGATCGGCTATTGCGAAAGAAGTGGGACGAATGCTTGTCTACTGGATCGTCGATGAAAGTGTAAAGTTCGCAGTAGCGATACTTTACGAAACCGCAGATGGTCTTGAAGCAAGCATAAACCTGCCTCTTAGCCAGGATTCCAATATGACCGTAATGGTGGAGCTGGATGCCACAGATATCCAGCAAGCTGGTGTTGATGATGGTATTGCATGGCTCGGTGGTTTGTGCTACATAAGAGCCGGCCAAAACAATACCGCCGAAGTTGGTCCGCCAGGCACAAAGCCTTACTGTGCCTATCTTTACGGACATTCGCTTATCGAAGACGGCGAACTCAGTAATTTCGCAGAACTGGACATCGAAGATCTTCACCAATTCATCGAGGAAACCGCGGATGAATACCTGTCTGATGTAGATCCTATCGGATTATTTCAGATGGGAATCGATTTCCTGGGTGGAATTTGGGAACAATTCGTTTCCCAGTTCAATGCAGGATACAATGCCAGTATCCAGTATCTTGAGAATGTTCTTTCAAGATACGAGCAGTAGTTCCGGTAGTTCAGGGAAAGAGTTTTTTTGTCAAGTCAAAGGAGAGTCAAAGATGACAAAATATCTGTACACCATAAACATCGTAATGATGCTTATGCTAATCCTGGGATGCGGTGGAGGCGCGAGTACTCCCATCAACCCTCCGGTGGACGAACCCATAGTCGTGGCTGTAGAATTCAGAGGTCCGCATGCGGCTCAGGCTGTCCGGGCTCTGCAGCGCGCTGCGCAGAATGATACTACCATCAGCCTCGGAGTTGACCTCCGCAATGCTGATGACCGCAACGGGTATGTGGTCCGCGAACGCAGTGATGAATACATCACTGATGATGGTTATATCACCATCACCGGCCTCTATCCCGGGCCTATGTGCATGTGGTTGAACGGTGATTTCACCAGCTACCACTGGTCCGGGGCTTGTGAACTCAAGCCCGGAGCAAACGTGGTGTACCTGTCTACTTATGAGTACGAAGAGTATACAGCGTACGAGACGCTTAATCGCGTCTTTGATACTGACCACGCACCCCTGTTCGCGGCGGTTTCTTACCCTCGCTTCGAGGCGATCTGCCGTGAAGAGGGAAACCCTGCAGAAGCCTATGAAAGGTTTCTACAGGAGGCCGGCATTGAGGCGGAACAGCCTGATGTCCGGTTCGTCTTCCGCGGGGAGCCGTATACTGCCAACAATTCCGATTGCCACAACCAGTCCTCCAACTATGAGGAGGGGGACTATGTAGAGCACGTCGCCAAGTACGACAAAGACGGCGAGGAGTGCTCAGTAGAACTGGAGTGGCAGGTCAGGGATGAGGACGGCTTCCTCGTTGATTCGGGCTGCTCCCAGGAAGACGTACCCGAAGGTGAAGAGCGGTATGGATACCACACGGATCCATCCAACGCTGATTATCCCTCCGGGGACTACACCGTCGACTATGACGCTGTTGCCACCGACGAGGATGGTAACATAGTCGACGAAACTGGGGGTACGACCAGTCTCAGAATCCGGTTGCCGCTCAACGATTAGTTCTTGAGGGTCAATCGGTCCGTTTGTTCCTTATTAAACGCCTCACGATTGTGAGGCGTTTTAACATATAGATTTTTTATTGTATGTTGACTAAAGTTTTATCCGGTTCTGCCCAGCCAAAATCAGCTTCGGTGTTGGGGAGTGATAATGCTACGCAGTCTTGGCTTATAAGCTCCCTATATAACAGGGGCAGTCAAGCTGTCAAATTGATTTTTCCCTCTGGGAGCTGTATTTTCCATATTTTTTCCATAGTTTTCTATTTGGGGGATTGTAAATTAAGCGCAGTTAGCACTATGCATCTTTCAATACAGGTTTTCTTTCAAGGAGGAGGTCTGCGCAAGTATGTACAATTCCTTAAACCCTCAAGCCGCTGTTTGGCTTGCCATAGCCTTGTTGTTACCTTTGATTGCCTGGTGGATTGGACATCGTCTGAAATAATTACTGGAGGTCACCGCTGATGCCACCCAATCATGATTTGACGGCACCTTGCCCTGGGTGTGGCCATATAGTGTATGTGACTGCCCACCCCCACAGTGGTACTTGCTGCGGTAATTGTGGAAAATACTGGGTATTTGCCTGCGATATTATTGTCTTTACTCCTAACGTCGCAAGCAACTCCTCTCCCATAATTCCCTTCAACCAGCAGCCGTAGTGAGCAACCTAAAAACGCGAAAATTTTTCGCGTTTTTCTTTATTTGATATTAACCAAGGTTTTATCGGGTTCGACCCAATCAAATACCATTTGGGCATCTGCTACCGATAGCACTACGCAACCTTGGCTCATCGGTCGGCCGAGCAGTTTGGGATTAACGTAGAGTTTCCCGTTGGTGTAATAATATTGGCCGGCATAGACTTTACCTTCTTGATAATTAGCTTCTGCTGGTAATTTGTAAGGGAGGCCATGAATACCATATCCTTCATAAATACCATCTAAATCTCGGAGCTCCATCCAATAGGGAAGCCAGAGATTAATCGGGGATTTGGAAAATACATCCACCAATTTTTTGTTGATAACATAGCGGCCCGGCGGCGTTTCTTCTCCGACTTTCCCAGTAGAAGCGACAAATTCGACGATTTTAAAGCGCCCTGCATACAAACTTACCGTTTGATCGTCCAAGCTGACCTCGATTCTTTTTTCTGGCAATACGGGAGCAGTATTGGGCAGCTGGTCTCCCACCTGCAGATCAACAATGATAGGAGTATTAGTAGGTTGTTGCCGCACATAGGGTTGGAGATATAAGCGGTACCAGCCTGGTTCTGCAGGAGCGGTAATGGGTAATTGGAAATTAAAACTTTGACCGAAGTTAATGTCTACGACAGGGGTTTGCCAAGATAGAGTACCAGTTGGATCAGACCAACCGAATTGAGGACAAAACGGAACAATGGAATAGTCTTGGGTTGCACCCTGGAAAATATTTTGGAAATAAACATCCTGGGTATTCCAGATGGTTGCATCAATATTAGTGATCTCATCTTTGATGATGGCTAACTGATGGGGGACTAACCGTAAAGAAAAATGGTGGTTGGTTATTTTGACATCAAGATCAGTGTTATTGGTGGGGGCCCATACCCAAGCATCTACGGCAAAACCAGCGTTCAAGACCACACCCATAATCATACAACCCATTACCAATAATTTTCGCCCACCCGACATAGTCGTTTTTACCTCCTGACTAAATTGTATTTTTATTATCCAGATTGTTCAAGTCTGATCTTTGAAGGAGGTTGTTTAGGATTAGACTTTGTGTTAGCGTACAAGTATTCCATTCCATGCATAATCCGGGAGGATTGCACCATGAAAAAGGACAGTAAAACAGATGTAGCCGTCAATATGTTCTTCACATTGATGATAATCGCCATAGGCATTGGTGGGATTTTCTTCTTTTTTGTGAGTTTGCTAAAACCTTGATGAATGTACCTTGTACTTTTGACCTCGCTTTAAGCGGGGTTTTTCTTATTATTTTCCCGAATTAGAAAGAGTATACACGGTATATACCGTGTATACTCTGCAATGTAAGAGAGGGAGGGGAAAGGAACACGGCTATCAACCCAAGAACCTATCTATTAATAATACGCAATTGTTTGATTATCAGGTCTGGGAGCGGAAAATCATTGACAAATTGATTTTTTGAGATATAATAAAAGAAGTACCTTAAAAAGCTAACACACAGCCGGTTGACCGGCGGCTTCTGGTACAAAGGAAGAGAAATGGAACCGAAAACCTCTGACAATGTAGATGTGGCAAGGCTTTACGCAACGACGACAAGGCCTGGCCCGGGCGTTGCAATGTACTGGCCGTTCGTGATCGGGTTGGTTGTATTACTGTCGGTAGTCATTCCAGTTATTGGTTGGATCAATGCTCATAAGGACTCGGCAGTTGCCAATACGAAACTGGGAATCACCCAGAACGAATTGGCCTTGACCCAAGCGGGTAAAGAAAGGGCCGAGAAGCGGTTGGAAAACCTCTTGGCGTGTCCGGTGTCGGTCGAGGTCATTTATGACCCGGCCGAAACAATTGAGCGGCCGGCTGATCCTGATAGTCCTGACTCCATGAGGTTAGTATGGAATTTGGGACCGTTCTTGGGAGTGGCCCCGATAGTTGCAGGTGTTCGTGTCAGAGATATTATTATTCCGTTGAGGTTAATGAACTATGCTTGTGTATCTTCTGACGGCACACGGATCATCGGGGAGGAACCTCCTAAAATATTAGAGGTAGTAATCCATGCCGCCAACCAGCGGATGGAATTACTGGAAGCAGTCGATGGAGAAACAGGCTTCATCGACCAGTAGTTGGAAGTCGGAACATTGACGGGTCTTGAGAGGGTAATTCTAAAAGGAGGCCACCAATGGCCATTACCCTCGACGATTTAATTGATGCTGTTTGTTCCAGGGACAAGCGATTATCGCTGGCTGAAATCGCAGCCGTCAAAGCCGAATTTGGATTTTTGGCTTTGAAACTCGGCCAGGTGATGATCGCGAGTGGACAAGCGGACATCAAATTTTCCCGCGAGCGGGAAGATTAACGCAGAGGTTATGGTATTACAATATCGTACCCCCGATTTTTATCGGGGGTATTTTTTATGCCAAAATTCATTTTAATAATCAAAGGTTGCGCTATAATGAAAGCACGGAATTTTTTGTAAACATAGTTTATGGGATTTGATGTTATCCAGTACTACCTCACGTCCGGCTGGCGTGCCCTGATTGGCCAGACGACTTTTAATTTATCCAGTTTGGCCGATCTTTTTAACCTGGTTACTCTGTTAGACATTGTCCTTCTTTTGCTACTACTTTGGTGGGCATGGTGGAAGATTAGGCGAACCAATTTAGTTGGCCTATTGCCCAAACTTGCTGTTTTATTGGCGATAATGTTTTTGGGAAAATTGTTGGGTTTCTTGGCCGTGTTCTATACTGCCGGGACAATGTTGGTAGTAGTTTTAATCTCTGCCGGAACAATTTATCAGCAAGATTTCAAGAAAATCTTGGATGGCACCTTAGGCCGCCAGGACTTGGCCAAAAGAAACTTATCTTCGGGGGATTATGATGTTAAGAGTTTTCTTACCGAGCTGGGTGATACAGTAACTTCGTTAGCTAAATCAAAAACCCCTGCTTTGTTGGTAGTGCAAATGGGAGAGTCGTTGGGCAAAATGGCCGAGAATGGCACGTATCTGCTCACTCCTTTTGATAAAGATTTTGTTTTAGATATTTCTTCGCGACGGTCAAAATTATCAACAGGAGCGATATTGATAGACAAGGGCATGATTATCGCCGCTGGTTCTACTTTGATGCTGACTAACCCCAAACGTTTTACGCTTAGTCTCAATAATGCGGCTATCCAGCAAGTGGCTCTCAAGTACGAGGCGCTGGTCATTATTACTTACAAAGACAAAGAAGATATTTCTCTGTTACACAAAGACAGCGCTTACGCTAAGTTACCTTCTAAAAATCTGGATCGGGTGCTCAAAAGTATTTTGTTAGGTTAATGGTTAATAAAAAAATAAATCCTTGGCTGCCGCTGGTGGCGTTAGTCCCGTTGGCAGTATTAATATGGCTGACAGTATTTAGCCTGACTTACCATTCGTTCACTATTGATTTGCCGATTACAATCACTGGCTTAAATAATAGTTTAGCGGTGGCGGAAGATCTCTCTGCCATTAAAGCAACGATCCGATCAAAAAATTTGACTTATTATCGTCTTAACCGATCCACTCAAGTACAAGCAGTGTTAGATTTAGGTTATATTTCATCGACAGGGAATTACAATGTAAAACCACAAATTGTTTTAGAAGCAAATGATGTTTGGTTGGTAGAATATGATCCAGAGACGCTGCCTATTAATATTGTTCCGGCCGAACGAGCGCAAGTAGAGATTATTCCTGATGTGCAAGGGTTTCCATTAAATGGATACGCGTTGGGAGACATCAGCATAATGCCAGCTACTGTAGAAATAATCGGACCGGGGGTTTTGGTGAGTTCTTTGCACCAAGCCTATGTGCCGATCAATGTCAGCGGCAAACATAGCTCATTTGTGGCACGAGGCGCTCCTGAAGTAAGAGATACCACTGGGAATAAATTGGCTAATGTTAAGTTTAGTCCCGCCGAAGTAGAGATGAGCGTTCAAGTAGTGCGGGGAGAGATGTTTAAAACCGTAGGGATAATACCTACTTTTGCAGGAGCTTTGCCTGCTGGCTATTGGATTACTGAAGTTACCTTTGATCCACCAGCGGCGACACTTAGAAGTAGTGTATCCCGGTTGGATGGGGTGAACAGCATCTCCACCACGCCGATTAATTTAGCTGGCAAAACCGGCGATTTTTCGGATAAAGTTGCCTTAGAAGTGCCCATTGGTGTATCTTTGGTCGGGATCAATCTGGTTAATGTAACTGTTAAGATAGGAGCTTCTTTGTATAACCGCCAAATGTCCTTGGTGCCACGTTATAGCGATATCACACCCGGGTTTAAAGTGCTATCCAGTAGTCCGACAACAGTTGAAGTACTTTTGGCCGGTCCTCCAGAAAAACTTAACAACCTGAATCGTAACGATGTAGTGCTAAAAATCGATATTCGCAGTGCTACTACTGGTCCCAACTCCGTTTCGCTTGCTCCTGAGATGTTTCAACTGCCCGAAGATGTCCAAGTTCTCAGTTTTGATCCGTTAACTTTAGAGGTTAATCTCACTAAAACCAACTAAATTGTCTGCAAAGAACGATTAAATGTTGTTGTTTGTTTTCTTTTCTGGGTCCTCTGGTCAATCCGGAGGATGACATTTTGAGGTAATGTACAATATAGTTATGAGGGATTTAATAGTTCTGGACACCGAAACCACTGGGGTTGATGCGAGAAAAGACGGCATTATCGAGATTGCGGCCGCTAAAATTGCTGATGGTCAAATCGTTGCTACTTTTCAGACTTTGGTCAAGCCCACAGTTCCTTTGGGCGTTACAGTCGCTGTGCTTACAGGCATTCAACCCGCGGAACTAATCGACGCTCCTGCTATCGCCGAAGCAGGGCAGGCTCTCTTAAAGTTTGCAGGGGATTTGCCGATTGCGGGGCACAATATTAGTTTTGATTTAGATTTTTTGAAAGCGGGTGGGATTAATCTTCCGGGTCGTAGTTTGGATACGTTAGATTTAGCTATTGTGATTCTTCCAAAACTACCCTTTCATAGTATGCAATTTCTATGCCAGCACTATCAATTTAAAAATCAACCAAGCCACCGAGCGATGAGTGACGTTAATGCCACCGTGGAGTTAATTAATTTGTTAATAGGAAAAACACAACAAGCACCTGCGCCAATTTTACAGAAAATTAGACGCTTGATTCCTCGATCGGATTGGGAGTGGTCTTGGGTTTTTGATGAAAATAATTCCTGGCAATCTTCAGCTCCAGCCCATTCACCGTCATTCTGGGGAGCCCCTGGGGCGACTCCCTGGCCGTTCAAGCCCGGCACGGGCAAGCCAGAATCGTATAAGTCTAATCGATACGATCCTGAACGAGGCCCCGCCGTCGCCAAGGCTTCCGTCTTCGCATCAGCTACGCCGGACAAGATGGCGGGCAGGCAGGATGACGGAAAAGGAGTGGATTGGAAAAATATCAAGCCGGGATTTAATGTTTATGAATTGTCGCCACAGTTTCCGCAACTTCCGGTGAACATCTCTTTAGCACAAGCCGATGAAAAATCGGTGTTAGTGGTCAGCAATGATATTTTCTACAAGCACAATTGGCGGGAAATGAACTTACAGCCGCAGTTCCCTACGACAGTGCAGTTAGACGCCGATCGTTGGGAATTTTTATTAGGCAAAGATAAACTCAAATCTACAGAGTTGAAGTTGATAATCAAAGTTTTACTGACTGGCTATCCCCATAAACCGTTTAATCCGGATGACACCTACCTTACGAGAGATGAGTTTTATTTGTGGGGGCAAAAATTGGCCCCTTTTTACCCCACCCCGACTGATTTGCCGCCGCGAGCAGTAATGAACTTTACTACTTTTGCCGAAGTGCTGTCTGTTAGAGCGGATATTTTGTCTAATCGTCATATTTATCTGCCACAGTGGACCGAGTTCGATGAATGGGCTAATATCGCCGCAACTAAGATTTTAAGCGAACCTTATTTGCACGCGGCGGTGGCCAGCCGTCGTGATTTTGTGCACGATGTTGTTACCGATAACAAAACTGCTGACGAACTGTTCAAAACTTTGAATAATTTTGGGAGTAGTTTGCAAGAGCTCTGGAAAAGTTTCGAGGATCTTTGGGATAGTGTGGCAGATCAACAGACCAGCGAAATCAGTCCCTTACTCATTCGCACTGCCACAGGTAAATTAGTTAGCTCTTACGCTAAAGAGGCAGTTGAATTGCTGGATAGTTTTTTAACCAAAATCCAGGGCTTGCCCGATAGCATAGCTAAGGCACATCAGATTGAGCACACCCAAAAATTATTGGATTACCTAAAGTGCTTGGTTGCTCCAAGCGCCGCGGCTAAGATTTATTTGACCGGCTACGCCGAACGGATTACGGTGTTTATTATTAAACAACCTTTGCCTAACGTTTGGCAGACGATAGCGCCATTGCCCATAGTTATAGCGAGCAACGGGTTATTAGTTGATGGCCGTTCCGATTTTGTTGCCCGGGTTCTGGGCCAAGCGACCGAGGTCGGCCTGATAATGGGGGAAGGATCCGCAGTAGTGGATAAGCAAATTATTCTGACTCCGGATTTGCCAGAACGCAAAGACGCTATTTATCAATTTGCTATTTTTGATTATTTGAAAAATAAATTATTACGAGCGAACGAAAGGGTCTTGGTGGTTTTTTCCAACCAGGCTCAGTTGGCCGAGTTTTTTGAGAGTAATTTCGGCCAGATCGAAGGAGTGGAGTTAATCAGTCAGAATGTGGCAGGCAATGTGGAGATTTTGCAGAGCAAGTTAGTAGAGAAAAATGGGTTTGCGTTGCTTATCAATAATAATTCTCTTCCTAAGTTTCTCCCGGTGGTAGAAAAATTGGATAAAGTTATTTTTCTTACCTTGCCCTTTGACCCGCCTGGGACTTTGGGACAAGTAATAGCTAAAGACCGCTTTAAAGATGAATTTAGTGATTATGGTCTGCCGCGAACGATCATTAAGTTTAAGGGTTATTTGGCGGAGCTATACTGGAAGACCAACCGAATCTGGATCTTAGACAGCCGCCTGGCTAAAACTGAATGGGGCCGAGTCGTTCCGCGATCTCTCTCCGGTTTCCACATCACCGAAATCTAATATTCTCATTGTCATTCCCGCGCCTTATCGTCATTCCCGCCCATTCGGCTCCGCTCCCGACTTCGCTAAAACTACGATGGGCAGGCAGGGTAAACTCCGGCGGGAATCCAGGCCCCTCCCTTTGTGTCATCCCTACCCCCGCCAATTAGCGGAGTTTGGCAGGTTGTCCCCCTAGACTATAATATGAGTAGTACCTTGAGTACCAGAAAAAAGATTCTTGCCAATAAGGAGGCAAAAAATGAAGAAGCATCTCTTCAGAGCAGGGTTGTTGATTATAGCTATTATGCTAAGCTGGATCGCCATTCCTGCTCCTGCTCAGGCGAAAGCTCAGGGGGCAGAATTCAGCCCGACAGAAATGACCACTCAATTAAGGGCCCAAGAGGCCCTGAAGGCACTTTACAAAGCTGAGCATCTGTACAAGGCCATGACAGGCCACTATGCCAGCTTTAAGGAATTGCAGGCATATCCTGCACCTATACCAGGTACGGCTTTCATTGCCCCGACGTATTCGCTCCAAAGCTTTATTGGGAGCGAAGAGTTTCGTTTTACCTTGATGACTTTGGATGGTGGCGATGAAAAACAGCCGCTGTTTGTTGCAGTGGCCTGGCCGATGCCAGATTCTGAGGGATATCCCATTATGATTACCGACATAGGGGTTCTGTTCAAGTTGGTTCCGGTGAATGCATCACTTACGCCGAGCCAATGGCGTGAGACCATTGGATCTGAAGAGGAAGCCCGGGATGAAACAGGGCAATACAAGGCCTTAGATGTTTCTCGCCCAGCCGAAAGCTTGTTCTTATCGGATAATGCAGATGAATATATTATCCAGCTGGCGGTTATTAGGGTGATGACCCCCACGGTTTTAAAAAACACCGTGGAATATGCGGTGTATCTAAAAGTTGGAGGTCTCGATGGGTTCTATGTCGGCGATCCCATGATTGCTTATGCCTATTAAGTAAAAATGTTCTTTTAGTGAGTTTGGCAAAACCATTCCATTTTAACGTCTCCCAAATTAAAGTGGAGCCCTGCGCCTTCTGCGCAGGGTTTTTTAGTATCTGTTCAACGGCTCATAAATGAGCCGTTGAAATTTATACGATTCTGGACGTGCCTGCTGGCTTGCCAGAATGACGATATAATGAATATATGGGAGGGGTGCCATTAGGAAAAAGTTTGTGGGGATTATGGATCGGCTGTTTTATTGCGGCGCTGGCTTTCGGGTTGATTATTTGGAAGTTTGACCCCTACCGGGCCCATTGGACAGTATTCGCTTTGTTATTCATCAGCTTTTTGATTTTTTGGGCAGGGGTTTTTACTACGCTGATTTATTTTTGGTACCTTAAATTAGGCCTATTAGATTTCTCGGGTCTGTTTTCAGTCTCCTTGAAATTAGGTATTATCGGTAGTGTAGCCTTGACGGTGATTTTCCTTCTGCAGACTATTCACATCTTGGCATGGTGGAATGGATTAATGGTAGCTGTCATCGCTTTTATTTTAGGATTATATTTTAAGGATTAATTGACAATAATTTCATTACATTGTCATCCTGCCTGCCCGGCCAGGGGCTTCGTCCAGGATCGTATATAAGATTCTGGCTTGCCCGTGCCGGGCTTGAACGGCCAGGGAGTCGCTTCAGGAACTCCCCAGAATGACGGTAGGAGAGATGGAACAAGAACTTAGACAATTATTAGCAGAAGCAAGACAGGCGATTAATGAAGCGGGAATCGCAGATTTGCAGTTGGTGGAAGCTCGGTTTCTGGGGAGAAAATCAAAATTGGCGGAGATAACAAGCACTTTAGGGAAGTTACCTCCAGACGAGAGGCAAAGAGCAGGTGAGTTAATTAATCAGGTCAAAGCAGAGATTTTGCGTATTTTGTCCGTGAAACGGCAGGAGGTTTATGTCGCAAAACAAGCCTTGGCCGCCCGGCGCGATACGACCATCCCTGGCATCAAACCAGTTGTAGGCCATCTTAGTCCACTTACATATATTGGTCGTGAGCTGGTGGATATTTTTGCTGAATTAGGCTTTGAAGTAGCAGAAGGACCAGAAGCGGAAACGGAACAGTATAATTTTGATATGTTAAATATCCCTGCCAATCATCCGGCGCGCGATGAATGGGATACTTTTTGGTTGCGGCACGAAGATGAGGGGAAGAATAACACCTTACTCCGGACTCATACTTCGCCAGTCCAGATTCGGTATATGTTAAGTCACCAACCGCCCATCCGAATTATCGCGCCGGGGCGGACTTTTCGGTACGAAGCGGAGGATGCTACTCATTCAGCGGTCTTCTCACAAATCGAAGGTTTGATGATAGACAAAAACATTAGCGTAGCGCATTTAAAATCAGTCTTATTACATTATGTCCACCGAGTCTTAGGAGAAGAACATAATATTCGTTTACGCCCTAGTTTTTTCCCATTTACCGAACCGAGCTTTGAAGTAGATGTTTCCTGTGGATTATGTAAGGGGGCTGGTTGTAAAGGGTGTTCAAACAAGGGTTGGTTGGAATTAATGGGAGCAGGCATGGTACACCCGCAAGTTCTCCGCAATGTGGGGATTGATCCGATGGAGTATAGCGGATTTGCGTTTGGCGGCGGGATTGAGAGACTTGCGATGTTGAAATATGGCATTGATGATATTCGCTGGTTATTAAGCGGTGATATGAAGTTTACCAAACAGTTTTAAATTGTTTTTGTTACCTTTCTAGAAAGGTAACACCAAAGTCCCAGCCCGTCATCCTCTCTATTCGCCTAATAAAATTACCTTTCGGCTCCGCTAAACTCATCCCTAAAGGGATTTCGGACAGTTAGCTCCGCCAGCAGCAATTTTATTGGCTCATTAACGCTCGGACTCCAAGGGCTGGAGCTAAAAAGCAGGAAATCAAAACATTAATTAAATAAAGATATGAAAATCGCAGTACTTATTTTAGGAGCTATGTCAGGATTAATCGGTATAATTGGATTTTTTAGTTTTAGAAACTCTACTATTTTAGGTCAACCTGTGTTGTCAGGTTCCGAAGGTTTTTGGGTATTATTCTTCGCTGTATTTACCTTGATTGCAAGTCTTGTGGTGTTGTATGAGCCTGTGTTTCCTGGATTAGCAATGATTATTGTTGGCATCTTAAGTATAGTAGTTTTACAACTTGCCTATGTAATCCCCGGTATTATCATGATAATTGCTGGAATTTTGGCGATAGTTGCTGGGATAAGAGAAAAATCTGCTTAAAACAATGAAATTTTCTTATAATTGGTTGAAAGAATTAGT
>JAZDKW010000012.1:0-2482 GCA_043802665.1 Patescibacteria group bacterium
AAATATAAATACGGCAACCGTATTCTTTTAGCTTCAGTGGGTATATTAGCGGCTGGCTTGGTCTTTTCTACACTAGCGTTGACCAATAGCCACTCCGTTCGTGTCAGCAAAAAAACTGCAGAAGCCGCTTTGGGTGATGCATTGAAGCAATGGGACGCCGCCAAGGCGGCCCTAATTTATGAGGACACCGCCAAAGCCAATTCGTTATTAATCGAAGCTTATACTTTGGCTGAATCCGCCTCCAGGCACGACGGAACTAAAAAAGATGCACTGGGAGTGTTGGCCGATGTGAGCAATCAGTTAGACGAGCTTAACCGGGTTAAGCGCTACACCAACCCCCGAGTTACCGTGGATTTTGCCAGTTTGGCAAGCCAGTTGGATAACTCTGGGAGTAAAACCCCTACCGTGAATATTAATAGCTTCTGTGCTGTTGGAAACGATGTCTATTCTTACGATGTAGATCAAAACAAGATCTATAAATATAATTATAGCCGTAATGAATCCGGTATTATCAGCTCGTTGGTAAGCAATGAAAGGAAGATCAAATTGGGAGCGCCCACCGACAATGGCCTCTTAATTTACACTACCCCGCCCAGCGTCTTTACCTTAGACCTGGCGGATAACCGAATGACAATGGCCAATTTAGATAGCGGCAGTTGGAACAATGCGGTTGATGCTATCGCCTACACCAGTAAGCTCTACTTCTTGGATCCTGATAATAACCAGGTTTGGAAATACCAGACTGTCACGAATGGTTACACCAAGGTGGCACCTTTCTTTGAGGATAATTCCGCTATCAGTTTAGCCGGAGCCACCGCCTTCTCTATTGATGGTGATATGTATATTTTGGTAAACGGAACTGTTAATAAATATTCTCTGGGGCTTCAAGTGGAATATCTTCTGCATGATGTCCCCGAACACACCGGACCTATCGGTAACATCAAAGATATTTATGCCAGTTTGACTACTAATGGTCTCTACATTTTGGATGTGAATGAACAAAACTCTCGGGTGATCGCTTTTGACAAAGACGGGAAATACCGCAAACAATACATTCTGTCTGGAGTGACTAGCCCCAACAAGATATTTGTGGATGAAAAGATTGGTTCATTCTGGGTGATGTCTGGCACCCAAGTCTATCAGCTCGACCTGTAAACTATTCCTCCCCTGCCTGAGGGGAGGTTAGGTGGGGAGGGAGTATAATTCCTCCGATTTTGTAAAATCAATAAAACTTTTCTTGTCACCCATTTGCTCCGCCAAACCTGCCTACCGTCAGGCAGGCGGGTGACACCCAAAGGCGGACCCATTCCCAAATTCAGTTTCCAATTAAAGCAAAATCCCCCTTTCTGGATTTAACCGCAAACTCCTCCTCATTATCATTCATCGTCAAACATGCTCATCCAGACCGGGCGATTTTGCTCTTGGAAATCTGAATTTGCTCAATGGGGTTAGAAAACAAAGACGCTCGAGCTCCAATGCCGGTTTTTTGGGTACTCTCGGGCTCCAAGGGTCAAGACAATGGAAACCACCTTTCTGTCATCCCGGACCTGCCTACCGGCAGGCAGGCCGGCGCGCCGTAGGCAAATCAGCCTGCCCCGCGAGCCCTGCGGATGCCGGGGCGAATGCTGGGGGATCCGGGATCCCCTGGCCGTGTCCCGGCTACGGGCAGGCAGACATAAACAAAAAAAATGACAATAAAGTCTTCAAATATTAAAACAGACCCGTATTCATCGGATCCGTTTTGAGTGTATCCCTCGGTATGTGAATGATATTAATCATTCTCTCCGACATCGAGATCTTTAAAGAACATAGATGGGCAGAACAAGTATCTTAGTGCCGCCGCAATTTGTATCCCCCACGAGCTGTTCGGATGGGTATCCTTGCGCGGAAAAGATATTACCCTGAGACGAAAATCGTTAGGTAATAATGATTTAGCATACCGAAGCATTACCCAGACCTTAGCATGCCGATAGCGATCACAGACAAAGACGACGTTGTGGCTTAACTCGTGCCACCTTTTTTTGGTAGCTCTCATAGTATCGACTTTCCTTATGCCTACATCGTCTATCGCCTTGCAGTACTCTTCGGCAGTGAAAGGATTCCGATGACCCATCAGATAGCCAGTAAAAACAATGTTCTGGGCTGTGTTGTGGCTCGCCTCTTCAAGTAGAATTGGAAAGATGCTGGTATATACTCCGCGTTCTCTTAACAATCTCTGAAAATATTCCGCAGTGGTCCCTGCTTCTGATTCAACAGGGATATCCGGATTAGTAAATCCCCCACAAAACACAACCCCAGACAGCATCCCCTTGGTCTGCAGACTCATAACATAATCTGCGCAGTCACAGAGATATTTTGTCAGGCCTATCATCTCTGTAGATGATCTGTACTGATGACCATAAAGACCATAGCACATAATGGCTATGGTGATTTTTCTCTTGTCTGACAAGGCGCATCGCCTCCTTCTTTTGTGATTTCAAGG
>JAZDKW010000013.1:0-38773 GCA_043802665.1 Patescibacteria group bacterium
TACCTATACGGATAATTTCTTAATCAGTTTTAATAGCCTTCTTGAGCATCAACTTGGTAGTCCACCGATTTATGAAATAGCTAAGAACATCGAGGGTATCCGAAAAGAGATAGAAAAAATGTCCCGAAATTTTCCTCCAAAACAATAGCCTTTGCCACCTTGCTTTTTGTGGTTTCCTTGTACTAAATAATATTCTAATTTTATGCAATTAACCGATAAACAAATAGATGAATTCCAAGCCATATTCAAGAAAGAGTTTGGCAAGGAAATGCCACGAGAAGAAGCTGTAGAATCAGCCCATAATCTAATGAATCTGATGGAGGTTTTATTTAAATCCGCCCACGCCGAATTAACAAGGCAAGAAAGACTAAAGAAAGAGCCTAAAGGATTTCATATGGAAAGTGGCGATTACACCTGTTCTATTTGCCATGCTAATATATCAAGCGATCAGACTTGGTATGACAAGTTTGGCATCAAGTGCCTAATCTGCCAGAAAGCGGTAGAACAAAAGAGAGTGCCCGGTTCAGTCTGCAAAAATAGAGATTCCTGGTATTCAGATTGGGAATTAAAGGATTATTATGGGATTCATTACTCCCAAGCTAGAAAACTAATCCGGGAGGGAGTGCTCAAGGCTAGAATTATTCCTGGGCCAGAAAAGAAACCCTATTTTTACTTATATCTGCTCAAAGATAATCCAGGGGTTCTCCAATCCAAGCCTAAGGCGATTATCAAGAGAGTGGGCGAAAGAGGACTATCTGTATCTATGGAACCACCTAAGTTAACTTTGGGGCAGAAGCCATCTCCAATTAACCAAAACCCAAGCTAGGATGAAGAGGATTTTTATTGCATTTGGAGGTCCAAAGATCCGCCAATCAGCGATCCACAAGATAGCTAAAGATTTTGAGTGCTGGAACTTAAACAAATTTGAATTAGATAATTTCATTTCAGCTATTAAGCATCAAATTTCTCCCATAAACAAAAATGTATTACGCAACTATCGCCGATCTGAAGGCACTGATTTTGGTCTGACAGACGGAGAGTTTCGCAAATGCTCATGGGGTTTACTGTTGCCGGATAGTGTGCCGGACAGCATGATAGATGGATACTCCGAGATATTATTCTTGCTGAATCTTTATTCTCCCAGCTTTTTGTATCCATCATTCCTCGTAACAAGAATGGGTATACGCCAAATAACCCACTCAAAAAACGAGATGGCCATTTATCATGGCCAGAATCAGTCCAAAATATTTAAGAGCCTAGCATTTGTTGCATTTTTTAAGACCTTAATTAACCAATCGGTCTATGCAAGTTGGCAAAGAGATCGGTGTGAAAAGTGGACTACGGAAGAGTGGAGATTATTTTCAGCTTGTTTACTTTACTCCGAACTTACTGTTTACGAAAACGAGAAACAAACCATAACTTGGCAACGAGAATCCGCAGATATGGCGACAATCTTAGAAGCCCTGTTCACGGCTGATGGTAGAACTAACACGGAGATAATTTACAGGCTAAAAAAGCGGGTGGATGCCCTAATTGGCTTCCGATGTCCTAATATTGAGAGTGATATCACAAAGCTTTATGCTCAGAGAAGCGCCTTTGTGCATGGATCGTTTTTCCAAGATCTTGCTAAGGAAATTAAAAGGCAAGATAATGCCTCCGGTATGCCCCTGCCAGACTTTGGGTTTTTATATTTGCACAAAGAGTATTTACGGACATCTTTAATTGCATATCTGAACTTAACACAACAACTTAAGTTGAAAAAGTTCAACAAGTTTAGTCGAGTAATTGATCTGTTGGAGGAGGCGATAATGGACACGGTGTTGAGAAAAAAGATCATCAAGATTACACGAAGTGTTCTTAGTCTAGTGCCTTTGCCGAATAAGATGAAGAAAAATCGTATTAGCACCACAGTTATTGCGGACGCATAGGTTATAAAAACTTATCCAAATCCTTTATAATAAGGGCATGAAGAATTACATTATCGGATTAATTTTAGTAGTATTTTTAGTGGCCATTGCAGCCTGGGCTTACCAATGGCAAAACAATCGCCAAACACCAGAACCGACTCTGTTGGCGCAAATTAACCAAGAACCCTCCGCAGATCAGATATCCCAATCCGAGGCTACAATCAGGGATTTTATGGCGGATCAGGCTCTGGAGATAAAATACATCACTACCCAACCTAATCCCTCCAACTTTACTGTCGGCAAAGTCACCCAACTTAACGATGGAGGGTGGAGAACTGACACTCCCAAAGAATGGGAACGCCCAATCTATGTTTTCCAACAAACTCAATACATTAATGAAAGATGCGAAGTTTATGAATACGAGCTGGATGCCAGAAACTTGCAGATTGTAGATATCCATGTCCGTTACCCGGATGAAATCCAAAATCTGCTTATTAGTGAGACGGGGTTAAATGCCGCTAAATGTGCCAGCTATGGCTCTATGGAAATTCCGCTAAAGCCACATGATTATATAGAGCAAACCGCCTTTGCTTATTTAGAACGAGGCATCAGCAATCAATTACCATCGAGTGACCAATTTGATTATATTTCTAGCAAACCAGGCGCAGCCAATCCATCAGCCAATGAGTGGATTTGGCAAGACACTAGTTACCACTTACCGGCTGGATTAACCGGAAATGTCTATAATTACCCTACTATCAGGATCATTATTAGCAGTGGGGGAAAGTTAATTCACTACTTTAACAACGTCGGATTATTTGAAAGTTAAGCTTCGAATTACACTGAAAATCTCTCTAAAATCCAGCCCAAAAATACCCCCCTCTGCCACTGTCTCATTTGTCTCATTTTCTCCTTTGCAATCTATATCAAATCGTAGTGCCTAGAACAGCTTCCAAAAGCTCCATTTTTACTCCTTAAGGTAACACCGAAATCCAGCTGTTCAGCCAAGTAGAAAAACTTCCTCGCGAAGCGAGGGTACAATACGGCGAAAAAGGTTCAGTTGACTTTTCCGTAATATCTGATATAATATGTATAGATTTGCCAATTTCTGTATAGGTTTGATAGGTGAAACTATATATTTTAATGGTGAGCAGAGCCGAACCATACTATGCCAAAACTAATATCTATTAGCCAAGCGGCCAAAATCCTCGGGGTAGCAGTAATGACTCTGCGGCGGTATGACGCAGAGGGGGTATTAAAATCGGTGCGTTCTAGTCCGCGCGGACATCGATATTATCGCCATGAAGATTTAGAAGATTTTTTATTGCGCAAGCAGGATCTGGCGGCTTTAGCCAGACAATGGATAATAGAACCAGCCGACCAAGCCGGCGGATTATCTGCGCAATTGTATTGCCAAACGCAAGACATATTTTCAGCTCGACTGGAGAAACTTCGGCAAGAATTAGCTAATGTCTACCAGGATAGCACAATTATTTCTATGGTGCCGGCGATTGCCGGTGAGATAGGCAATAATTCTTTTGATCATAATTTAGGAAGTTGGCCGGATATCCCGGGAGTTTTTTTTGGGCATGACGCGTCCAAAAAACGGGTGGTCTTAGCTGATCGTGGCCAAGGAGTCTTGCGAACCATTCGGCGCGTACGTCCGCAAGTTGCCACAGATGCCGAAGCATTACGAGTGGCCTTTACGGAAATGATTTCCGGCCGAGCACCAGAAGCGCGCGGAAACGGCCTTAAATTTGTCCGCAATAGCGTGATGAAATATCCGTTATCATTAATATTCCAGACCGGAGATGCCGAATTGATATTAAATCAGGGTATGACTGATTTGGATATCCATCTGGCGCCAGTTACTTTTAGGGGTTGCTTGGTTATAATAGATTATAGAGTGTAAGGATTAGATATGCTCATCCAATTAAACAAGTTTGGTAATACTTTATCATCGCGCTCTGCTGGGCGCGAGGCTTGGTTAGCTATCCAGCCAATTTTGCAAGAGATGATGCCAAATCAAAAAATAGAGATTGATTTTGGTGGAGTCGGGGTGCTCACCCCATCTTGGGCGGATGAGTTTATCACTCCACTGATGAAAAAATACACCCCCAACCAAGTAATTTTGAATCCCAGCCAGAATCCTTCGGTTAATACTACGATAGAGTTATTAGAGGATACTTGGCAGAGTCATAATTCAGTGTAAGTTTCTACATTAATGAGCCATCACTCGGATAATTTAGTCCAGACCTGGGCGGAGTTAACTCTCGCAGAGCAGTTAGGGAATATTGGGAGTGAGGTAAATAGAATGATAAACTGGCGCACGAAAGACAAGGCTATTGCCGACAGGGCGTTTGAAAGAATGTTGGAGCTAATTGATCTTACTCTGGCCAATTTGCACGATAGATATCGTTTGCGAGAGGTAGCAAGAACCAGGGAATCGCTGGTAACCAATTGGCTTTCGGACACCCCAGCCAGCAAGGTTGAATTAGACCAATTGAATAAGTATTTTTTCCAGTTTGCTTTGTTGGCTAATTCCAAAAACTAACTGAAGCCAAATCTGAACCCAGTGTGTAGGTTAGAACCAAACCCAGCAAAACCTGGTAGAATTGGGATATGGGAAAGAACACGAAAGTATTACTGCTATCAATCGCTCTGATCGTCATCGTTGCCGCTGGCATTGGTGGTTATTATTGGTGGTCAAAAAATAATGTCGTCGCTAATCCTCCTGATGAGATGGCTAGTTGGCATACAGTCGAAGCTGATGGCCTTTCGTTCAAATACCCCGATCTACCGACCAAATACATAACGCCACAGAGTTGGCCGCCGCAGATTACAGCGAGCGATGGTGTTTTTACCTGTATAGAAGGGGGGCAAAATAACAGTGGCCAGCCCGGTATGACTATCCAAAAAACTATCGGGGATAATACTTATTGCATCGAAAACACCAGCGAGGGGACGGCAGGCACTTTTTATACGACTTATGTTTACACTGTCCAGTTAAATGATAAGTTAGTCGCGGCTCAATTTACTTTAGGGTATGTTGAATGCGGCAATTTCAGCGATCCGCAAATGACTGAATGCGAAAACGAACGGCAGACCTTTGATCTTGATCTATTGATGAACAAAATTATTCGGACGATTCAGCTGTAAATTAAAGGGATGGATTTTCGGTTTACCAATGAATATCCGACTTCTCAGTTGGACGAGGTAGTGGCGTATCTGCTTGGGCCGCGGTTATGGATTCCTCAAACAGATTACCCGGATTTTGGAGAGTGGGCAGAGCGTACTTACCAAGAACTGCTTCGTGGCGGAAAACGAGCGATGGTAGCCACAGCGCGGAACAAAGAAATTGTGGGAGTAACGATTTATCAGCGGCACCGAAAGCGGGCTGATTATTTGGAGATTAAAAATCTCACAGTCCGCCCGGATCAGAGAGGGCGATATTTAGCCAGTTTTTTGCTGAGAAACACTGAAATTGAAGGAAGCCGGGAATTTGGGGTTCAGGCAGTGGTTTGTGATGCCAAGGCAAACAATGTGGCTGTTAGATGGTTTCTGAAAAAACATAGATATCACGTTAGCGGCAGAGAAAATTTGTACAATCTTGGCGCTGGCGACGATTTAGTGTACGCCAAAGACCTCAAATTATCGGTCGGTGCAACTCGGTGAGGTACTATACAAACACATAGGATTACAGCAAGATATATATGATACACATTCTTAGGGGGTTATCTCTTTTTTAATTATCTTTTGATATAATTCAACTATGGCAGAAGAGGTGGAACAAGTTTTAGTAGTGCCGGCGGAATGGGTGAACGCTCTTTGTTCGCAGGGATTTTCTACTGATGTTCCTGATAATTTTGTGCGGGAGTTGGCGAATAAAGCATTCTTTATGCTGAGACCAGAAGCCGAAATAAATCCGAGTTTTAGGCAAGTGATCCCGTATGTTTTGGTTTGCTACCAAGGTAAATATCTAACGGTGGCACGGCAAGAGACACAGACCGAAAAAAGATTGCACAACAAAGTTAGTTTTGGCATTGGCGGGCATATTAATCCAGTGGATGAAGAATCAGGGAATGTTCTGGATGCGGGGTTGCAAAGGGAATTGAGTGAAGAGTTGGCTATTAATAATCCGCCTCATTTAGATGATTTAAAATTAGTCGGGACGCTCCGAGACGATGTTAACGAGGTGGGTTTGGTTCATTTTGGTCTGGTCTTACGATGGGATGTTACTGCGCCAGTATCTATTCGGGAGACGGACAAAATGATTGGGGAATATCTAACTTTGGACGAGATTGGCCGTCAAAAAGAGAGATTGGAAAATTGGTCGCAATTAGTTTACGAGAAATTAGCTTCCCCGGTCGCTACTGCCAATAATTAGCTTCGGGACTGAATAATACTTGATTAAAGTAGTTGTTTTTGGTATATTCCCATCAGTATCTAATGTAGTTTTAACAATTTGAAAAAAGGAAGTGATCTTAATTGTCGCGTAGAGCGTTTGTCTTTTCGCTGTATCAAAACTTTGATCCTCAGCTGGTCGCTGGTCAATTGGTTTATGAGACAGAACCAACAGATTTACCCGAAAGGTTGCGCCCAGTGTTTTTCATCGGCAGGGGACAATACAAAGGGCATGCTCGACTAATCACTGGTCCCTATGAGTTGACCAGTGATAAAATCATTTATAACCCAACTACTCAACCGCAGGTTGCTACAAGGATGGGGGAGATAGATCCTGTGCATGGGGTCTGGCAGGAACTTTCTATGCATTGTCCTTATCGCGTATTTTTTCGGCCTTTGGTGCCGATAAAGTATGGCGCGGTCTGGAACAGTAAGTTCTGTCAGGAACTCCACGTAGATTTCGAGGCTTGGGACAAACTGATCAATGTTGTGTTGGACGAAGAGCAAATTCAAGCCCTGGCCGATTATCTGACCGAGATCAACATAGAAAGCGTCGCTTAGTAGATGGATAATCTTCTTGTATCCATAGCCCGTTTATAAAGCGGGCTTTTTGTTATAATGGATTTAACCATTTTGCGGACTGGTGGAGTGAAATCAGTCCGTGTACCTTTAAAGGAAGAGGTGAGATCCATGAAACGATCGGTAGTGAACCAATACTATCGGGATGTAGTGAAAGCACTCAATGAGTGTGAGATCTGCTGGTCACCCTGCCCACGGCTTGATGGTGGCAGAGTCGCGGGAGGATGGTATAAAGATGGAAAGATGACTATTAGTACTAACTCCAAAAAAGGAAATATAGTGCTATTTCTAATCCACGAGGCATTGCACCATTCCTACGAAGATGTCCCGGAGTACGATGGCAAGGGGGAGTCAATCGATTTGTTGTCGAGGAATCTCTTTTGCGAATTCAGCACTAGCCAATTGGAAGCATTACAAACCTTTGTCTCACCAGAAGTGCTTAATGGCAAACGGAAAAAGCCGTGCAGTAAAAACCACCAGCTCAAAACTAAAAAGCGGCGTTAATCGCCGCTTTTCATTATTTATGATTATCGGATATCAGTAAGGGCGAGCCTTGACCACTTGACCAGTAGTGCAATAGTTATACTATAATGGCCTTGGAGGTTAAGCATTGGCGGAAGGGTCTCTAAACTCTAAATAAATACAGCTGGCGAAAACCGGCACAACCAAGGCCTTTCCCTGCACTACTCCTATAGCCCCCGCCGCTAGGCGGGGGTACTCTTTTGTTAAGTAAAATAAAATAATTAAAAAGCCCACATAAAGTGGGCGCGAAGTTAGCGAGGTGCAATATTGTTAATGTTTAACGGGCGCGACTGCCAAAAACGGCGTTGTTCTTAAAAAAGCAGAATTGGTACAGATAAATGCAAGTTTCGTCCGCTTATTTTGGTTGGGATAGCAATAGACTATCCGTTTTCGAATATTATGCTGTTTTTCTTTGGACGGCAATGGCACAAGTATCACTTTTAAGATTTTGCGCACCCGCGGGTGCTCTGTAGTAGCGCCTTCTTCAGGTGCGTAATACTGACCCACCTGGAGCGGCGGATCATCACTTTGATGTTTTTGTTCCTGGTGTTTACCCATTAGCAGGGCCTCCTTCTTGATGTAAAGTGTGCCCTGACCCCCTTTGAGAGGGCCAAAGTCAAAGTGTTCGAAAGAGAGTTTTTTAAAGAACTTCTTCTATCGCTCTTGTACTTTAGAAAGAGTAACCTAAATTAGTTTTGCTGTCAAGAGATAGGTATCGATTACTACAAGAATAGAGAGTTGCTTTCATGGCTGATATCTGATAACTTAAGTAGGCAGATCTTTAGAGGTCTGGTGTGTCTATATTATTAAGTCCAGAGGAGGTCTCATGAACGATGAGATGAATACGCAACCCGAGCAGTCTCCGTCTAACGACCAGCAAGAGCCAATGGAAAGCCCGGCTATACCCATTACTCCCACCACCCCAGAGACAGAAGAAGAGGTGAAACCAGCCGAAGGCGGCGAGGCTGATCAGACACAGACCACAGAGGAAACTAAGACTGACGAAACTCCTGCTACCGAATAACAGTGGCAGACAATTGACTTAGTTGATAAACGCCTGGTAAATCACTGGGCGTTTATCAATCAGTCATAAGATAAATAATCTGGCACTCTATTGACAGGAGTGCTAATTTGCATTAAAAAAGGAATTGCAGTAGCATAAAATTCACAGAAGCTTTAAGGGAGTAATTATGTTAAAACCTATTGGTTCAAGATTATTGATAGAACCCTTAGTGGTTGAAGACAAAACCGCTACGGGGATTTTATTGCCAGAAACGGCTAAAGAAAAACCTCAACGGGGCAAGGTGTTGGCGGTGGGTTCTGGCCGGACATTGGATAATGGTGGTCGGGAATCCATTGATGTAACCGTGGGGAGCGTAGTGTATTTTTCCAAATATGGACCCACAGAAGTAAAAATTAATGGTCAGGAAATGTATCTGATTGATTTTAATGATGTGTTAGCGGTCGAACAATAACCACTGATCGCACTGATTACGGACAGATCCCACTGATAAAATTGTCATTCCGTCTGTTATCTGGCAGATTGCCCGGAATCTGGTGGAGGAGATCCTTCGACTCCACTCCGTTCCGCTCAGGATGACACAAGGGGTTTAGTGACGAAAAGATAAATAATGTAGAGGGAGTACTTATGGCGAAAGATATCAAATACAGCGAAGACATCCGAGCAGCCCTAAAAAAAGGAGTGGATAAATTAGCGAATGCTGTTCGAGTAACTTTGGGCCCGAAAGGACGCAATGTCGTGTTGGATAAAGGATTTGGTTTGCCCACGATTACTAATGATGGGGTAACCATCGCTAAAGATATTGAATTAGAAGACAAGTTTGAGAATCTTGGCGCTCAATTAGTAAAAGAAGCTGCAAGTCGGACTAATGATGTAGCGGGTGATGGTACAACCACAGCGACGATCTTGGCTCAGGCGCTGATTCATCGCGGGTTCGAAATAGTGAAGACAGGTGTCAACGTAATTGATATTAAACACGGTATTGAGAAGGCAGTGGCGAAAGTAGTGGAAGGATTGCATAGTTTGAAAAAACCCATCTCTACCCCAGCCGAAAAGGCCCAAGTAGCCACGATTTCGGCGGGCGATCCGGAGATTGGGACTAAAATTGCCGAGCTAATGGAAAAGGTAGGAGATCAAGCCCCGATTACCGTGGAAGATTCACCGACTTTCGGTATGAGCACCGAGGTGGTGGAGGGTATGCAGTTTAATAAAGGATACATAAGTCAATATATGGTAACCGATGTAGCCAAGATGGAAGCGGTAATGGAAGATCCGGGAATCTTGATAACCGATCAGAAGATTAGTTCGTTGAATGATATTTTGCCGTTGATCGAAGCGATGGCCAAAGTCGGTCGCAAGGATTTGTTGATTATAGCGGAAGAAGTTTCTGGAGAAGCCTTAGCTACTTTAGTGCTAAACAAAATTCGCGGTGTATTTAATGCTTTAGTTGTAGCGGCTCCGTCATTCGGGGAAAACCGCAAGGCTATCTTAGAAGATATCGCAGTTTTAGTGGGCACGGGCGTAATCTCATCGGAAAAAGGAATGAAATTAGAATCAGTAATGGTAGACAGTTTAGGTCGTGCCGGAAAGGTAGTGGCGACAAAGGACAATACTACGATTGTGAACGGGTCTGGCAATAAATTTAACATTGAAGCTCGGGTTAATCAGATTAAAACGCAGTTAGAAAACGAAACTTCGCAATATGAAAAAGACAAGTTGAAAGAACGATTGGCCAAGTTGTCTGGGGGTGTGGGGATTTTAAAAGTAGGGGCGGCCACCGAAATTGAGTTAAAAGAAAAGAAACATCGGATTGAAGATGCCATCCAAGCTACTAAGGCGGCCGTGGAAGAAGGTATCGTGGCTGGTGGAGGAGTAGCTTTGCTTAACGCTAAAAAGTTTTTGGACGGTTTTATCGGGGCTAATAGTGATGAGAATCAAGGGATTGAGATTGTTCGGAGTGTTTTGGCTGAGCCTTTACGCCAAATCGCGGTTAATGCCGGGAAAGACCCTGCTTTAGTACTGGAGAAAGTGATGCAACAGATGGAAGGGTATGGTTATGACGCAGGGACAGATCAGTTTAATGTAAATATGATTGAACGGGGTATTGTAGATCCGACTAAAGTAACTCGCTCGGCTTTACAAAACGCGGCATCTGTAGCGGCGATGATTTTGACTACCGAAGTGGGAGTCGCTGATAAGCCAACTAAAAAACAGCCAGGATACCCGCCGATGCCTTCGGGGGATGAATTCGGTAGTGAATATTAAAAGTTGTTTTTTTGTTGCTCTTTTGAAAGGGTAACCAGAATTGTTTTTGCCACTTTTCCAGAAAAGTGGCGTAAAAGCTCCGACCAGTCACCTTCGCTCTGGATAAAGTAAAATATAGCTTTCTGTTCTCGCCGGTGTAACCGGCTTCACAAATAGCTAATTTTACTAATCCAGTACGCTCAGGTTCCAATGGTCGGATAGGGGAGGGAAACTAAAACATCTTTTCTCTGATGGCCAGCTGAAGAACAGAAAAAATCACTCGAGCTCTTTGGAACGTTTGACGTTCCAGTGCCCGGTTTTAGGAGAAAAGACGAACGGCTCAGCCCTATGAGCCGTTCGATTTTGGTGGAAAAATAGTTTTTGCGGTATGGGGATAACCGGCGATTGACTTAAATCCTATTCCCAGATACACTTTTCCTGTGGGTGGAGATAATTATTTTATGGTATTCAAAAATTAATCCGGTGGCGGTAGCGCTATCGGTGTCTTATTATTTAATAATATTACGGCGATGAGGAAAGTGAAATTACACAGATTGGTTTCTCTGTTTGCGGGTCTATCTTTAGCATTCACAAGTTTAGTGCCAGGGGGAGAAGTAGCCTTGGCCTGCAATCAACAAGAGTGCAGCGGAGTGGACATAGTAACTAATGGTAGTTTTGAAAATCCAGCGGTGCAACAAACTGCCAACTGGGATATTTTTGGCCCCACTGCCTTTATTGAAGGCTGGTCAGCCGCTTGGCGCAGTGATGTGGCAGAGATATTTAATAATTTCCAAAGACCAGCTCCGCAAATTGAACTCCAGCGGGGGGTCGGTGGCTGGTTAGCTAAAGATGGCGCCCAGCTTACAGAGCTTGATACTGACTGGGGTGGTCCCAGCAGTTCTCAAGGTGGGGAGCCTGCTTCTATTCAGTTGTGGCAGGATCTATCAACGGTGCCCGGAGCCAGTTATGAGGTTAAGTTTTATACTTCTCCGCGGCCAGGTACGGGTACTGCCGATAATATTACCGAGGCCAAATGGGGGAACACGGTCTTGGACACAATTACCGAAGATGGCTCGGCTAATCCTAATACGGTGTGGGCCAAGCACATTTACACTGCAACAGCAGTAGCGACGACCACCCGTTTAATGTTCACTGATTTGGGTACAGCTAATTCTTTAGGTAGTTTTCTTGACAGTGTTTCGGTTAGCCGCATTTGCGAGCCGTCTCAAGAGATTCCTTGTGATTTTGGTGATCAGACCGGGTGGTACGGCGAATATTTCAATTACTCCAGTCAACATCCGGATATGGAGTTGCCAGGAAGTGAGTGGATGAATAACTATGGTGATCCCTGGAGTGTAAATGCCCCTTGGACCACTGATTGGTACACTCAACCATATTTCCGGTTCTGGCAAGTGGACAGCAATCTGAATTTTGGCGATAACTTTTTCCCGTTTGATGATCCAGCTCCAGGAATACCAGAGGAAATCCAGAATGGTCATGAGTATGACTTTGGGGTGCACTGGACCAGTAAAGTTGCTGCTCCATCAGCCGGCGAATATCATTACACTCTGACCAGCGATGATGACGCCTGGATCTATTTGGATGGGGCGTTAGTTGGTGACAATCATGGTGTCCATCCACCCGCTACAATTACTGGTGCTTTGGCTATGACAGGTGAGCCGCAGATTATAGATGTATATTTTGCTGAACGGCACACAGTGCAGTCACATATGGCGCTGACTTTTACTGAAGAGGGATTGACTATTGTGCCTTACAACCGAGCCTGTCCGGAAGAACCGCAAGAACCACCAGTGGCAACCTTAGAAAAGACTGGAACATACGATGCCAGCCAAGGGCAGATTACTTATGAGATTAATTGGTCAATTACCGGTGAAGGAGCGTTAGATAATGTTACTATTACCGATCCTCTGCCAGCCGGGACTCATTTTGTTTCCGCGGACAATGGCGGGACCGAAACCGGCGGAGTAGTCACCTGGGATTTAGAAACTAAGGCGGCTGGCGAAAGTGGCACCGTGTTATTTGTAGTGTCATTGGATGCGGCATTTGCCACTTCGGTAGTGAGTACTGACCAAGGCACTAACAAAAACGGCACACCAGTTTTGGCCGAGCGGAGCCATCCCGAAACTACTTTGGGAGCACCGCAATCTTCTGGAGGAGCTGATAGTGCTGGTATTCCAGTGGATGAATGGTTTTATTCATTAGGATTCCCAACAGAAACAAGTACTGCCAGCATTATTTTGAGATTTGATCATCCAATTATTAACGGTGTGGGCGATGATCTTATGGTCTATGAAGTGACATATGGCACCGCTTATCCGATGGAAAAAGCCCAGGTTGAAGTGAGTAAAGATATGACCGTCTGGGAAGTCGCCGGCACAGTGGAGCGCGATGGTTCGGTAGGGTTACCCGATGATATGCCCTTGGCTAACTATGTCAGATTGACGGATGTATCAGATAAAAAATTATTTGAGGGGGCGGCCGATGGCTATGATGTAGATGCCACATTGGCTTTGCATCCTGGAATTTGCGAACTGAATAATACTGCAGATTTTGTAGGTGAATTTAACCCTAATCAGGGCGGCATGGTTCCTGTAGTGGCCAGCGCAGAAGTTTTATTGACTATCAATGAAGATGCTTGTGTTCCTACGGTAAGAATAGATAAAACTGGTGAGTACAACGAGACGACCGGAGAGATTCTATACACCATTAATTGGGGTGTGGGGGGGAAGGGTACTCTCTACGATGTGACAGTGACTGATCAGGTGCCTACCGGCACAACTTACGTTGAAGATAGCGCCAGTGATCCGGATAACGGCGGACCTTTATCTCCGGGTAGCGAAACTGGAGGAGAAGTAAGCTGGTATTTGGGCGCACAAGCGGCTGGCAATAGTGGTATTCTGACCTTTGCCGTTACCGTGGATTCTACGGAAGCGTGGGCTGACCATGTTGTTTCTTATCACCAAGGTAAGCGCTGGAATGGTACGCCAGTCTTAGCAGAGCGTAGCCACCCCGAAAAAGCCTTAGGGGAAGCCGAGCGTGACGACACAGTTAACTTCTTTAGTTTAGGCTTTGGAGAAATAGAGAAAGACATTCAGTATGGTGAAATCGTCTTAGGTTTTGATAATTACATCCTGAATGGTCCAGGAGCGGACATTGAAGTCGTAGAGACCAGCTATGGCAGTCCTTCGGACAGTGCTTATCCAGAAACGGTAGAGTGCTTTGTTTCACAAGATGGAACCAATTGGTTTTCATTGGGACAGGGCATTCAAGATGAAATGTTCTCCTTTGAGAGTGGTTCTACTATTCTGCCATGGGCTAAATACGTAAAATTAGTTGATCGTTCGGATAAGAGTAAATTTGGTAATAGCACTACCACCGATGGTTACGATGTTGATGGTGTGAGAGCGATTTACCCGGGTGCTGACGAGTGCAGTATTGATAATACAGTGATAATTAGCGGGGAGACGAGTCCTAATGAAATTTGGCAAGTATTCCTGGACAATATTGAAGCCGAAGCGGTCGCTACCACGGCAATTAATCCGCGTGCCTGCACGGGAACTATTACTGGTTATAAATTTAATGATCGGAATGGTAACGGCTATTGGGGCGATCAAGAAGAAGGATTGCCTGAATGGACCATCAAAGCAGTGGTGCCTGCCCCAGTGGCAACGGTAGAAGTACCAGCGACAGCGGTGGACGGAATAGACTCGATCAGTCTCCCTGCCGGTAAATACCTATTCCAAGTTTCGGGTGATTGGCAAGGCGCGGCTGGCGAGCAGAATCGTGTTGATGCCGAATACGTCACTCACGATACTTGGGCAACTTGGAAAGACGGCACTTTTGATTATGAAGGTGGCGGCGTGGATCAAGGTGATCTCTTAATAAACGACAGCTTCTTTGATTGGGGTCCTTACGATCTCAAACATATGTACTACCTGAATTATGAATTGGCAGAGGCAGGAGTAATTAATTTTTCAGTGTTTGATGGTAACGCCATCACTCACGAAAAAGTTCCCGGGTGGTACAACGATAATGTTGGGAATCTCTGGGTTAATATTTATCAAGTGGTAGACGAAACTGTTACTGGTCCCGACGGAGGGTATAACTTAACAATCCCGTCAACCTACCCGCATGTTTGGGTGTTTGAAATTCCCAAGCGGGGTTGGCAGCAGACCGCTCCAGGAAGCATCTATTACGATGTTGATTTGAGCACCGATAAAACTCAGTCCGGACTCAACTTTGGTAATCAGGGTCTGGTGGGAGCAGTTTCGGGAGTTAAATTCAATGATAAAGACGGTGACGGAGTTAAAGACGAAGGCGACAATGGTTTGGGCAAGTGGACTATCTATGCCAGTAAGTTAATCCAGACGGTCGCTGTGGAAGCACGCAACAGTATTAGTACCAGTCCGGTGTTCTGGACAGCTCCTCTTACTGCAGGGAAGGAATATATCCTGCGAGTTTCCGGAACTTACGATGCCAATGATGGCATTACTGCTGATGCTAAATACTCCTTCCGTGTGCCTAACTCAACCGAGTGGACCGATATTGTTAAGAACTATGAAAGTTATGGCTCCACATTGCTTGATCTATTTGTGGATGATGCTGATCCAAACTGGGGAGTATATAATCCGCATAATGTCTACTGGTACACCATCACAGGCACGGGCGATCCAGTAAAATTGCAGATCTATGAGATTTATGCTCAAAACGACAGTGGAGCTTTGACCGTGGGCATCTATGAAGTTATTGATAAACAAGTCACGGATGATACCGGTTACTATCAATTTGATTTAAGCGGAGCTTATGGTAATGTAATGATTTCCGAGCAAACCCAAGACGGTTGGTTAGAAACTCTGCCAGCACCGGACGGTTATTACTTGGTATCGGCCTATGGGACTCATATAAATAAAGATTTTGGTAATTATCAGTTGGAGCAAGAACCCGGTCCAGGTGGCGATCCTGAACCAGAGTTAGGTTCTATCACTGGGATGAAGTTCAATGATCATAATGGCAACGGCATTAAGGATGATGAAAATGATGAACCGCTTTCTGGCTGGACCATTTACTTAGATCTTGATGACAGTGTTAGCCTGAATGGTGCAGAGCCATCTATAGTAACTCTTGGGGATGGTAGTTATTCTTTTGCAGGATTATCGTCGGGGAATTATGTGGTACGCGAGGTGCCTCAGGATGGTTGGGGTCAAACACTTCCCAATTTGTCGTACGGTTATGCCTATGGATTAATCATCACTGATGCTGGCGAAGACCATATCAATATCAACTTTGGTAATAAAAAAGGTCAGGTAGGTACCGAAGGTAGCACCGGTGGTGGTACCGGTGGTGGTGGATACTACACTCCGCCGACAGAACCAACAGGAGAATCATCTGATGAAGAAGAAGGTGTCGGTGGTGGTGATGTGGCCGGTGACGAGGATGTCAACACGCCGCCTCCTGCCAATCCAACTTTTGGGTCTGGTGGTCGGCAATTAGCTCTCGGCACTGGTACTGCTGGCGATGAGGGTAATTTGGAACAACAGGGAGATATATTGGGAGAGCAAGATGAAGATAACCAACCCGAGGACAGTCAAGGCGGCGCAAGCGGCTGGCAGATCTTTGGCATCATCAGTATCTCTTTACTGCTGTTACTGCTAATTATCTATGGCATTTACAAGTGGGCTAATCGTAAAGGTAAGGCTACTCCTGGGGGAATGTAGGGCATTAGTTTAGTCGTTGCTAACTAAAGATAAACCAGCCCGCTCTCGCGGGCTGGTTTTAGTATTATTGGACAAAATGTTTAGTAGTTGACAAAAGATTATTTTACTGGTATAATATAATAATAAGGTTGTCTGTAGGAGGATGTAGAAAAAATCAAAAACAAAGGTGAAAAATAAAACTCAGAATCAAGCTAATTCAATAGATTGCTCACCAGAAAGACCTCGCTTAATGTACTGGGGTCGGGTAGCTTTGTGGTTAATCAGAAACACAGCAATAGCGGCGGTAGCGGTGATCTTGGTTGCACCTCGTCCGATGGCTTTAGCTGAAGGATTGATGGGCAAAGAGGCAGAAGTTATCCGATTAACTAATGAAGTGCGGGCTAAGCAGGGTGTAGCGACCTTAGTAGTTAACGACAAATTAAATGCTTCCGCTTTGGCCAAGGCAATGGATATGGCCAACCAAGGGTATTTTGGTCATGCTGATTCAGCTGGGCATAAAATGGCTTATTGGATTTCTGGAACAGGATACAATTATTTGCGAGCTGGGGAAAATCTGGCTAAGGGATTCGTCAGCCCCGCCTCGGTCGTTGCGGCTTGGACTAACAGCCCAACTCATTACACCAACCTTATTAATGCTAATTATGAAGAGATTGGGGTAGGCATTGTTCAAGGAGTCATTGACGGCCGTACTGCAGTGTTCGTTGTTCAACATTTCGGCGAACCTTTCCCGCAACTTACTGCCTGGTCAACGGCAATGGCAGAATCGGTCTATCGGACGCCAGGTGTCTTAGGGGAAGCGATGAATATTGCTATCCCGGATGCAGGTCAAAATTTGGCTAAAGATAGCGTAGTTAAAGAAAAATCTGCCACGGTGATAGCAGGTGAACCTAATGATTCAATCATTGTTAATACTTCTCCGGTCGGGTTAGCTTTAGTAGCCTACAATCACACCCAGATTTTGGCGAGCACTCCACTGCGCTCATTTTCACCAGCGGCGTTAGCGGCTGGTATGGGTCAACCGGTGGGGGTGCCGGACAGGGGATATCAAATTATTCAGACATTGTTTATGGTGTTGGTTTTCGCAGGATTTTGGAACTGGTGGAGAATGTTCATAGCACCAGCCTATGCCTGGTTGAAAAAACAGCACAATAGAACCACGTAATTAACCCGAATAAAGAGTTATTGAGCTAAGCTCTGGGAGTCCAGAGTCTTTTTATGTTCTGGGAGCCACTTTCTTGACATAAGGGGCAAAAAGGTGTAAATTAGGGACAGTTTGATCATCGAATTTAGCTGTCATTCCCGCGCAGGCGGGAATCCAGACATAAAAATAAACAGAAAAATGTTTTTGTTTGTTTTAATTTCTGGATCCCAGATCCTGATTTGCTAAAAGCAATCCGGTCTGGGATGACAAATTTTTATTTCTAACCTGCTAAAATTCTAACCAACTATAATATGAACGCCTTAACTAACTACAAATTAGCCAATCAACAAATTCGCTACTCGTTTATCAATGTATTAACGGGATCGGATTTATCGTCCCGGAGACTGGCCTTGATGTCGGCTAAAAGCAAAAACGATGGTCCGGTAGTTTGGCTAACTGGTTGTGTCCACGGCGAAGAGGTGGGCGGGATTGCTATTATTCAAGAGATTTTCAAAAAGCTTAAAAAGGAGCCTTTGCTTAAAGGGGCAGTCCATGCTTTTCCTCTAATGAACCCGATGGGGTTTGAGATGGTGTCGCGGAGTATCGGTGTGAGTTCGGACGATCTTAATCGAGCTTTTCCCGGCAATCCAAAAGGGTCTCTGGCCGAACGCATTGCTGAAAAAATCTTCACCACTATTATGAGTACAAATCCAGCGCTGGTGTTGGATTTACACAACGATTGGACCCAATCCATTCCCTACACCCTGATTGATCCATACCCGGGAGCTGAGCACAAAGCGGCTTATGAAAAAGTTAAAGAGTATGCTGCCCAAACTGGTTTTGTAGTTATTAACGAACAAGAAGAGGCTGATGATAGGGATGATTTAAAGCGGACTTTGTCTGGGAGTTTATTGTTCAAGAATATTCCGGCCATAACTTTGGAGTTAGGTGAAGCTTACGTCGTGAACGAACAAAATGTGGAAGAAGGGGTTAAAGCCGTTTGGAATATCCTGATGAAATTAGGAATGGTAAATATATCTGAACAAAAAATGGACTATACTATCCCCGAAATATTACAAGGCAAGGTTTTGCGTTATTCGCATCAGCCGGTTAGTTCCAGTTCTGGGATTATTCGATTTAAGGTAAAACCGGGACAGCTCGTTAAAAAAGATCAGCCGATTGCTAAAATCTATAATGTTTTTGGTAAATTAGAGCAAACTCTTGTGGCTGACCGAGATGGGATTGTTTTGGGCCATGCCGATTCTTCGGTGGCTTTGCCCGGCGAACCCATCGTATCCTTTGGCTTTATTTAAGTTACTTTTCATTGTTATCCCGGCTGTAGTGGAGGGATCTGTTGCTTCCCAAAACAACCCAATTTTCTATTACCTTTCTAGAAAGGTAACACCAAAGTCCCAGCCCGTCACTCTCGCTTGGCATTAACAGAAAATTCCCTTACTGCTTTCGCCAAACTCGGCCGATAGCACATCGGCCTCAAACAGTTGGCTTCGCAACGGTAATTTTCTGGATGCCATACACTCGAGTTCCAAGGGCTGGCTTAGAAGACAAAGACGCTCAAACTCCAATGCCCGGCTTAGGGGATAAGAAAGCCTCATCTTCGTCATCCTGGACTTGCGTTAGTCCTCCGTAGCCATAAGGGCGAAGGACGGAATCCGGAATCCAGGCCTGGATCCTGCCTGCCCGGCCAGGGAATCCGAACTTGGCCTTTGGCCAGTCGGTCCAGGATGACGAAAGATAAACTGGAGCAGGGCTCAAACAACAGCTTCACCTTAAAAGATTTTCCTCATTTCAGAACAACCTGCCTCCAATGGGCAGACCCTATCAGAAGTCAACGGCTCAACAGGGATGAGCCGTTTGTAATTAATATCTCTGCCCAACCTTTTCCTGGGTAGGAGGAGGTACAGGAGGGGATTTTGGGTTATAATCAAGGAGTAGTATTACTAAACTTAATCATATGGAAAAGACGTATAACTTTGCCCGGGACGGGTTTATCTATCTCTTGAATTACGCCACTTTGCTGGTTTCCAGCGTGGGGATGAATTTTATTCTGAAGGGAATCATTAACCACTATGTGCCTGATGCTTTGGAAGGGATTGGTTTTTTAAGTAGTAGTAATTTGGTGGGTTTCTTAGCGGCCGTTATTATCGCTTTTCCCATCTTTCTGTACGTCAATTACTTAGCAAATAAGATGCTGGGGGCAGGCAAGATGATTCACGATACGGGGGTGCGGCGGTGGCTTCTCTACATCACTTTGGTAGTAGTTATTTTAGTTATTATTTGGCAGTTGATTGCTCTCTTACTATTTTACTTAAACGGCAATTTAGCCCTTAGATTTGCTTTGCACACGCTGGTCACACTGCTAATTGCCTCTGCGGTGCTTTGGTATCAGTGGTGGCATTTACGTTTCTTTAACGGCGAAGCTAAGAAGTTAAGTGCCAGTTTTAAGATTTTTGAGTGGATAGTTTTCGTGGTTGTGGCCACCGGGGTAATTTGGACATTCTTTATTATCGATAGTCCCTCGGTTATCCGAGAAAAGCGGCTTGATGACACCCGGGTTCAACGGTTGATCTCAATTAGTGGAGCTATCCAAGAATATTATGGTGGTGATAAATTGACTGGTCATCAGATATTGCCGACTACTTTACAACAGTTAGTAAATGATACGAGAATCTTTATTGAAACAGATGGGCTGGTTGATCCAGTAACTAAGCAACAATTTGAGTACAAGGTATTGGGACTGAAAAGCTATGAATTGTGCGCCACTTTTGCCGCTGATAACACTAAAGATACTTCTAATACCACAGCGGCTCAACCAGCCGGAGCGCCTAAGTTTGAGGGAGCAAATAGCTTTGTCCACCCAATCGGCCACAAATGTTTTGATCTGACTGTCCAATAAATTAACTTTATGCCGATTTTAGGTTATATTATCAGCGCAGTTTTAATAGTGAGCACGGTCTCTTTAATCGGGGTAGTGTTTTTCTTTTGGCAAGAGAGGTTAGTGGAAAAGATTATTCCGTGGTTGGTGGCGTTTGCGGCAGGGACACTTCTTGCGGCCGCCTGGTTTGATTTAATCCCGGAGGCGTTGGAACAATCAGGGGAAAGTATTTTGGCATGGGTTGTAGTGGGCATCCTGCTATTCTTACTATTTGAACAGGTTTTGCATTGGCATCACGAGCATCGACACGATTGTGGGGAATGTGACAAAAATCCCAAACGGGTAATCGGGTACTCCGTATTGTTAGGGGATGGTTTACATAATTTTTTAGATGGAGTCTTGATCACCTCAGCCTTTTTAGTTAATTTTTCTTTAGGTATCACTACCACTGTGGCGGTTTTGTTCCATGAGATTCCCCAAGAATTGGGAGATTTTGGCGTGCTCTTGCACAGCGGATTTTCTCGTTCCAAGGCTCTTTATTTTAATTTTATCTCGGCGCTGACAGCCGTAGTAGGGGCATTAGTTGCATATTGGGCGATGCAAAAAGTGGCTCAAGTGGTGCCGTATGCCGTGGCGATTGGAGCGGGCGGTTTTTTGTACATTGCTCTCACAGATTTGTTTGCTGAACTCAAGGGTGGCAAACACTTAGGGATGCGCTTAGCACAATTAATCGTTTTGATAGGGGGGATGATATTGATTCATTGGGTGGTCCAGTTTGAATAAGAAGTACTCACAATTTATAACCGATTGTTCGTTGGTGGCAAAGCGCGGGATAAAACTATCGCGGTTTTGCACTATGAAAGTAGGGGGGCCGGCAGATTTGTTAGTGGAAGCTGAAACCAAATCAGAATTAGTTGAAGCTTTGCGATTAGCGCATAAATTTGGCATCAAATATTTTGTTTTGGCGGGCGGGAGCAATGTGGTTTTTCCGGATAAGGGATGGCAAGGATTGGTGGTGAGGTATGTAGCGGATAGGATAGAGATTCTCCGTCATTCTGGGGAGCCCCTGGGGCGACTCCAGAATCGTATGAATAAATCTATACGATCCTGGACAAGCCAGGATGACGGAAAGTTGGTGGAGGTGGAGGCGGGGGCGATGCTGGGGGATATGGTGCGGAACTTGATTAAACAAGGGTGGGGAGGACTTAATTTTTTGGCGAATATCCCTGGAAGTGTGGGAGGAGCGATTGTCGGTAATGCTGGATGTTACGGTAAGGAAATCAAAGATGTGTTAGAGTCGATGGAGCTTTTAAATGTCAAAACTGGCAAAATATCTACAGTGAAACCCGATAAATTAGGGCTTGTCTATCGTCACTCCAAATTGAAAGATCATCCGGAATTGGTAGTGTTGAGCGCCACTTTTAAACTCCAAAAAGTTGATAAAAAGCAGGCGCTTAAAGATATTGCCGAAGAAAAACAATTGCGTCTCAACAAACATCCCCAAGCACCTTCTTGCGGGAGTTGGTTTAAAAATCCCAGCCGCACCGAACCCGCCTGGAAATTTATTGAAGTAGCAGAGATGAAAGGCGCTACGGTGGGTGGAGCCAAAATCTCTAATAAACATGCTAATTTTCTGGTAAATTACCATCACGCGAAAACTGCGGATGTGCTTAAATTATCTAAATTAGTCCAGCAAAAAGTAAAAGCTAAAACCGGTGTTGTTTTAGCTGAAGAAGTTCGGATAATTAGATAAAGAAAAACCCCCGAATTGGGGGTAGGATGTTAAATTAAGGTGCAAACGGGAAGGAGGGCTAAAAATCCATTGCTGTGTTCATCTCCGCGACCGATACTCGGCCAGCTTTGATCAAGTCTCGATGTTCCTGGTTGAGGTCGGCAAAATCTTCCGTCCATTCTGCCAATTCTTCGCTGGTGAGATGAAATATGGTGTCATCTCCCAAATCAACGGTGATTTCGTCAAGCTTGCTTTCTTCTGATTCTGAAGTTTTTCTGGACTTCTTTTTTTCGGGTTGGCGCGACATTGCCGCACCTCCTTATTGTCAAGCTATACTAACCTTATAATCTCATTAAAGTGGTTTTTCGAGAAGTGGACTTATCTGCTTGATTTCTGGAGGAATGGTGCTACAATAAGGCATCTTGTCATTTGACATTGAAATAAATTAGATAACAATCTTATGTTTTTATCTCTTGTGAAAGGAGGATTTCACAGTGGTTGATTTCACTTCGGGAGTGTTGAAAAAGTATTGTACGTGCTGTGGCGGTATATTGGTACCGGATGATAAATTCTGTGTGGCTTGCGGCGCACCAGTAGCCCAATCCCAACCGCCGGTGCAGCACCCTTTGCCACTTCAAGCTCAAGTCCAGAGCGATCTAACGGAAGTACCCCAGGAAATCTGTCATTGGAGTTGGCCGGCATTCTGGTGGGGCTGGATCTGGGCCTGGGGCATCGGATATTACTTTTGGCCGTTGGCTGTATTAGTCTTAGTTGTGCTGAGCGGCATTTTATGGATGTTATTTTGGATCTGGATTCCGGCTGTCATCGGATTGTACATTTATATGTGCATCAGGGGCAATGTCCATGCTTGGCGCACTAACCGTTTTAGTAGCGTAGAGCAGTTCATAGCTATTGAGCGAAAGTGGATTAGAGCAGTCTGGATCATTATTTGGATTGATATCGTCCTGGGTGTGGTTCTGGGTATTTTGCTCTCAACATCACTTAATTACTAACAGGGTGTGTTACATTAAGCAGGCTATTAAGGCGACCTAATTCAAGGTCGCTTTTTTTAGTTTTAGTGTTGAAAAACCAGGGCTAATGAGGTATAATAAAGTCATTATTAGTCTATATTTTTAAGCGCAAATGGAAGATACAGATATGGGGGATTTTACCCACGACGATGCGCCGGTTAGCGAGGAGGATATCGCCAGGTTGCAACGTGCCAGTAGCCCTCGTCCGCTGGGGGTAATGCTCACTGTTTTTATCGCCGCTTTAATTATTATGATCGGCGGCCTGACTTCGTATTACTATTATAGTCTGCAGAAGCAAGGAAGCGGTCACGAGCAGAACATTCGTGATAACTGGGATGAGATTATTGTAGCTACCACCGGTCTTACTAATGCCTTTGCCGATGTTTCTGACTACCCGGCATTGTTTGATGATACTAAGGGCAGTTTTCAAACGGTGTTGAGTTCCAGCAATGGCACCCTGAAGGATGTGTCCTATAATCTGCAGAGCATTAGTGGGTATGTTTTTTCGGGTAATTTAGTCATCACTAAAATGCGTAGCTTCCTGGAAGATTACATAGATTATTTGAGAGAACTCCAGAGTGTTATGGAACAGGGGCGCAGCGGGCTAATCTCTGACATTAGTAGTGTAGATAAATTAGAAGAGTTAACAACGGCGATGAATGAAGCTTACGATAATTTATTGATCGCCGATAAAAATAAACTATTAGAGGCAAGTTTGCCAGGGGATTTGTTCAAGATGGCTGACGGGGTAAAAGATTTGATGCAAAAATATCTTGATGATCAAAAACAGAAGGGCGAAGCTGATGATGCTGAAAAAACTGCCGCCCAAGCAGTAGTAGGCAAGTTTATGCAAGCCTACATTGCTAAAGATGCGGATAGTATGGTGACCTATCTGACCACGGAAGCCAAAACTGAATTTAATCGGGGGGTGGTAGAAGAGGCCACTGAGATTAAAAGCTTTGAAATCACTGATACCAGAAAATTGAGCGATACCAAAATTGAACTGGATGCCCGGATTAAAAAAGAAACACCCGACGGAGGCAGTATTACCGAAAAACGTAAGTTCGTTATGCTGAAAAAAGAAGGTATCTGGGCGATTGATTCCTGGCCCACAGCGTAGCGTTATATAATTAATAATTATAAGAATCGTTTAAAGCGATGAGCCCTGTTGTTCGCAGAGGCAGGAAGTTATATCTATGGCCGATAAAGAGATAATCGATAATTTGGGTAAAGTAAAGGACCGGATCTTAGAGGATGAGATGCGGGAATCGTACTTAGATTACGCTATGAGCGTTATCGTTTCTCGCGCTTTGCCGGATGTGAGAGATGGTCTAAAACCAGTACACCGACGAGTACTATTCGCGATGAGCGAGATGGGACTTAAACACACAGCTAAGTTTCGCAAAGCCGCTACGGTAGTAGGAGAGGTTTTGGGCAAATACCACCCACATGGCGATATGGCAGTTTATGATACGTTGGTTCGCTTGGCTCAAGATTTTTCAATGCGGTATCCTTTGGTGCAAGGACAGGGTAACTTTGGTTCAGTAGATGGTGATAGTGCTGCCGCTCCTCGTTACACCGAAGCTCGGATGTCGGCGCTGGCAGAAGAACTCCTGGCCGATATTGATAAAGATACAGTAGAGTTTATGGATAACTACGACGGGACGCGCCAAGAACCTAAAGTCCTGCCGGCCAAGGTCCCTCAGTTACTTCTTAACGGTACAATGGGTATCGCTGTGGGTATGGCTACCAGTATTCCGCCGCATAACCTGGGAGAACTAATTGATGCTGTTGTAGCGTTAATTGATGATCCTAAGATCGAGATTGAACAGTTGATGCAATATATTCCAGGACCAGATTTTCCGACCGGCGGAGTGATTTATAATCCAGAAGAGATTAAAGAAGCATACATTACTGGCAAAGGGCGTGTTGTGATGCGGGCAGTGGCGGAAATTGAAGAAGAGAAAAAAGGTTACCGCATTGTTATCACGGAGATTCCCTATCAGGTCAATAAATCCGAGTTAGTAGCTAAAATAGCCGAGTTAGTTAAAACCAAGAAGATTATAGGCGTGTCTGATTTACGCGATGAATCGGACAAGGATGGTATTAGGGTAGTTATCGAGTTAAAGGCCGATTCCTATCCCAAAAAAGTGCTCAATCAGCTTTATAAATTGACGGCGATGCAGTCGTCCTTCCACGTGAACACGTTGGCGTTGGTGGATGGGTTGCAGCCTAAAGTTTTGAATTTGAAATCGGTATTGGAGTACTTTGTAGTTCATCGGCAGGAAGTAGTAACCCGGCGGACTCAATTTGAGTTAAGGAAAGCAGAAGAACGGGCACACATTTTGGAGGGCTTAAAGATCGCGTTGGATAACTTAGACATGGTGATTAGCACTATCCGTAAATCCGACACCAAAGAAGAAGCCCATGCTAATTTAGTCAAGAAGTTTAAATTAAGCACTGCCCAAGCCACAGCCATTTTGGAAATGCGCCTACAGGCCTTAGCTGGTTTAGAGCGCCAAAAAGTAGAGGATGAATATAAAGAGAAACAAGCCCTGATCAAAGAGTTCAAGAGTATTTTGGCCGATCCACAAAGGGTGTTGGCGATTATTAGACAGGAATCATTAGATCTTAAGACTAAGTACGGTGATCCCAGGCGCACCAAGTTAATTAATCAGACCATTGGAAAGTTTAGCGACAAAGACCTAGTTCCTAACGAAGACGTGATCGTGACTTTGACTAAGGGCGGCTACATTAAACGGCAGCCTGTTACGGCTTATCATTCTCAGCATCGTGGTGGCAAGGGCATTATCGGTATGACGACCAAAGAAGAAGACCAGATTGAAATTATCCAAGCGACACAAAATCACGATGATATTTTGTTCTTCACTAATCGGGGACGGGTTTTTCGTCAGAAAGTATATGAGATCCCTCAGTCTTCTCGGATTGCCAAGGGTACGGCGATTGTTAATGTGATCCAGCTGGCCCCCGAGGAAATAGTAACGACCATTTTGACAATGCCGTCATATAAAGCGGGGGATAATTTCGTAATGATTACAAGAGGCGGAGTAATTAAGAAAACTGCTGCTGAAAAGTACGCCAATATTCGAACTAATGGTCTGATTGCTATCAAGTTGGACGCGGGTGATGAACTGCGCTGGGTAAAAAAATCTTGCAAGAGTGACACGGTATTAATTATTACTCGGGAAGGACAGGCAATCCATTTTGCCGAAAGTGATGCTCGGCTTTTGGGACGCAGTACGCGTGGAGTACGCGGGATTAAACTTCGGCCCAAAGATGAAGTGATTTCAGCGGAGGTAGCCCACTCAAGCGATGAATCCGCGAGCTTAGTGATAGCAGAGAAAGGTTTGGGTAAGCGGACCAATTTGAATCAATATTCTCTACAGCACCGCGGCGGTATTGGGGTTAAGACGATGCATCTCACCGAGCGCACCGGGAAGATTGTCGGAGGTCAGTTGGTTGCCAAGAACTCTACTGCCGATCTGATCATTACTTCTAAACAAGGACAGGTAATCCGGCTTCCTCTAAGTAGTGTGCCTATGTTAGGACGAGTGACCCAAGGTGTCACCTTGATGCGTCTCAAGGGGGCTGACAAAGTAGCCTCATTCAGTATTATTGCTAAAGAAGATGAGAGTGGCGATTCTGTTCAGGACAATTTACCGAGCAATGCTCCTGCCGCTGAGACATCTTTACCGGCACAAAAATCAGTAGGGGAAGGTGCCAGGAACGGTAAAAGTTTTATTAAACGAAAAATAGCGGCGGAAGGTGTAAAGGAGCGACCTTCTCAATTGGCTAAGAAGAGCGAATTTATCAAGAAAAAAATTGTTCCTGATTGGCGAGGAACCAGTAGCCGAACCAGTCGCCTAAGTAAAAAGCGTAAGAAATAAATTATTATGAATTTCCTAAACATTTTTAAACTGAGTTATTATTTTGATAGTTATGCGGGTCCGGAACTTGCTTTACTTTGGCCATTAGTAATACTGATGGTAATAGTTTTGGCTGGAACTATTGTGCTTAATATTAGATTAGTAAAATTTAGTAAACAGTGGATAGGCGAACGTAAGTTCTGGTGGGCACATTGGTTGAATATTGGTTATACATTCTCTATCACAGGATTGGCTGGTTTATTTTTTCGTTATGAAAGTATCCCGTACTTTAATTGGCGGTTTTGGCCAGCCCTAATGATAGTAGGAATAGTAGGATGGATAGGCTATCTCATCTACTATCGGTATAAATTACTTCCACAGAAACGAGCGGACCAAGTGAACCGTCAACAAAGGGCCTATTATTTCCGTCGGCGCCGCAAATAATAAAAAACTTGACCAGGAGCCCAAATATTCCTATAGTAGTTGGGTACTCCTTATATCAACTAAGTTATACAAGTAAACTATGTCTGCTAAAGTCCTACCCCCAGCCACTGATAGTAAGATGGCCCAGCTACTCAATAAAGCTGATAATTTGGGTATCTTGAAGCCAGGTGACTTAGTTGAAGGAACAGTGGCGGCGGTGACGAGTAACCGAGTTTGGGTAGATATCGCATCGGGCAAGTTTACAGGTATTATTTCCAGCAAGGAATTAGCCGAAGCGGGTATTTCTATGCCCAATTTTAAAATGGGCGATCAGGTAATAGCCTCGGTGGTAGAGCAGGAGAATGAAGAAGGATTTATTATTTTGAGCATTCGTGAAGCTTTGCGGAACCGAGGGTGGGCTTCTTTAGAAAAACATTACCGGGATAGCAGTTTGGTGGCGACGCGAGTGGTAGAAGCCAATCGTGGGGGATTGATTATGGAAGCAGAAGGTGTCCGTGGTTTTTTGCCGGTGTCTCAATTGACTCCTGCACACTATCCGCGAGTAGGCAATGACAAAGATGAGATTTTAAGTAAGCTTTCTAAGTTCGAGGGGCAAACCTTAGAGGTCAAAATCATTGGTTGTGATAAAGAGATTAACAAATTAATTTTCTCTGAAAAGGCGGCTAAACAAGAAGAGTTTGATGCTCTGACTGCTAACATCCAAGTGGGTGAAGTATTGACCGGCAAGGTGAGCGGAGTAGTTGATTTTGGTATCTTTGTTAGTTTTGGCGAATTAGAAGGGTTAGTGCACATTTCTGAAATTAGTTGGGATAAGGTCGATGACCCTCGCAATTATGCTAAGGCTGGTGAAAAAATTCAGGTACAAGTTATCGGCATAGAAGGAGACAAAATCTCTTTGAGTATGAAACGATTAGTGGAAGATAAATGGCTCGATTTAGTTAAAGGCTATCAAGTTGGGCAGATGGTTGAGGGAACAGTAACACAAATTATGCCTTTTGGAGTTTTCGTTAAAGTGTCCGACAAAATTGATGGGCTAATTCACATTTCCGAATTATCTTTTGAACATGTGGCTGACCCTAATGATGTAGTTAAAACAGGAGATATTTTAAAGTTAAAGGTTATTGATATTGAGCCAGAAAGCCATCGATTTGGTTTATCGTTAAAGGCGATGCAGTCGCCAGGTGAGGTCGTTCCTACTAAAAAATCTTCCTCTTCAGACTTGAATAAATTAGGGTTAAGCGATGCGTTAGTGCGCAAATTGAAAGAGGCTAAAATTGATAATGTCGCCGAACTTAAGATCAAGTCCGTTGAAGAAATTAAATCTATCAGTGGAATTGGGGAAAAATCAGCAGCCAAAATTATGGAAGCTCTCAAGAATGTCTAATTAAGTAATAAGAAAAGTCTATCTTGAGAAGCATATATCTGGCTGCAGGGAAGCAGCTTTATTTATATGACAATAGAAGAACAATCCCAACCAGATAAATTGGAAGTGGCTGTGCCGCCAGTAGTCAGAGTGACTGAATTGGCAGATATGTTGAACCAGCCAGTCACAGAAGTTATTCATTACCTGTTGAAAAACGGTGTTTTAGCAACTCTTAATGATAATATTGATTTTGATACGGCGGCAATCGTGGCTGACGACTTTGGATTTAAGGCTAAATTAGATGAAACAGCCGCTATAGAAGGCCAAGACGTAGCCGAAGTAGCCGAGGCCGATCTGGTAACTCGGGCGCCGATTGTGACTATTATGGGCCATGTTGATCACGGCAAAACGTCATTGTTGGACTATATCCGTAAGACTAAGGTGGCGGAAAAGGAAAGCGGCGGTATTACCCAACATATGGGGGCTTACCAGGTTGAAGTGTCTGAAGAGTCGAAAGTACAAAAGAAGGGGGCAGGCAGAGTTACGCGACAGGGTCAGGGCGATACCGTCAAACGCAAAATTACTTTTTTAGATACGCCTGGGCACGAAGCCTTTGGCTCCATCCGTGCACAGGGCACCAAAGTAACAGACATAGTTATCTTAGTGGTGGCGGCAGATGAAGGGGTAAAGCCGCAGACGATTGAGGCGATTGATTTGGCCAAGGCCGCCCATGTACCTATGATTGTAGCGGTAACTAAAATCGATCGCCCAGGCGCTAACATTGAGAAAGTTAAACAGGAATTATCCATACAGAATATCTTAACTGAGGCCTGGGGAGGTAAAGTGCCTCTGGTAGGAGTATCGGCCAAGACAGGTGAGGGCGTAGATGAGTTATTAGATCTCATTTGTCTCTCGGTTGATTTAGCGGAGTTGAAAGCACCGGTCATTGGTTTGGCGCAAGGTGTTATCATTGAGGCTCAGCAGGATGCTAAAGTTGGCCAGTTGGCTACGGTTATTGTTAAATCCGGCACTTTGAAGGTGGGAGACATCTTTGTGGCCGGTGGTGCTTACGGGAAAGTCAGGGCTCTGTATGATCACACTGGCCGAAGAATCAATCAGGCTGGTCCCTCTACTCCAGTACGAGTTATTGGTTTTATGGGAACGCCACAGGTTGGGGAATTACTGGTAGTTATGAATGATGAAAAATCGGCTCGCCAGTTAGCCGCTAGTCGCAAGGTCGCCGCCAGTCGTAGGTTGACAGGGGGCAAAGGAGATTTTGGAGCGTTAATTGAGCAACTGAAAATCAATCAAGGCGGAAATCTTAATATTGTGATTAAGGCAGATGTGCAAGGATCTATGCGGGCTATCGTGGGTGCCCTATCTCATTTAAAAACTACTCGGGGCAATGTAATTAATATTATTAGCGAAGGCGCGGGAAATATTAGTGAATCAGATGTGCTCACGGCCCAGGGCGGGGGAGCATTTGTAGTCGGATTTAAGGTAGAAATCTTACCCGGGGCGGCTAAAATGGCCAAAAAGGATGGTATTAAAATGCTCACTTACGAGATTATCTATACCTTAACGGATGACCTGGGCAAGTTGTTAGTGGAAGCGGGCGGAATCGAACGCCGAGAAACTGTCGAAGCGACAGGAAAAGTGTTGAAAGTTTTTATGACTACCGCCAAAAGCAAGATTATTGGTGTAAAGGTAGAAAAAGGCGAAGCTAAAAAAGATTATCTTCTGCGCGTCTACCGTGATGATGTAGTGATTGGTGATGGGACAATCAAGAATATTAAATCCGTTGCCGAGGAAGTAAAATCGGCTGCCCAAGGAGACTTTGGTTTCATGATAGATATAGGGGCAAAAGTTAAAGAGGGGGATCGTGTAGAATTTATTAAAGTTTCTCATATCCCAGCGGAGTTAGTTAAATGAGTTATCGGTTAGCTCAAGTTCAACAACAGATCCATCGGTTACTCGCTGAAGTATTAATAAAAGAGCGAGATAATTTTAATATCGGTATGGTGTCAATTAATGATATATTGGTAAGTCAGGATCTTAACACTGTCAAAGTCTGGGTAAGCTTTATTGCTACGGCGGATCAGGAACTGGCTTTTCAAAAACTATTGCGTCATGCTCCGGCCATTCAGACATTCTTATATAAGCATTTTCCAGTAAGAAAGGTTCCTAAAATCGTTTGGCAATTAGATAGCGATCCTGACATCGCTAATCGTGTAGAAAAACTCTTAGATGATATCAAACCAACTTCAGGGAAAGATCAAGATACTCCGGGATCAGCTTCTGTCTGCTAACCGAATTCTCGTTGTTTCTCATCTTAAGCCAGATGGTGATGCCGTAGGGGCTAGTTTAGCGTTAAAATTGGGAATCCAGGCCTTGGGCAAACCGGTAGAGGTAGCATGTTTAGACACCCCGCCAGAGTGCTTCTCTTTCCTACCGCATTTTTTCAATATTCGCACTGCTTTCGCCCCTCAGGATTTCGACGCAGTGATCATAGTGGATTGTGGTGATTGGGTGCGCACAGGTTTTTTCACAACCAGTGAGTTGCAGATTGATTGGCCCAGACATTTGGCGGTGATTGATCATCATTGCATCCAAAATTTGACCCCAGGATTACATATTGTGGATCCGACTGCTTCTTCCAGTGCTGAATTGGTTTTTTATGTTTTAAAACAGTGGGGGATAGAGATTACTAAAGATATGGCGACTTGCTTGTTTGCGGGCATCTCTACTGACACGGGGAGTTTTAAGCATACTAATACTAACCAGGAGGTATTACAGTTAGCCGGATCACTGATGGAAAAGGGTGCCAACCTCAGCAAGATTGAGCGGTATGTTTATGCTGATAAAGATCTTTCCAAACTAAGGCTGTGGGGAAGAGTTTTGCAAAAAATGCACCGAAATCAAAGGTGGAATATCTTGGTCGCTATAATTACAGCTCAGGATTTGGCAGAATGCGAGGCCACTGACGAAGATTTAGAGGGGGCGGTGGATCTAATGCGAACAGTGCCTAACGTCAAAGCAGTGATTTTGGGATCGGAGCGCGGGGCGGAATTCAAGTTTAATTTGCGCACAGAAGATCTGGAAGTAGATGTCAGCCGTCTGGCCGCACTATTTGGTGGTGGCGGGCATATCAAAGCCGCCGGCTTTTCTCTGTCGGCAGAAGAAATGAAAACATTGGAGGGTTAGTCGGCGTATTTTTGGAGGGCGTCAGTGGCGGCGGCCGTCTCGGCGGTTTGTTTGGAATTACCGGTGCCGCGGCCCCATTCCCGTTCACCGATCAACACTGCTACTTCAAAAGTTTTATTATGATCAGGTCCAGATTCACTGACTACTTGATAAGTTGGGGTGAGCCCATCCTTATCTTGAGCTAATTCTTGAAAATGACTTTTAGCATCAATATAAGTTTGTGATTTAATGATCTCAGCAGTTTTGGAAATTATACATTTTTGGATGAACTTCTCTGCTCCCGGTATCCCTTGATCTAAGAAAATTGCACCAATTACGGCTTCCACTGTGTTAGCTAAAATAGCGGCTTGGTTGGTGACGCTTTTAGCTTCACCACGGCTTAATTTCATGTATTTATAAAACCCTAACTCTTCAGCTACGGCTTGCAAAGTTTCGCGTCGAACTAAGGCCGCTCGGATGGCGGTAAGTTCCCCCTCTGGTTTATCAGGAAACTCTTTATAGAGATGTTCCGAAACGATTAATTCCAATACAGCATCCCCTAAAAACTCTAAGCGTTCGTTATGACCAAGAGGAAATTTGTGTTCATTCAAATATGAGCGATGGATAAAAGCTTGTTCCAGTAGCTTGGGATGATTAAATTTGATGTCTAATTGTTCTTGTAGCTTTTGCAAATCATCCATAACCTAATTATTATCAGGTGGAGTAGGTGGTTTAGAGGTTCGTGCGGCCGCCTTAGCTTCTTCCTCCTGATACTTAGCGGAATTTCTGTAGACAGTTCCTAAGACACCGTTGACGAACTTGCTGGTATTTTCTCCACCGAAGGCTTTGCTCAACTCTACCGCCTCATTAATCACGGCTTTGGGTGGAACTTCATCGTCAAAAAGTAACTCAAAGATAGCTAAACGCAAGATGGAAAGGTCAACCTGGGCAATTTGGGGCAAGGGCCATTCGGGAGCCGAGATGGAGATGACCTCATCAATCTCAGTAATATTTTTCTGGGCACCTTCGGCGATCTTCAAGATAAACTTGGTATTATTTTCGTCAAAATCGTGATTGGCAATGTTGCGTTTCACGATAGTAGGCAAATCCCCTCCGCGTTGGAGAAACTCATACAGACTTTGCATTAAGATAATGCGAGCAAAATGTCGGTTAGACGCCATAATTACTTGTTTTTAACTTTAGAGGATTTTACCTCGTCAGTTGTCCGAGTATTTTTGTCTTTTGCTCCTGGTTTGGCCTTAGTTGTCTTGGTTTGAGCAGAATTTTTTTTAGATTTAACCGGGGCTGACCTGGCTTTCTTGGCCTCAGTAGCTTGTTCTTTTTTAGTTTTACTCAATTGTTGGGCGATGCGCCGATCAGTTTTAGTGGTCATAATCTTTTTAGTACCGTAAAAACCACACTCTGGACAGGCAATATGCCCGGGTTTAGGATGGTGGCAGTTTGGACATAACGGTAGTTTTTTCAGAATAATAGCTGAATGGGCGCGGCGGGTACGTCCGCGGACTCGGCTGATTTTCTTTTTTGGTTGAGCGGCCATAGTTTATAGATTTATCTTGTTCCTTACCTCATAATTTACTTTACCACATTTACAGGGATTGTCATTTAAATTGGCTCCACATTGAGGACATAAGCCCAAACAATTATCCTGGCAAAGCACCTGGAGTGGGAAATTAGCAATAATTTCTTCAGTCAGCGGAACAGATAAATCGATCTCTCCGTTAGTGATCGGGTACTTTTCGGTATCCTTGCTATTTATCTTGGAGTTAAACTCAGTAGCAAAATCAAGTGGTACATGCAAAATAGTGGGAGCGAGACACCGGTGGCAAGGTTGGGTAAGTTGCGCCTGTCCAGTTAATTGACCCAAGATAGACCCATCTCCCAGGTGGGTTAAGATAACGGTACCAGTTACTTGGGCCACAGTGGTTTCATCAATAGGCAGAGTAGTATGTTGGAAGGGATGGGTTTCAGTACACCCTTCCAGCTGGCTTAGTAGTTGTTTTACATCAATCTTCATAGAAAGCCATCTCCTTAACAGTAAGATTATAAGGGTTTTTCTCTCTATTGTCACCAGTTTTTGGCTATATTGACACCGAAAGGTTTTTATCATATCTTAGAGGAGCTTTAAGGTTAAGGTAATTAGGAAGAAATTGTTAGTTATCAGATTATCCCGTAAAGGCCGTCGCAACTTCCCGATGTACCGCATCACGGTCGCGGAAAATAGCATGCCAACGGATGGAAAATTTGTTGAAGTGGTAGGGAGTTATAGTCCCACTGCTGCAGACCAACCCTTAGTTGTTCAAAAAGATAGGGTGGAATATTGGATTTCCAAAGGGGCAAAGCCGACCAATACGGTCTCTAAATTGCTCAATAAGCAGGGGTTTACCCTGCCGGTGCTTGAACACCACAAGGCGCCGAAGAAGGTGGCCAAGCCGGCGGAGACGGTTCCCGCAAACCCAGTAGCCCCATCAGTATCTGAAAAGCCGGCCGAGGAGTCGGTTCCAGCTGAAGAGAAAAAGGAAGAGGTCCTGAATCAACCATACGATTCCCTGGCCCCTGGCCGTCAAAGCCCGGCACGGGCAGGCGGGCAGGCTGGACGAGGCCAGAATGACGAAATGAAAGATTCCGTAGTTGCCCCAGAGGCTCCCCAGAATGACGGCGGGGAAACTCCGACTGAAGAAGTAATTGGTGAACAAGGAAAAGATGCTGAATCAAGTTCAGCATGACGGATTTTGAAATCAGTGAGATCAGTGGTTTATATTAGTTTAAGTTCAGGGAGGAACATGGGCGATAAAGATAAGAATTTTGTGGAGTATGTGGTGAAAGCCATTGTCGATAATCCCGACAAGGTCCAAGTGGAGCGCAAAGTTGATGAAATGGGTGTGCTCATTGAATTGACCGTTGCCCCCGAAGATATGGGAAAGATTATCGGTAAGGAAGGTCAGACTGCTAAGGCTATCCGGACTTTACTCCGGGTCTTAGGTGCCCAGATTAATGCTCGTATTAACCTGAAGATTATTGAGCCAGAAGGAAGCACTATGGCGGCGCGGGAAAAGTCAGCACCGGGTACTACTACCAAAGAAGATCTGCAAGAATTAACCGAAGAGTAATTCAAACCACTTTTCTGAGAAAAGTGGCGTAAAAGCTCCCGTCAGTCGCTCTCACTACGCATCTAATAAAATTACCTTTCTACTCTCGCCCTAACAAACAACGGGCTTCGTAGCGGTAATTTTATTGATGTGTTACGTTCGAGCTCCAATGACGGGTTTAGGGAAAGGAATGGACGCTCGAATTCCAATGGCCGACTGAAAAATGATCAAATCAAGGGTAAGGGTTACAATAATGTTATGAGGTTCACTTTTATTACAATTTTTCCAGGGCTTATTGATGATTTCTGCAAAGAAGGGCTTTTAGCAAAAGCAATTCGGACGGGCAAAATTAAGGTAGAGACAGTTAATCCGCGGGATTTTACCACCGATCCCCATCGCACTGTGGATGATTTGCCGTATGGTGGAGGTAAGGCAGGTATGATTATGAAAGTAGAGCCGCTGGTATCTGCTCTTCGCCAAATTACAGGTAAATCAAAGCAAAAAGATGCTTTGGTGATATTATTGGCTCCGAGTAGGAAGCTATTTAATCAAAAGTTGGCGCAAAATTGGGCTAAAAAATATCGACACATTGTATTAATTTGTGGTCGTTATGAAGGCATAGATGCCAGAGTGGAAAAATATGTTGATACAAAAATTAGTATTGGTGAATTTGTGATTATGGGCGGAGAATCTGCTGGGTTAGTAATTTTAGAAGCAGTTGGGCGGTTGCTTCCAGATGTGATTAGCAATGAAGTATCACTGGAAGAAGAAAGCTATGGTTCTAAGTTTAAATTAGAATATCCACACTATACTCGCCCCGAAGTTTTTGAAGGGCATAAAGTACCAAAAGTATTATTATCTGGCCATCATCAAAAGATTGCCGAGTGGCGAAAGAAACATTCTAAATAGCTCCCCCTCCTGCCGGAGGAGGGGTTAGGGGAGGAGGGAGTATGGTTTAAGCGCTCCCCACCTAACCTCCCCTCCGAAAGGGGAGGAATAAATATAGACCCTTACCCCCCAGTTCTTAATTATGGACTTCAAACTAATAAGTAAGTTTAGACCCGCTGGTGACCAGCCGAACGCTATACAACAGTTGGTAAAAGGTTTGCGTAATGGACATCAGCATCAGACTCTTCTCGGGGTGACGGGGTCGGGTAAGACTTTTACTGTAGCCAAAGTGGTGGAAGAAATTCAAAAACCCACTCTTGTCATTGCTCATAATAAAACTTTAGCGGCCCAGCTGGCGGCAGAATTTAAAGACCTCTTTCCCAATAATGCAGTGCATTATTTTGTGTCTTATTATGATTATTACCAGCCCGAAGCCTATATTCCGAGAACTGATACGTATATTGCGAAGGATGCCTCAATTAACGAGGAGATTGACAAATTGCGCCACGCGGCCACCCAATCGTTACTTACGCGCTCGGATGTTTTAATCGTGGCTTCCGTTTCGTGCATTTACGGATTGGGTTCGCCCGAAGATTACAAGGGGATAGCAGTAGAGATTAAAGTCGGGGAAAAATATATTCGTGAAACCCTGTTGCATAAGCTTGTAGATATTCAGTACCAGCGCAATGATATTAGTTTTACACGAGGCACTTTTCGCGTTCAGGGAGAAGTAGTAGAAATATTCCCTGCTTATAGTGACACAGCTTATCGTGTTGATTTTTTCGGCGATACTGTAGAAAAGATCAAACAAATAGATTATCTTACTGGAGAGATCCTGGCCAATCTAAACATGATAGCGGTTTATCCGGCGAAGCATTTCGTTGCCCCAGCAGGGCGGATTAATCAGGCAATTGCCCAGATCGAAATGGAATTAGAAGACAGACTGAAAGAATTAAAATCACGGGATAAATTAGTGGAGGCTCAGCGTTTAGAACAGCGTACACGCTATGATATGGAGATGTTGAAGGAAGTAGGCTATGTCTCCGGCATTGAGAATTATTCTCGATATCTTTCTAATCGAGAGTCAGAAGCAATGCCCTCAACCTTGTTGGACTATTTTCCTAAAGATTTCCTGATGTTTATTGATGAATCGCATATGACAATTCCTCAAATCCGCGGGATGTATGAAGGAGATCACTCTCGTAAAACTACCTTGGTTGAACACGGTTTTCGTCTTCCCAGCGCCCTGGATAATCGGCCACTAAAGTTTGCAGAATTCAATCAGCATATTTGCCAGGTGGTCTATGTTTCAGCTACTCCGAATGAATATGAATTAAAGCTAAGTCAACAAGTCGCGGAGCAGATTGTGCGGCCGACTGGTTTGGTGGATCCCGAGGTGGAGGTGCGACCTATTACCGGTCAGATTAATGATTTGATTAATGAAATTAATAAAGTAGTTGGCCAAAGTCAACGGGTGTTAGTAACCACCTTAACCAAAAAAACAGCCGAGGATTTAACTGATTTTTTGAATGAGCAGGGGATTAAGGTGCAATATTTACACTCGGGTGTAGAAATATTTGAAAGGATTGAAATCTTGCGGGATTTACGGTTAGGGAAGTTCGATGTGATAGTGGGCATTAATTTGCTCCGGGAAGGCTTAGATTTGCCGGAGGTGGCCCTGGTGGCCATCTTGGACGCGGATAAAGAAGGTTTCTTGCGTTCGCGCACATCTTTGATCCAAACTTTTGGTCGCGCCTCACGGAATGTTGCTGGCCGAGTGATTATGTATGCTGATCGCATAACTGGTTCAATGCAGGCGGCCATGGAAGAGGCATCTCGTCGTCGTGAAAAACAGACCCTCTACAATCAGGAACATCAAATTACCCCAGTCTCGATTGTAAGAAAAATTGTAAGTATCGCGTCAGAAAACCAAGCTGAAGAACGTCAGCAGAAGATGAAGGAAAAACGTAGGCTGGTTAAGTTTGTCAAAACAGCCAAGAGCGATGAATTGGAGCTGCTGATTGCTGATTTAGAAAATAAGATGGATTTAGCAGCCAAGAACTTAGATTTTGAAACTGCCATCGATCTCCGTGATGAAATCGACTTTCTTAAAAATCAAATTAAATAGATAGCCTCATTTATCATCCTGACCCTTTCCGTCATCCTGAGCGAAGTCGAAGGATCTGTTGCTTTCCAAAGCAACCAAAATTCTTTGCCACCCATTTGCTCCGCCAAACGGGTGGCGCCCAAAGGCGATCCCATTCCCAAATTCAGTTGCCAAAAACTAAAATTGCCCTTTCTGGATTTAACCGCAAACTCCTCCTCGTTCCACTCGTCGTCAGACATGCTCATCCATACCGGGCAATTTTACTATTAGCAATCTGAATTTGCTCAATGGGGTTAGAAAACAAAGACACTCAAACTCCAATGGCTTGATGAAACCAAAAAAATGCTCGGACCTGCCTACTGGTAGGCTCTAATGGCTGGATTGGGTGGGGGAATCAAACAAAACACTAAATACTCTTCGAGCGTAGTCGAGAAGTTACATTATTGTCCGTCATTCCGGCCTCTGAGCCGGAATCCAGGCCTCCCTCCGTCATTCTGGCAAGTCAGCAGACGCGTCCAGAATCTATCCTCCCTGTGTCCTGATTTATGAATTGCGCGCTTTGAGGTTGTCCCAGAGGAGGTTAAA